>JBBSAA010000340.1:0-1079 GCA_038252715.1 Lysobacterales bacterium | reverse complement strand
GCGCGCAGCAGCGCCGAACAGCCTTGGCTATCGACGGCATCCACGGGTAGGCCGAGGTCCAGCAAGCGCGCGACAGCTTCCACGTCGCCGCTGATCGCGGCCGCAGGCAGGTCGGCCGGTTGCAGTGGACGCCCGGGCAAACTCCAGCCGCGCCATTCCAGCCACTGCCCCAAGTCACTGCGGCCCGCGGCCAGCGCGATACCCAACGCCGTTTGTCCGCCGGGCGTGCGCGCCTGTGGCAGCGCGCCGTGGCGAATCAACAGCCGCAGCGCGTTTTCACGACCCAAGGCGGACGCAACATGGATTGCAGTCTGCCCGTGCGACTCGCGCGCATTGGGATCCGCGCCGGCGAGTAAGAGCAGCTCGGCCATCCGCGACCAGCCCAACCGCACCGCCGCAATAAGCGGCGGATCAATCGCGCCGCGTACGCCAAACGCGTCGCCGCCGCGCTCAAGCAAGGCAATTGCCAGCTGTTCATTGCCGCGCGAGACGTAGTCGCCGGCTTGGCAGGCGCGCAGGAAACGGGCAATGCCGGCGCCACCACCGACCGGCTGTGCGCGCTCCAGCAGGCGAACGATTGCCGCTTGTGCGGGGCCACCGCGATCGAGCAACTGGAAGAAAACCGTGTCGCCGTCGCTAACCGGCACATCGGCGGACGCGCCATGTCGAAGCAGCCAGTCAAAGACCACCAACTTTTCATCGCCAGAAAATTCCAGCAGCAGCGACGCCATCGCTTCCCGGTCAGGTCCAACACCGAGCCGCAGCATCGCTTCGGCCGATTCCAAGCGCAGCGCGCGCAAGGCGTCACGCAGGAGTTCGCGCGGCGTTTTCTCAAAATGGCCCTCGGCCAATCCTTCCGCCACGCTGGCCGGCAGTGCATACGCGGGATCGAGCACCGCAACTTGCGGCCAACGACCGGCGGCGATGGCGTGATCGATCGGGCGTCGTCCCTCGGCATCGGGATGCGTGGCATCGACGCCGAGCATCATCAATTGCCGCAGCAGGTCGGCCGACGCGCCGCCGAGCGCCGCCAAGGCCAGCGCGTTGCGCTGCTGGCTGTCGACGGCGTTGACGTCCGG
>JBBSAA010000339.1:0-1102 GCA_038252715.1 Lysobacterales bacterium | reverse complement strand
CCATTGCTACCCACAACCATATCAACAGGAGGTCAAAGCCGTCCCAGTCTGGTCGACTTACCCACAGCCGTGTAGTACGCTACACCGCTATAACGCCTGGTCAATTTTAAACCGGCACAGATGGTCAGATTTCAACCGGCGCCAACAAATTGACCCGGATATCTTTGGCGATGAACTGTCGCGGCCTATTTATGCGCACGTTGACCGCATCGCCGCCGTCGGTTTGGTTGCCACGCGCCCCTAGGTGGCCGTCTGATGCGCAACGAGAGCGACCTGGCGCTCAGCCCGCCCATCGAATTTGCTGCCACTGGCAGCATTCGCCAAAGCCGGCTTGAGCGCATGCCAACCTGGTTGATTTGCATACCGCTAGTGCTGCAATGGATTGTCCTTGCTGTGCGCTATCGCAGCCTCACTTTGCCGTCAGCGGCGAACTCGGCCATTACCTCGGGCGGTTTGGTGGGTGAAGGCAAGCTCGAATACTTTCACAACATGGGGCCGCTGGCGCGTGCCGCCACGGCGCGGCACTGCGCCGTTTCGACTGCCAGTCTGCCGTCGAGCGCCACGCTGTTGCAATGCATGGCTAGCGCAGGCTTGTCGTTTCCTATCATCGTCAAGCCCAACCTCGGCTTGTGTGGCTATGGCGTGCGGCTGATTGCGGATATGGAAGCGCTGCATACCTATCTGGCGGCATTTCCCGCGCACGAAGATGTGGTGTTGCAGCAATATCTGCCGGCAGCGGGCGAAGCCGGGATTTTTTATGCGCGTGATCCTGCCACCGATCAAGGTCGCATTATTGGCGTCGCCCTACGCTATTTCCCGCGCGTCACCGGCGATGGCGAACACACCGTCGCACAATTGATAGCACACGATGCGCGTGCGCGCCGCTTGGTTCGCGCGCCGCATCACGAATGCGCGGTTGATGACACGCGCGTGCCCATGCCAGGCGAAGTGGTGCGACTGGCGACTATTGGCTCGACCCGGGTCGGTGGGCTGTATCGCAATGGCGCGGCCTTCATCACGCCGCAACTGACTGCCGCCATCGACGCCATCGCCCGCGACATGCCGACGTTTTACTGTGGCCGCTTCGACGTACGCTTCAACT
>JBBSAA010000338.1:0-1339 GCA_038252715.1 Lysobacterales bacterium | reverse complement strand
GATTCCATTGAGGCGACCTGCAAGGAGAAGTCCCATGACAACCTTGGACGCCACTATCCGCGATGCAAAAGTACAAACCATCAACGAACTCATTCAGGCGACGCGCGACAGCGCGGCCTTCTATCAAGACGCTTCAACCCACGTCGACAATCCGCAGCTGAAGTCGCTGTTCGTCGAAATGGCGCAGTCGAAGAACGGTCTGGTGGGCAGCATGGCCAAAGAGGTGCTTAACGAAGGGGCCACACCGGCCGCCTCGGGTACCTTTGGCGGCGCATGGCGCCAGTTCTATAGCAACGTCAAGCTCTTGATCGCTTCCGACAAGGGTGACTACGAGTACGTGAAGGAGCTCAAGGCAAGCGAGGATCGCTTGCTGGATGTGTTCCATGACGTGATCAAGGACGAGAAGGCGCCGAAGGCGGTAAAGGCAGCGCTCAACAGCTACCTGCCGACCGTGATCAAGCAGCACGACATCATGCGCGACCGCAAGTGGGCGATGCAGGCAAGTCACTAAGGGACTGCCGATTCGCGCGATGAAGAAAGCAAGGCCGGCGTAAGCCGGCCTTTTTTGTGCCCATGTTCGATGCCCATCCGCTCCGCCATCTTCGTGCCAATGGCTCTGCCTGCCGCACCTCATCTTTTTCTTGACTGCGCTAATTTACGCTCGTTTTCGGCGGCATACTGAACCTATTGGTCTGCCCATTTCCCTGATTCAATCCCAGTCTAATCCCAGGCCAAGGACGAAAGCACGTGCGTTGAACCGAACTGCCGCGTCGAGCAAGACGTGCTTACCGGGCGATGCGTTGCGCGCCCCGCGCTGCGTGTCCGGCCGAAACGCCGGCAGCGCGGGCGAGCATCAGGGTTTGAGTGGGGTAAGCAAACTCGATGCCGCGGCGCCCGAATTCCCGGAACAGCGCCAGGTTGATGGCCTGGCGCTTGTCCATATGCACGCTGTAATCAGGCGACAGCACGAAGTACACGCATTCGAAATCAAGCGAATAGGCGCCAAAACTAGCGAAATGACAGCGATCGAAGCGGGTGCCGTCCTGTGCCTCCACGATCTTGCGCACCAGCGCGGGCACGGCCTCGAGTAGATCTGCGCTGGTCTCGTAGGCTACGGTCAGCACAAAGTCGGCGCGCCGTTCCTGCATGCGACCGAAATTTCGAACTCGACTGCCCAGCAGGTCCGAGTTGGATACGATGATCTGTTCGCCGGACAGGCTGCGTAAGCGCGTGCTCTTGATTCCGATATTCTCGACCGTGCCAACCACCTCGTCCACGGTCAGGAAATCGCCCACGACGAACGGCTGGTCCAACGCGATGGCTAGTGATGCAAACAGGT
>JBBSAA010000337.1:0-1408 GCA_038252715.1 Lysobacterales bacterium | reverse complement strand
GCCCTGCGCGGCCAGTTCGCCGGCTACGCCGTGATGCTGGTTGACCTTGATCGGATACACGGCCGTGTAACCGCCGGTGTAGTTGAGCTCGTCCATCGCCTTGGCGAACGCGGCCTGCATCTTGCGCAGGCGGTCGCCGAGAATGTCGGAAAAACGCAGCAGCAGCGGCAACTTGAGCTCAGCAGCGCTGACGTGTTCCAAGATCGCGGGAATCGGCAGCACCGGGCCACCGGCGCCGCGCGGCAATGCGCACATGCGGCCGGCATCATCGACGTCAAAATACCCATCCGACCAGTACGGGATGGAATAGGTGTGGCGGGCGCGGTCAAGGGACCAGGCGGGCATTGGCGGCTTTCCTGAAGGGCGGTGCGAGCGTCGATTGTAACGCCCTTGCCGTGATGGCTTCAGCGGCTTTGGGGCCGATACGCGTCAGGCAAGCGCTGGCCTTGGCAACGATCAGTGTGAGTGCGCGTAATGGCAGCCTTGCTCGTGACCTTTTGGACGCCGACAAAGGCGAGGGTGGCTAGGCGTACGACCGCTGCGGTTGCCGCTTGACCGCCACGGCGCGGATGCAGTGGCGGCCTTGCCAGCCACTCTGGACGCCGCAAATGGCGGCGATGGCAACACGCACTCGGCGGGACTGATTGACGCCAAGCTTCGACAGCGCGGTTAGAATGGCCGCCTTGCTAGCTAATTTCGGACGCCGCAAATGAATACGAGTACACATCAGTGGTTATACGAGAATTTCGAGCACACGGGCTCGGCGTTCGGCCTGCGGATCACGCGCAAGCTTGACGAGGTGCAGTCGCCGTTCCAGAAGATCGAAATTTACGAGAGCACCGATTGGGGCAACGTGATGTTGATCGATGGCGCGATGATGGTGACCACGCGCGACAATTTCTTCTATCACGAGATGATGGCGCATGCGCCGTTGTTCACCCACCCGAACCCCAAGAACGTGGTGATCATTGGTGGCGGCGATTGCGGTACGTTGCGCGAAGTGCTGCGTCACCCGGGCGTCGTTACGGCGGTGCAGTGCGATATTGATGAGCAAGTCACGGTGATGGCCGAGAAATATTTTCCGGAGCTGTGTGAATCCAATGCCGATCCGCGCGCGACGGTGATGTTCGACGACGGCATTGCCTACATGGCGAACGCTGCGCCTGCCTCGATTGACGTGATCATCGTGGACTCGACCGATCCGGTGGGGCCGGCCGAGGGTCTGTTCAACCGCGCTTTCTACGAAACTTGCCTGCGCGCGCTACGACCGGACGGCCTGCTGGTGCAGCAAAGCGAAAGCCCGTTGGCATTGATGAACTTGATCTTGGACATGCGTTCGGCGATGACCGATGCCGGTTTCCAGACGTTTCGCACCCTGCCGTTCCCGCAGCCGTGTTACCCCACTGGC
>JBBSAA010000336.1:0-1446 GCA_038252715.1 Lysobacterales bacterium | reverse complement strand
CTGGCGCGGCGAGCGCGACTCAGACGATGCTGGCGGCGAGCGCCGCATTGAGCGCATCCGAATTGGCGAAGGTGCAGGTGGTTCACGCGTTGGGCTGGGCCTGGTCATGGCGCCCAACCCCGCGGCTGCAGGCGTCCGTATCGCGGCCGTGTCTCCCGACAGTCCAGCGGCGAAAGCCGGCCTGCGCGGCGGTGACGTGATGCTGTCAGTCAACGGCAACAAGATCAGCGGCAACGGCACCCAGGCTATCGATAGCGCACGCGCGCTAATCGGTGAGCTCAAGCAGGGTCAGGCAGTGAAAATCGGCTACGCCCGTGAAGGCAAGACCTTCGATGCAGCAATGAAAGCCGACGAGATCCGCCGCCTCATGGTGTTCAACCGTAGCGCGGGCAGCGACGGTTCGACACGCCAGCGCGTCTCCGGCGGCGACCACACGATGATGCTGCCTCGCGAAGTCGAAATGGACATCGAGCGCATCGGTCCCATGAAGGACTGTGCCCCCGACAAGAGCGATTGCCACTTCCCGGCGATGATCCAAGCGTTTCGCTGGCAGGGGCTCAACCTGAGCTCGGTGGACGCGTCGCTGGGGCGCTATTTCGGCACCGACTCTGGCGTGCTGGTGCTCAGCAGCAATTCCGACCTCAAGGACCTGCAGGCTGGCGATGTCATCCAACGCGTCGCCGGCAACGCGGTCAACTCGCCGCGGGAAGTAATGCGCGCGCTCTTCGGCAAGAAGGAGGGCGAACAGCTCAAACTCGACGTACTGCGCGATCGTAAGCCGGTTGCGGTGTCAGTCACGGTGCCCAAACCGCGCACCCTGCCGTTCATGGCGCCGCCGGCGCCGCCGGCGCCACCTGCGCCACCGCCACCGCCGTCGCCGCGTGGCGCAAATGCTGCTCCGCCGCCGCCGCCCGCACCACCCGCGCCGCCGCGCCCACCGGTGGCCGTCACCGGCGATGGTCTGACCGAACTTGTCCTACAGCAGGTTACCGACGCTGGCGACGAACCCGATGCGCGGCTTGAGTCTGCGAATTTTTTCATCACGCCGTCCATTTGATTCGATAGCGCTGACTTCTACTTATCCGGCGCGACCTCCTGCTCGGAGTCGCGCTGGTTTTTTTTGGGGCTTTAGTCGGGTGCGAGCAGCGCCGTTGACGTCGCCGTCAACGGCACCCGAGACCCGGCGAGTTGATAGTTCTAGGGAGCGACAGGGATTCCTGATTGCGAGTCAGACTCAGTCCGAGCCGCATTTTGTCCAAGCTCCTCCGGCGTCGGTTCGTGCGTGAACTCGGCGATCCGTACCTCACCCCATCCTGACACTGTCGGCCGCAACGGCTATGCTCGCCCATCCCCCCGACCGCGGCGGCCCTGTTGAGCACGCTCCGAGAATCCCTGCAGGACCTGCGCCGATCGCTTAGCGAAGCGCCCGACGAACTGATGCTGGAG
>JBBSAA010000335.1:0-1465 GCA_038252715.1 Lysobacterales bacterium | reverse complement strand
TTCTTACTCGAATCAAATAGCGTCTCGTCACTGAAAATTCCACGTCCGAATACGCCCCGCGAGCCGTCGCCACACCTCCAGCCACACCAAGGTCACCAGCAACAGCCCGGCCGCCGCTAGCAAGGTCGCAGCCTCGGGCACTGCGAGCCGCATCAAGTCGCGGAAGAACGGCACGCCTATCACTAGCGCCAAGGCTACGGCGACACCGCCGAACATGCGCAGCAGCCACGGGTTGCGGGCGTGGGAGTGGGTCAGTAGGGAATGCGAGACGGCGCGATTGCCGAGGATCAGGAGGAACAGGCCAGTGATCAAGGCGAGGAAGACCGCCGTGTGGCTCTGTACCACCGCCATGCCTTGGCCGAGCAGGACGCCGTAGCCGGTCAGCAAAATCGCGGCGAAGCCGAGGCCTTGGATGACGGCGTATTCGAGGTTCGAGCGCGCGAACGGTGACGCGGTGAGTGGCCGCGGCGGGCGCTGCATGATGTCGTCGTCGGCGGGTTCGGCTTCGAATACGATCGAGCACGCGGGATCAATCAGCAGTTCCAGCAAGACGATGTGCACCGGCATCAACAGCGCCGGCCAGTGCAGCAGGGTCGGCACCATGGCTAGCGCAATGATCGGCATGTGCACGGCGAAGACGAAGCGCGTGGCCTTGGTGATGTTGTCGTAAATGCGGCGGCCTTGGCGGATAGCGGTGACGATGCTGGCGAAACTATCGTCCAGCAGCACCAGTGCGGCGGCCTCGCGGGCGACGTCGGTGCCGCGTTCGCCCATCGCAATACCGACGTCGGCGGCTTTCAACGCCGGCGCGTCGTTGACGCCGTCGCCGGTCATGGCCACAACTTCGCCTTCTTGACGCAGCAGCTGCACCAGCCGAAGTTTCTGCTCGGGTTTCAATCGCGCGCACAGGTCAATATGACGCAGGCGTGCGGAGAGTGCGGCGTCGTCTAGGGCATCTATTTCTGCGCCGGTGATCACGTCGGCGCGGTCGCTCAGCCCCACTTGGCGGGCAATCGCGCGCGCCGTGGCGGGATGGTCGCCGGTCATCATGATGATGCGGATGCCGGCGGTGCGGCATTCGGCGATGGCGGCGGGCACGTCCGGGCGCGGCGGATCTACAAACCCGAGCAAGCCGAGGAAACGAAAATCAAAATCGTGCTGCGTGCTCGGTCGGTTCGTGCCGCGCCATTCACCCCGCGCCACGCCGAGCACGCGCAGGCCGCGCTCAGCCATGGTTTCAACCTGTTGCAAAATAGCGGCGGCTTCAGCGTCGGGTAGGTGGCATAGATCAATCACCGCTTCCGGCGCACCCTTGGTTGCGAGCAAGTGTTGCTCGCGCGCGTCGCCGCGAAAGACGCGCGTCATCGCCAATATGTCGGGCGACAGTCCGTACTCGAACTCGGGCGACCAGTCGGCGTGCACGTGTTCGGTGTCGGACAACCAATGCGACCCAAATTGCTGGATC
>JBBSAA010000334.1:0-1472 GCA_038252715.1 Lysobacterales bacterium | reverse complement strand
CCGGAAATTGAATTTGACCAGAAGAAATTCCTCTCCGCAGTGAAGAAAAAAGTCGAGGAATTCGGTTATTGCACGATCGTGGTGTCGGAGGGTTGTCACTATCCCGATGGTAAATTCCTTGCGGAACAGGGGACGCGCGATGCCTTCGGTCATGCCCAGTTGGGTGGCGCTGCGCCAGTTGTGGCTAACATGATCAAGGAAGCACACGGTTACAAGTTCCATTGGGCAGTCGCCGATTATCTGCAGCGTTCGGCGCGTCACATTGCTTCCAAGACCGATGTGAAACAGGCTTACGAACTGGGTAAAAAGGCTGTCGAGCTCGCCATCAAGGGACACAATTCGGTGATGCCGACGGTGGACCGCATCTCGGATTCACCCTACAAATACAAAATCGGTGTGGCACCCTTGTCCAAGGTCGCCAATGTCGAGAAATTCATGCCGCGCGACTTCATCAGCAAGGATGGCTATGGCATTACCGAGAAATGCCACCGTTATCTGGCCCCGCTGATTCAGGGTGAGGATTATCCAAAATACCAAAACGGTTTGCCGCTGTACGTCACTTTGAAGAATGTGGCCGTGGCGAAAAAACTGAAGCCGTTTTCCATCTGATACAGGTTTATTACCGAACCTTGAATAATCCGTCATGACCTTAGACCGCGCACGTCAGTTGCTTGCCGTTCAGGCGGATTTTGGCGGATTCTACAACGGCAATTCCGCCAAACTTATCCTGTCGGAAGTACAGCGTGAGCATGGTCAGACAGCCGTCGATCAATTCATACAGGAGTTGAATCTCAGCGAAATTTTCGGCTTTGAGCCGGGTATGCGCTTTGAGGGTGGTCTTGCCATTGGCAAGCCGTACTAAAAAAATAATAGTCGCAAGGCAATGAGCCGGCCGGAACAGGCTCCGATTCGCACAAGTAATCCAAGGAGGGATGAAGTATGTCGGATGGTCTAGTATTGGCGCTCGCTTGCGCTGTTTTTGCCATTATCTATGGCCTGGTTTCAATCAAATGGGTACTGGCAAAGCCTACTGGCAATGAGCGCATGCGCGAAATTGCGGCGGCTATTCAAATCGGGGCGCAAGCCTATCTCAATCGTCAGTACCGCACCATTGGCATGGTGGGTGTGGTGTTGTTCATCCTGATATTCATCTTTATCGGCAAACTCACTGCGGCAGGTTTCGCACTCGGCGCGGTACTGTCTGCCGCGGCGGGGTACATTGGCATGAATATCTCGGTACGCGCCAACGTTCGCACAGCCGAAGCTGCACGCGAGGGACTCAACCCGGCGTTGAAAGTGGCGTTCCGTAGCGGTGCCATTAGCGGCATGCTGGTCGTGGGCCTCGGCTTGCTCGGGGTGGCGGGTTTTTATGCTTTTCTGGCTTCCATTTCGCCCGCCGGGGAAGCCGTCAATATTTCTCCGCTGATCGGTCTGGGCTTCGGTGGTTCGCTGATTTCCATTTTTGCACGGCT
>JBBSAA010000333.1:0-1499 GCA_038252715.1 Lysobacterales bacterium | reverse complement strand
GAGCTGGCGGCGCTAAATGACGTGCCGAAACTGTTCCTGTTTACCCCCGAGCACGAAGAGTTTTACGCCGATCTAGGCTGGGAAAAGGTCGCAGACGAAAAAGTTCGCGACCACGACGTCGCCGTGATGGCCATCGTGCCGGTACGCCACGCGGAATGATGGTATTTTCCGCGACCGACCACGCGATGATGGCGCGGGCGCTGCAGCTGGCTGAGCGCGGCGCGACCACGACGCAACCGAACCCGATGGTTGGCTGCGTGATTGCTCGCGGTGATCGCATCGTCGGTGAAGGCTGGCATGTCCGCGCCGGTGAGGCGCATGCGGAAGTGTTCGCACTGAAAATGGCCGGCGGCCAAGCTCGCGGCGCCACGGCCTACGTCACCCTAGAACCCTGCGCCCATCAAGGTCGCACCCCGCCGTGCGCGAACGCGCTGGTGCAGGCAGGCATCACGCGCGTGGTGGCCGCGAGCCGCGATCCCTATGTGCAGGTGTCGGGCGAGGGTTTCCGCAAGCTAATGGCGGCGGGCGTGATGGTCGATATCGGCTTGATGGAAGCGGCAGCGCGTGAGCTCAACCGGGGTTTCTTCTCGCGCATCGAACGCGGTCGCCCTTGGCTGCGGCTGAAGCTGGCTATGAGCCTAGACGGTCGGACGGCGCTGGCCAGCGGTGAGTCAAAATGGATTACCTCGGAGCAATCGCGCGCGGATGTCCAGCGTTGGCGCGCGCGCAGTGGCGCGGTCCTGACCAGCAGCGATACCGTCTTGGCCGATGATCCGCAGCTGACGGCCCGCGTACCCGAGGGCACCGAAGTCACGCCGCCTTTGCGAGTGGTATTGGATGCTAGAGCGCGGGTGTCGACTCAGGCGAGGGTGTTTGACTACGCGGCGCCAACATTGGCAGTCAATGCAGTCGATATCGTGCCCGATTATGGCGACGACATCGCCGCGTTTTCAGTGCCACGCATCAACGGTCGGCTGGATCTGGGCGCGATGCTGGCGCAGTTGGGCCAGCGCGAGGTCAATGAGTTGCAAGTGGAGGCCGGTGCGACGCTGAGCGGCGCCTTTCTTGCGGCGGGCTTGGTCGACGAATTGCTGCTGTATGTTGCCCCGGTTTTCCTAGGTGATCTCGGGCGGCCGCTATTCGCCGGACTCGATATCGGCTCGATGGCTGAGCGATTGACGATGGCGGTGCTTGAAACGCGGCAGGTGGGCCCTGATTTGAGGGTGATATTGCGGCCGGAGCGACGCGGTTGAGGCCGAAGGGCTGCGTTGTATTGAACTAAGAATTTAGGTCGCGTGGTCATGCCAGCGCGAGCTTGAAGCGGTCGTCGCCAGCAGCGCGTGTTACCAATTTATGCGGCCCTGAAAGCTGGAGCCCAGCGATCGCTGTGATGACGACTACTATTTTTGTGTAGGGAAGAGACAAATGTTCACCGGACTTATCCAAGCCGTCGGCCACATCCAAAGTAAGCAGCCTCGTGGCGGTGACCTGCGCTTAGG
>JBBSAA010000332.1:0-1648 GCA_038252715.1 Lysobacterales bacterium | reverse complement strand
TGGTTCAAGCTTTTCCCCATCGCGCCGGCGGCCTTGCGCGCCTCCTCGGCGATTCGTTCGTCGATCGACAGCGTGATGTTCATGGCATCTCCAAGGGTTCAGTGCGCACGGACTATGTGTGAGTTTCGGATGGATCGCTGCCTGACGACGGGCCCGGCGGTGTGGCTGGCGACGGTGCCGTCTGCCAGGCGTTGCCGAACGCACGGAGGCCGGGCAGGCCTTTGGCCCAGCCTGCCGGGACCAGGTGCATTGCCGTGCAGTGCACGGCTTCGGGCAGCGCCGGCAGGTTCTGTTCGACGACCAAAAAGGCCGTCGAAATCCTTTACATGCCGCAGTAGTGCAAGACTAGTATTCAGCACCGATCACTGTAAGTGACTGAAAAGGAATGCATTTTTCTCATGGTTCAAAAATTGCTTAATGAGTGTAGCGGCGTGTGACCAGAGCGTCTCAAGCCGCCAATTTCCAACATCTCAAGGAGCTAGTCAGATGAGTGCATCACGAACATGGCGTCACGCGGTCGTCGCAGGACTGACCGCGCTGAGCGCCACGACAGCAGCCCATGCGGCGCTGATCGGAAGCTGGAACTTCGACACCGCCTGGACTCCCGGCACGACCGATACCAGCGGCTATGGTGGCGGCTGGGTGTCGCGCGCCGGTAGCTTCAACTCGGTGACGATGGATTACGCCTCGGGCGCGGCGTACGGCCGCCTCGGCGGTGTCGCTGTGATCACGAATACAGGTACTGCCATTACTGGCGGGGCCGCCACCATCTCGTTTGCAGGCGTTCGCCTGCTGCTGGTTGACGGCGCAGGCAATCCGAATGCCGACGGCTACGCCTTCCGCGAGGCCTTCGAAGTTTCGATGAACAAGGCCAACAACCCCTACGCCCAGGTGGACTTGTGGGACGACGGCTCGAACGTGTCGGCTGGGTTGTTCGCCCTCAGCATCCGGCCGACCGATGCGTCGTTCAACGCCGGCAGCTTCAACCGCGTGGCTACATCTACAGCGCAGGCGGCTGCGGGCCTGATACGCGGTGTCGAGGCAGCCGGTAATCCCGACGTCCGCGGCACGACGGCACGGACAGCGGAAACCTGGCGCACCCTGCGCATGGTGCTTGAAACCGATGGTGACATTGAATACCTTGTGGACGGCGTCTCTCTGGGCTTCTCGCAGCAGAAGTACGACACCCTGACGAGCGCCTACAACAACGCGTTCAACCTGCTGGTCGGCACGGCCGGTAACGTTGCAGGCGCCAGGCAGGCAATGGTCTTTGATAACTTCCAGTTTGGAACGAGTCCCAATGTCGTGCCCGAGCCCAGCAGCATGGCGCTGGCAGGCTTGGCTCTTCTTGGACTTGGCGCGGTGTCGCGTCGGCGTAAGCAGGTCTGACGGCACGTCCGCCTAAAGGCCCTGCTCAAGCCCCGCTCCGGCGGGGCTTTCTTTACCTGGCGATGTCCGCTGCCCGGGTGTTGGCTTCGCCGGCGCGGGCGCCTCCGGCATTGAAAGGTGCCGAAGTGGGCAGCAAGGTGCTCGTTCGCTGGTAGAAGTCGTTGCTGTTCCAGTTGGCGTCTGTGGTGTTGCCGTAGCGGCCGTACCTGCCGAGCGGGTGCTGTCATTGGTCGAATTGGTGTGCACCGTGTTCAGCGCC
>JBBSAA010000331.1:0-1766 GCA_038252715.1 Lysobacterales bacterium | reverse complement strand
TATGGTGAGCGGCAGTATACACTAGAAGAACTCGGCAATTATCGCTGGACTTTCTCGTAAACAATCGTGGATATCTATCCATACGACTAGTACACTTGGGCGTAAACAGCGAATAAGTTAGGCATTGAGCGCCTTGCCCTGGTAAGTCCATTTGAAGGGTTTGGCCATCGTACGATTGTAATACTCGATGAAAGCTAGGACCTTGCGTTTCAAGTCATCCACCGAAGTAAAATTGCCACGTTTGAGCACTTTTCGCACCAGGATGCTAAACCAAATTTCGATCTGGTTCATCCAGGAAGCATGTTTCGGGGTGTAATGAAAGACAATGCGATGGGTGGGGTCGCTCAAAAAGGCGGCCCGGGAGGTCTTGGATTTCAAAATCCCCGATTTTCCTTTTACCCCCAGATCGATGGTCAGGTCGGATTCTGCGGCGACGTAGCGCACCAGGGAAGCCGACAGGTGCGTGTTGAGATTGTCACAGATAAAGTCCCATTTCCAGGTCAGCGGGTCGGAAGCTACCCGGCCTTGGATGTGCGCCACAAAATCCTGTTCGTTGCGGGTCTTGCTGGCGGTACAGGCCACCAGTTCGCCGCGTACCACGTCAAAGTCACAGGTAAAGGACAGCGTACCATGCCGCTCGTATTCGAACTCATGCCGTTCCACTTTCCCCGGCAACAAGGGCAAATCGGGGTGTTTACGTTCCAATGCCTGCACGCCGGTCATTTCATCCACGCTTTCCACACGCTGGGCCTGTTTGGCCAGTTGCGGGGCGGCTTTGTAGAGCTGGTTAATATCCACCACTTTTTCATCAAAACCAGCTTCATAGGCCGGTGTTAGCCAATAACGGCTCAAATGGGGCTGGATATCAGCGTATTTTTAAAAGCCGCGCTGCATGGCGTCCAGAGATCCGCTCGACAATTTCGCGCTTCATCACTTCAGCGGCAATTTCGCGCGCGGTCCATTGGCTAATCGGCCGACCGGATTTTTCCGGCTTCTCGCAGGCTAGCGCTTCGATCCGGCAGCGCTGATCGGCGGTGATCCGGCTCGGCGCTCCAGGGCGCGGCCCATCTTGCAAACGTTCCTCCAGACTCAAATCGTCGTACGATATACTCTGGGCTTTTGCAAACCGATTGCGCCAGCGTTGAGCCGTATTGATACTTACCTTTAGGTGCGCAGCGATCGTGCTATTGGTTTGTCCTTGGCCGGCAGCTAAAATGATGCGCCCGCGTAAAGCAATTTGTTGACCGACCGTATGACGGCGCACTAATTGTTCCAGCCCTGTGCGCTCTGCTTCGCTCAACTGTACTTCAGTTGCTTTTGGAATGGGCATGCTGTGTTTCCTACCTTCCATTTTCCCTTGAGTGTACTGGTTGCCCATTCCTGCGTCAATCCTTTTGGCTACCTTGTTCACTATTTGGGCCCAGGTGTACTAGTGCCATTCATCCAGTTGTTTGAGCACCTCCACCGCGCCAAGTTGCGAGTCGCCCAGCAGCAGCACGCGTGCATCGACCGGCAACAGCTGGTAAATGTAGCGCAACAAAGCCAATTGCCGTCCGGCGGTGCTGTGTCCGCGGCTGCTGAGCACCCACATCCAGGCCAGCGGGATCGCGCGATGCCGATACGCCAGGGCAATCACCAAAAACTGATGACCAAATCCAACCTTACTGCCATCCACGATCAAGCGATACTCGCCACCGGCTCTTTGGGCCAGTAGCTGCTTCACAATCGGCTCATACCAATCCCGCACCCGAAATTCAGGGTTCTCC
>JBBSAA010000330.1:0-1832 GCA_038252715.1 Lysobacterales bacterium | reverse complement strand
GAACTCCTGGCTGGTGTAGAAGTCGCGGTCCTGAGGGCGCGCGTCATCGCGCAGTAGACGGTAATTTCCGACGACACCCAGGTTGATGCCGGCCTCGGCGCGGCGACGGTCGATCACGATGAGGTGGTCGGCTATATCGTCCAACGCATCCACGTCACACGCTTCTGCCAAGGTCCGCGCATCGGCGTGGGCGCCTCCTTCTTCGTAAAATACCTGATAACGCAGCTGCTGCGCGGCCCGGATTTCCTCTGGGCAGGTTGCTAACCGAACCGACAAGTCGGCCAAGCTAGGCGCCGCCGTAGCGCGCGCTGAAGCAAACTCGCCGTGATCCAACGCGCGCTGCACAGCGTCCAAACTGCCGGTCTCCCGCGTTTTCGTCTGATATTCGATGACGTTCTCTCTCACGCTGATCCTCTTCGTCACGGTCGAACACGTGGCTTGGCCAACATCGTCCATTACTTCCACGCGGGCGCCGAGTGCATCGACAATGGCGGCCGCGCCAACGAATACGGGGCACTGTACTGCGCCGTGGCGCGTGTTGATAGCCGCTGACGATTGACATCGGTTTCTATCGCCGTGACAGCGCGATCTTTGGTGGTGTCGCTGGCGATTTGTAGTTCCCGGACGCGGCTGCCTACTGCAAGCCGCTTCCTATTGAGGTGCTGGACGGCTTCGCCGTCTGCGTTCACAGGAGGTGGCCCGGGCCAAAGTTGACCCGGGCCACAGCGCATCAGCGCGCTGCCTGCAGCGCCTTCGCCTCGTCCAGATGCGTAGCCACGTGCGCGCGGGTGTCGGTCAAGTGCGCCTTCACCGCGGCCGACGTCGCCATCGGCATCAGCTTCGTGTCGATCGTCGCAAGCACCTCAGTGTGGCCGGCCACCATGGCGTCAACGTACGCATCTTCATACGCCTTACCAGACTTCTTGCCCAATGCGGCCAGGTCGTCTTTTTGCGTCATCTTCATTTTCTGAATATCCGCATCGTTGGCAAGCGTGCCCAAGGACTTGGTCTTTTCCAGATTCTTTCCGTGCTCGGCGACCATCTTCTTGGCATAAGCCATCACCGGCGCCGACACTTTCTTGATTTCGGCCTGCTTGGCAGCATCAATTTCATGCTGGTTGATCGCGCCGAGCATTCCGAGCACGACGGAATCACCCGTCATCGCCGGCATTTTTTCGGCCATCGGCTTCATTGCTGTCATCGGCTTGGTGGCAGGCATCGCCTTATCAGCAGGCATCGGCTGCATTTCGGATTCGCCGGCGGTCTGCGTGGTCGGCGGATGCGAGATCATCGGCTTTTCCGTCGGCAAGGTCGTCGGCGCGGCGGAGGCCGGCACGGTCTTCGTGGTGGTGGCTTGGACCGGCAGGGTGAACATCGCCGCGATCGACATGGCGATTAGTACATGGGGGGAAACTTTCATGGAAACCTCATTGGGTGAGCCGCACGGGGGTGCCGCAGTCACTAGAGCGCTGCAACGTCCGTGCCATGCGTTGCGTCGCCGTGGAGGCCGATGTATCACGCTGAGCGCCCTGCATAGCGCCCTCGGGGTCGCCGCAGACCTTGCAGAATGCGCGTGAAGTTGCGGGTACGCGGCATATTGCCCGGTGCGTAAAGTTTCGGTGTGGGCCGGAAGGTGTTGCTCGGTGATATCGCTGCAAGAGCGCCGCCGCCGCGGATCACTCTTCAACACACTTTCTTTAGCAGTCACCGAGGTCAACACCGGCTGTCGAATCCTTTTTTGCCGGACACCTCGTCTAACGAACTATTGCGCGCGTCGCGAGGGTCCATGCATTGATGATAGTCAGACCCATTCGCAGCGGTTGGCGCGCAAG
>JBBSAA010000329.1:0-1843 GCA_038252715.1 Lysobacterales bacterium | reverse complement strand
GTATCGGCCACCAGGTGGATACGCGGCAACGCGGCGTCGTTGAGCACGCGGTGCAGGCGCCACGTGTCGAAGATCCAGCACTCGCCCGCCGCCATATTGATTTCCGCGTCACCGCAGCGAAACTTTACCGTCGGCTGGGTCAGGATCGGCACGTGCACGCGCACGCGCTCGCGCCAGTAATAATTAATGTCCACATGCGGCGTCACTTCGGCCTGGCCCGACAGGCGCATCAGGCGCGAGCGGCCCCAAGTCGCACCGATAGACGCCAAGGCCTGCATCAGGTACGGGCATTTTTCCAAGTGCGGCGTGGGCCGCATCGGCCCGGCGACCTCGTCGCTATCGGGGTCGCCATGCGCGGTCACCAAGGTCAGGGAATCATTGCCGGCAAAGCCCTGCGGGTGCGGCCGCCACGGGGCGTCGCCGAGCGCCAAGATTTCATG
Organism: Lysobacterales bacterium; assembly: GCA_038252715.1. Lineage (GTDB taxonomy): Bacteria > Pseudomonadota > Gammaproteobacteria > Xanthomonadales > Xanthomonadaceae > Arenimonas. Next base: position 1,403 of record JBBSAA010000329.1, on the reverse strand, counting down.
CGCCAACGCTTGGGCATCAAACGACAGCGGCAATTGCAAGAACGGAACCTGCAGTTTCATGGTCGGACTCGGTCGGGTTTGCCCGCCCATGATAGCCGGGCGGCGCTGACATAGCCGTCGAGCGCACGGAAACTGGCGGCAGGGCGTGACCCCACCGCCGGCAACGTCATTCCACGCGGTAAACCTGCGCTCCAGCGGCGCGGAATTCCGCCGCTTTCTCGGCCATGCCGGCCTCGAGCGCTTGGGTTTCCGCAACACCGTGAGTTTCGGCGTACTCACGCACGTCCTGGGTGATCTTCATCGAACAAAAATGCGGGCCGCACATCGAACAGAAATGCGCCGACTTGTGCGCGTCCTTGGGCATCGTTTCGTCGTGGTATTCACGGGCGCGCTCTGGATCGAGGCCGAGGTTGAATTGGTCCTCCCAGCGGAACTCGAACCGCGCCTTGCTCAAGGCGTTATCGCGCGCCTGCGCGCCAGGGTGACCCTTGGCGAGATCGGCCGCATGTGCGGCGATCTTGTAGGCCATCAAGCCTTCGCGCACGTCGTGCTTGTTCGGCAGGCCCAGATGCTCTTTGGGCGTGACGTAGCACAACATGGCCGTGCCGAACCAGCCAATCATCGCCGCGCCAATCGCCGAGGTGATGTGATCGTAGCCGGGCGCGATGTCAGTAGTCAGCGGACCCAGCGTGTAAAACGGGGCCTCACCGCAAACGGCGAGCTGCTTGTCCATGTTTTCCTTGATCAGATGCATCGGCACGTGGCCGGGGCCTTCGATCATGGTTTGCACGTCGTGTTTCCACGCGATCTTCGTCAACTCGCCAAGCGTTTCCAGCTCGCCAAATTGTGCAGCGTCATTGGCGTCGGCAATCGAGCCCGGGCGAAGGCCGTCACCGAGCGAGAAGCTGACGTCATAGGCCTTCATGATTTCGCAGATATCTTCGAAATGCGTGTACAGGAAGTTTTCCTTGTGGTGCGCCAAGCACCACTTGGCCAAGATCGAGCCGCCGCGCGAAACGATGCCGGTAACGCGTTTGGCGGTCAGCGGCACATAGCGCAACAGCACGCCGGCATGAATCGTGAAATAGTCCACGCCCTGCTCGGCCTGCTCAATCAGGGTGTCGCGGAAGATCTCCCACGTCAGCTCTTCGGCGCGGCCATCCACTTTTTCCAGCGCTTGGTAAATCGGCACCGTGCCGATCGGAACCGGCGAGTTACGCAGGATCCACTCGCGGGTTTCGTGGATGTTCTTGCCGGTCGACAGGTCCATCACCGTGTCGGCGCCCCAGCGAATCGACCACACCAGCTTCTCAACTTCCTCGGCGATGCCGGAACTCACGGCGGAATTGCCAATATTCGCGTTGACCTTGGTCAGGAAGTTGCGGCCGATGATCATCGGCTCG
>JBBSAA010000328.1:0-1969 GCA_038252715.1 Lysobacterales bacterium | reverse complement strand
GCGCCACCATGCCCGCCAGCGCGAAGGCCACCGGCGTGCCGCCGTGCGCCAATTGCACCGCCAACCCCAGCACCGCGAATATGCCGCCGCCGACCATGCCGCCGACGCCGACGGCAACCACCGCCCACAAGCCCATCTTGCCGTCACCTGGTTTGCTCATGTGCCGCTCGCCTCGTGTTCGCTGAAACGATGCCTCCCGGTCGTCAAGTCACGGTAGCCACGCCATTGGGTGAGCTCAATTCGACATGTTCGATTTTCAGTCGTCATCCACCGGTGGCCGGTTGGACGATTACGATCTGCCGGCACCGCCGACCCGGCGCGTCCACCCTTGCCACTCCATTCTTGCGCAGAACTGCGGCGTACCTATTGATGTGGTACGTCAGTATCATGTTTGTGTTTCGCCTCGTCTGCCCAATAGGCGGAACGTCCATAATGTTTGTAGATGTCCGCTTCCCGGCTACGATCGAGCGGCGCCGCCGGATCGTATTGAGGAGCGTCTTTCACCGCCTGCCGGGTCAGATCGATCGAGACCTTGGCTGCCGACCAGCTCACATCGCGGATCCATTGCGGCGCAATCAGCACCTGGTGGCCTAGCCACCAGTTGCTCGTGTCTACGATGATGTAGCGAATGGCCCAGGTCTCATCATCGAGAAGCATCCCCTGCACGTGGCCGATGTCGCCGTCGGTCGCGTGGATGTGATAGCTCTTTACCACATTGCAACTGCGCAGATGGAGATCGTCGTCCGCGTGCCGCGCTTCGTCGGCCCGAGCGTAGGCTTCCTCCGCTTCCCGGTGTTCAGGCGACGTCGAATCGAAGCCGCCGAAGCCTGTCAGCATCATGCTCGGGTAAGCTCCCGCTCCCCAGAGCCCCGCACCGCCCCAGTAGTACGGATAGCCGTAATACCCGAGGTACTGCACTTCGTGTTGTCGGGAGACCGGCTTGTCGGTGTCGATATCGGGGCTTTTTTTCACCTGCTCCCTGGTAATCGAGACGGGCAGTAGCTTCTTCAGCCAGTCTGGCTGGCCGATTGCGATAGGCGAGATCAATACCTTTCGTCCCGAAAGCCAGGTGCCGGTATCGACCACAAGATAGCGAACTGCCCACGCTTTGTCATCGAAATAGAAATCCTTCACTTGGCCGATGCTGCCGTCGGTCGCGTGGATGGCGTAGTCCTCAAGATCCTTCACACTTCGTAACATTGTTCCTTCTCCTTAGACGGCGCCGAATAGGGAGTATTCGGCGAATTGAAAAACGGAGCACGGTCAGTCGGGGCGGCAGGCCGCCCTGACTTGTCCGCATGAAGAGCGACCCATCCGTTTCATGCGCTCAAGATCTTGACCGCCCCCGGCCGGGTCTGCGTGCCAGCTACCCGTCCAAAATAGGCGCGCTGCGCGGCGCCGTCTGTGCGCTAGCGTACTCACGGAACCGAAGATATGCCCGAACGCAGACATCCCCGTCGGACGACATTTGGCTGTCGCGCCAAATCGCAATACGGGCAGCCATGGTGGTCACGCCGCGCCGCCGAACGGCCTCAGATATCCTCATCCACCATGGTGATCGCGCCGCAGGGACACTCGGCGACGCAGACGCCGCAACCTTTGCAGTAATCGTAGTTGAACTGGAATCGATTGCCCGGGCCGAGTTTGATCACCGCGTTATCCGGACAGACGCCGTAGCAGTTGTCGCACTCGAAGCAATTGCCGCAAGACAAGCAGCGCCGCGCTTCGTACAGCGCGTTGGTTTCGTTCAGCCCGCCCTGCACTTCGTCGAAACTGGACCGGCGGCGAACGATGTCGAGCTGGGGCTGCACGGTCTTGGGGGCGTCGGTGTAGTACCAGGTGTTCAGGCGCTCGAAGCCGGCCAGTTCGTGCTTGGGCGCGCTCGCGTAACCGGTGCCGCGCAGCCAAGCGTCGATGTTGCGCGCGGCCTTCTTGCCGTGGCCGACGGCGACGGTGACGGTGCGCTCCG
>JBBSAA010000327.1:0-1973 GCA_038252715.1 Lysobacterales bacterium | reverse complement strand
CAGGCTAAGCAGGCAGGTCAGTGCGAGTCTATTGATCTTCATGGGTCCCTCCGGTTAATGGCGATTGTGTTCTGGCGTCAGGCTTCGAGCGACGCTAGATCGCCTTTCAACTCCAGCCAGGCCTTGCGGTCACCGGCGCGTTTTTTGCTCAGCAGCATGTCCATCAGCGACTTGGTTTCGCTGACATCGTCTATGGTCAACTGGACCAGGCGGCGGGTATCCGGGTGGATGGTCGATTCGCGCAATTGCACTGGATTCATCTCGCCTAGGCCCTTGAAACGCATCACGGACACCTGTCCCTTGATTTTTTCTTTTTCGATGCGCTCGAGCAAGATCCGTTTTTCTTCTTCGTCCAAGGCATAAAAAACCTGCTTGCCCACGTCAACGCGGAATAGCGGCGGCATCGCGACAAAAATATGCCCCTTGCGGACCAAGGCTGGGAAGTGACGCAAGAACAGCGCTGAAAGCAAGGTCGCGATATGCAGGCCATCGGAGTCGGCATCGGCGAGGATCACGACCTTGCCGTAGCGCAGGCCGTCGATGTTCTCGGTACCCGGATCGCAGCCAATGGCAACGGCTAGGTCATGGACTTCGTTCGACGCCAGCACGCCGGTGCTTTCCACTTCCCAGGTATTGAGGATCTTGCCGCGCAGGGGCAGGATCGCCTGGAACTCTTTGTCGCGGGCTTGGCGGGCGCTGCCGCCGGCGGAGTCGCCCTCGACCAGGAATATTTCCGTCCGGCCTAGGTCTTGCGAGATGCAATCAGCAAGCTTGCCGGGCAGGGCAGGGCCTTGGGTGATTTTCTTTCGAACGATCTGCTTTTCTGTTTTCAGACGGGCCGCAGCGCGATCAATGGCGATCTGCGCAATTTGCGTGCCCATTTCGACGTGCTGGTTGAGCCACAACGAGAAGGCATCGTGCGTGGCGCCCTCAATAAAGGCGGCCGCTTGGCGCGAACTCAAGCGCTCCTTGGTCTGGCCGCTGAACTGTGGGTCGGACAATTTCAAAGACAGGACGTAGCTGACTCGGTCCCAGACGTCTTCCGGCGCCAGTTTCACACCGCGCGGCAGCAAGTTGCGGAAGTCGCAGAATTCGCGCAGCGCGTCGGTCAGGCCCGAGCGCAAACCGTTCACGTGCGTGCCGCCCTGCGCGGTGGGGATCAGGTTGACATAGCTTTCCTGCGCCAAATCACCCTCGGGCACCCAGGCCACGGCCCAATCGACGACTTCGCCTTCCTTGGTCAGGTTGCCGGTGAACAACTCCGGCGGCAGCAGTTCGCGACCGGTCAACTCGCCCTGCAAATAGTCGCGCAGGCCATTTTCGTAATACCACTCGTTGCGCTCGCCGCTGGCTTCGTCGTACAGCTTCACCGTCAAGCCCGGGCACAGCACGGCCTTGGCGCGCAGCAGGTGGCGCAGCGCCTTCACGGCAATCTTGGGCGTATCGAAATAGCTGGCGTCGGGCCAAAAATGCAAGCGCGTGCCGGAATTGCGCTTGCCGACCGTGCCGATGATTTCCAAGGCGGAGGAGCGGAAACCGTCGCGGAATTCCATCCGGTACTCGTTGCCGTCGCGCTTGATGAAAACTTCCACCTTCTTGGACAGCGCATTCACCACGCTGACGCCCACGCCGTGCAGGCCGCCGGAAAACGCGTAGTTCTTGTTGCTGAACTTACCGCCCGCATGCAGGCGCGTCATGATCAGCTCGATGCCCGGAATTTTTTCTTCTGGGTGGATATCCACCGGCATACCTCGGCCGTCGTCGGATACCTCGCAGCTGCCGTCGGCAAATACCGTCACTTCGACCGTTTTCGCGTGGCCCGCCAAGGCCTCGTCGATGGAGTTGTCCACCACTTCCTGGGCCAAGTGGTTAGGCCGGGTGGTGTCGGTGTACATGCCTGGGCGGCGTTTGACCGGGTCCAGCCCGGAAAGGACTTCAATATCGGCGGCGTTGTAGCGACTGCTCATGCGGTT
>JBBSAA010000326.1:0-1979 GCA_038252715.1 Lysobacterales bacterium | reverse complement strand
GTTGCACTGATCGACGAACAAGGCTTGAGTGCGCTGCACTGCGCAGCGCTGCACGCGTTTACCGCCCGCGATCGCGCCCGCGTGCTCGCCTTGTTCGATCTGCTGCTGATGGCCGATTTGCCGCCCGATGGCGCCAGCGCCGCCGGTCAAACGCCCTTGCTGCTTTTGCTTGGCGCGCGCGCTGAAGCCGGCGCCGCCTGCGACGAAGACGTGTTGTTGGCCGTGCTGGAGCGCCTGCTGGGCGAGGATATTGAAATTGACCAGTGCGACCAGCGTGGTTTGACCGCGCTGCACATGGCCGCGATGCACGGCCTGTCGCGCGTGGTGCAGCGGCTGCTGCGCGAAGGCGCCGACCGCCACCGCCGTGATGCACTGGGCCGCAGCGCGCACGACCTGGCCCTGTTGCGCGGCTACGTCGACATCGCTGCGGAATTTGAACCTGCACGCGCCGCGCCATCCATTGCCCGGTTCTTACGCGACCCACGCTAACGCGCTGATGGGCAGTGGCTGCAGCGGCCGCGTAGCGCTGACGGTGTCGCGAAGTCTTCAGCAGCAACTGCTTGCAAACTTTGCTGCACGCCTCAACCACTGTCCTCATCGACGTGGATGCTCTTGCGCTCCCGGGCCAAGCGCTTGGCATCGTTGTCGCTCTCGTCGGCGCTGAACAGGGTTTCGAGATCTTTGAGCGACTGCTGCGAGTTGGCGATCAGCGCCGCCTCATCGTCATAGATTAAATGCTGTTCGCGCAGGATGCGCTCGTCATGCTGGCGGAAACGCTCGCGGCGATCGCGGGCAACCTCGGGCGCGATGCCGAGCGCCTCCAGCACCTGCTCGCTGAGCTCCAGGCTGGAATGGAAGGTTTCGCGAATAACTTCGACCCCCAAGTCCATCAGCTTGAACGCATGCTGGCGATTGCGCGCACGCGCGAATACTTTCAGGTTCGGGTACAGCCGGCGCAGCAGGCGCGCGGTGCGGACGGTAACGTCCGGGTCATCGGTGGTGATCACAAACACGTCGGCGCGGTCGGTGTGGGCGGCGCGCAGCAGGTCTGGCTTGGTCGGGTCGCCAAAGTAAATCATGCTGCCAAAGCGACGCGACAACTCTACCTGTTCGGTGTTGTGCTCAAGGGCGGTAAACGGAATGCCCTGCGCGCGCAGGATGCGCCCGACGATTTGGCCCATGCGGCCGAAGCCGGCAATGATCACCCGCGGCTCGTCATTGTCGATTACGTCGGCGGGCCGCTCGATCTTCTTTTCCGGATGCTGGAGCAAGAAGCGCGAAATCGCGATCACGATCAGCGGCGTTGCCGCCATGCTCAGGCCAACAATCGCGACCAGGCGATCACGCAACACGCCTTCGATCAAGCCCGCTTTGAACGCCTCGCCAAACACGACGAAGGCAAATTCGCCGCCCAGCGCCAGCACCGCGCCGAGCATCAGGGATTCGCGCAGCGGTAGCTTGCCGGGACGCCAGCCGATACCTACCAATACCAGCATCTTGAGCAGCAGCAGGCCGGCCACGCCCAGTGCAATCGGCATCGGTTCGGCGACGACCTTGTCGAGGTTGATGCTCATGCCAACCGCAATGAAGAACAGTCCAAGCAACAGGCCTTTGAACGGCTCGATTTGCGCTTCGAGTTCGTGGCGGAATTCCGAATCGGCCAGCAACACGCCGGCAAGAAAAGCGCCCAGGCCCATAGACAGCCCGACCGATTGCATCAGCCACGCGGTACCGACGACCACCAGCAGCGCGGTCGCAGTGAACACTTCGCCCATCTGCGTCCACGCCGCGGCACGAAATAGCTGGCGCAAGACCAGACGACCACCAATGACAACGAACGCGATCATGCCGACCGCCTTGAGCACGGCGTCCATCGGCGGCACCGATTGCGCCGCGGCCTTGGCTTCGCCCAGCAAGGGGATCAGGGCCAGCAGCGGGATTGCGACCAAGTCCTGCAGCAGCAAGATCGCGAACGCGAG
>JBBSAA010000325.1:0-2020 GCA_038252715.1 Lysobacterales bacterium | reverse complement strand
TGGCTGCTACGGTGAGCGCGTGAAGTTCCTGCTGCTCGATGACCAGCGTAGCGCGCGCACGGTGCTGAAGCGGTTGTTGGAAGATCGCCCCGACGTGGAGGTCGTGGAGGCGGCGAGCGTCGACGAAGCGCGGTTGCGCGTGGAGACGCAAGACATCGACGCGATGCTGCTGGATATTCGGCTCAGCGACTCGCCGGCCGATCGTGGGGGCTTGGATTTTCTGCGCTGGGTGCGCAGCACGGGTCGCGGCATGCCGGCCGTGATGGTGACCGGCGTCAGCGAAATAGCCGAAATTCGTGAAGCGATGCGCCAGGGAGCGCAGGACTACGTCCTGAAGGACGAGCTGTGCGCCGAGATGATCCTGCCAATCGTCGACGGGATCCGCGAGCGCTTCGCGCTGAAGGACGAAGTGCAGCGCCTGCGCGAGCAGGTCGATCGGCGCCAAGGCTTGCCGGCGCTCGTCGGCGCATCGGCGGCGATCGAGCGCGTGCGCAAGCTGGTGCGACGCGTGGCCGACGCCGACGCGCCGATTTTGGTGCGTGGTGCGACCGGTTGCGGCAAAGAAATGGTGGCGCGCGCGATTCACTACGCTGGCAAACGCGCCAGTCAGCCGCTGTTGGCAGTCAATTGTTCGGCGCTGCCCGGCACCTTGATCGAATCCTTGGTCTTCGGCCATCAACGCGGCGCGTTTACCGGCGCCGATCGCCGGGTGCGGGGTCAGCTCGAGCTGGCCGGTGCCGGCACGCTGCTGTTGGACGAGATCGCCGAGATGCCGATCGAGCTGCAGGCCAAGCTGCTACGCGTGATCGAAGATCGGAAATTTCGGCCACTGGGCGCCGAGGAAGAAGTCACGCTCGACGCGCGCATCATCGCTGCCACGAACGTCGATTTGGAGCGGCGGATCAATGACGGCACGTTTCGCGAAGATCTGTATTTCCGACTGAATGTCGTCACGATCGACGTGCCGCCGCTCAGTGAGCGTGACGACGACATTCCGCACTTGGTGCAAACGTTCGCGTCCGAGCAGACACGCGCGCTGCGCTTCACCGACGCCGCGGTGGCATGGATGCGGTCGCATCGCTGGGCCGGCAACGTACGCGAGCTAAAAAATGCCATTGAGCGTCTGTCGCTGTTGGCCGAAAGCGACGTCATCGACGTCCCGACGCTCGAAGAGCTAGTCGGCAGTCAGGACGTGCTGGTCGAGCGCGAGCTGACCCGCATCGCCAAAACCCTGCTCACGCTCACCACCAAAGAACCGTCCAAGCTCGACGCGATTCAACGCGCGATGGTCGAACAAGCCCTGGCTGTCGCCAAAGGCAACAAAAGCGCCGCCGCCCGCCTGCTGGGCGTCCACCGCAAGATGCTCGAACGCATGGTCAAGGCCGACGCGACGAACGACGACGTCGAGACGGAACTGGACGGCGAGAGTTAGGTCAACAAGACACCACTCGCACCGACCTCGGAGGACGAAGCCCAAGCGCTGCCCGCGCAAGCGAAGGCGGCTTCCCTCGGGCAGCTAGGCCGAACGAATGTAGGTGCTGTGGAACCGGTTGCAGTTTGGTGAGTTGTCGCGCAAATTAACGGCTAGATGTCCGCGACTGATGCTGTTGCTTGGGTCCTAGCTTCGGGCGCGCTCGCGCTGGCTTGTAGCCCTGCCGGGAACGATACGGCGACGAAGGGTCCGGGCGGCCCTGGCACGTCCGCGACAGCTGGTGCGTCGACCTCGGGTGGCGGGGGCTCGGGCTCGGGCTCGGGTAGTGTTGCCGGTGCCACGAGCGGTGGCAATAGCGCGGGCCAGGCTGCTGGTGGCGGCGGCGCGGGTGGAGTTGCTGCGGGTGGCGCAACGACTGGCGGTGGCGCCGGCATCGGCATGGGTGGAGTGGCTTCGCTCTGCGGTGCCGGCAGTATCTTCTGCACCGACTTCGAAGCGTCAACGATCCCGGCGGCGGCCGTGTACTTCCCCGAGTACCAACGCGCGACGCAAACCTTCGTCAAGCTCGATACGGCGGTGTTTCACGGT
>JBBSAA010000324.1:0-2028 GCA_038252715.1 Lysobacterales bacterium | reverse complement strand
TACCCGACGCCACAAGTTGCTGCTGATGCTCGACGAGTTCCCGGCACTGGGTCGGCTCGACTTCTTCGAGTCCGCCCTGGCCTTCATGGCCGGCTATGGCCTGCGCGCATTTCTCATTGCGCAGTCGCTCAACCAGATCGACAAGGCCTACGGCCAAAACCACTCGATCCTCGACAACTGCCACGTGCGTATCGCGTTCGCCACCAACGACGAACGCACCGCCAAACGTATTTCCGAAGCTTTGGGCACCGCGACCGAATTGCGCGCGCAGCGCAACTACGCGGGCCATCGGCTGGCCCCGTGGCTCGGTCACTTGATGGTATCGCGGCAAGAGACGGCACGACCGCTGCTCACACCAGGCGAAGTCATGCAACTGCCACCCGACGACGAGGTGGTGATGGTGTCCGGTCATCCACCGATCAAGGCGCAAAAAATTCGCTACTACCTGGATGCGAATTTCAAGACGCGCATGCTGGCGCCGCCGCCATTGCAACTCGGGCACTACGACGATGCACCGCCATTGCGGCCAGACGATTGGACCGGACTGGCCATACCCGCCCCCGCCGCACCGACTTCCGGCTTGGCCATCCCCGCACACGGCGGGGCCATCGACGACGGTGGCCACCAGCAGCAGCCGGAACTGTCCGAAGTCGTATTCACGCCGGAGCCAGAACACGCAATGGACGACTTGGGCCTGTTCGATGACGACGACTTGTCGCTGCCCACCCAGCTCGATCCACGCCTGCAACGCACGGCGCGGCTAGCTGCCCTTGACCCTGATGACGGGATATCCCTATGAGCCGCACACGCCTGAACCTTTTCATCGAGCACGAGCACGCCAAGCGGCTCGACGAGCTGGCGGCCATGAAGGGCTTGTCCAAGTCCTCCATCATTGCCGCCGCGCTGGCTTCGTTCCTGTCACCCGACTCTGGCGATCAGCGCGAAGCGGCTATCGCTAAACGTCTGGATCGCTTGTCTCGCCAGCTCGACAAGCTGGAGCGGGATCAGAACATCCTGATCGAGACGCTGGCGCTCTACGTGCGCTACTTCCTGACCGTCAGCACCCCCGTGCCGGAAGCGCATCAGGAAGCGGCACGCGCTCAGGGCCGCGCACGCTTCGAGCAGTTTGTCGAACAGCTCGGTCGGCATCTACTGCGCGGGCGCAGTCTGGTCAAGGACGTCGTCGAGGAAATCCAGCCCGACGCTAGCCAGTTCTTCGGCCAGCAGGAAAACGTTCGCGCCGCAGCACCTGCCGACGATTCCGGGGGAGCACCGTCATGAGCGGCCAGCCGCGCGATCAGGGCTTGTCGGCCTCGCTGGCACTGGAACGTCGCGTGCGCATGTTGCGCACGGCGATGGGGCCGGACATCGCCAAAGCCTTGAACGACCCCGACGTGGTGGAAGTCATGCTCAACCCCGACGGTTCGCTGTGGATCGATCGGCTGAGTAGTGGGCGCGAACCGCTGGGTGTCAGCCTCACGCCCGCCGACGGCGAACGCATCATCCGACTGGTCGCCGCCCATGTGTGTGCCGAAGTGCATGCGGGCAAGCCGCTGTTATCCGCCGAACTGCCCGAAACGGGCGAACGTTTCGAGGGCGCATTACCGCCCGTGACGCCGGGACCGGTGTTCGCGTTGCGCAAGCGCGCGGTCAGCCTGATCCGGCTCGACACCTACGTGGCCGACGGCATCCTGACCGAGGCGCAAGCGGCCTTCATGCGGACAGCCGTGCGCGAGCGCCAGAACATCCTGATTGCGGGTGGCACCAGCACTGGCAAGACCACGCTGGCCAATGCCCTGCTCGACGAAATCGCCGCCACCGGCGACCGCGTGATCGTGCTCGAAGACACGGTGGAGCTGCAATGTACGGCACTCGACCACGTTCCGCTGCGCACCCGTGCCGGTGTCGTGACCATGGCCGAGCTGGTGCGCTCAACCCTGCGGCTGCGGCCGGACCGCATCGTCGTAGGCGAGGTGCGCGGCGCCGAAGCGCTCGACCTGCTCAAGGCCTGGGGCACCGGCCATCCGG
>JBBSAA010000323.1:0-2042 GCA_038252715.1 Lysobacterales bacterium | reverse complement strand
GTCGTTGCGGTTGCTTACGGAGCATCCGTGGTCTTAGACGCTGCGCAGCTCGTTAAGGTCCAGCGCGCCGCCGATTTCCTGGCCGAAGAAGTTCGCAAGCAAGAGCCCATTTACGGCGTCTCCACCGGCTTCGGCAGCAATGCCGACAAACTATTGGGCGCCCATCGCCTGCGCGAGTCCCTGCCGGGCGCGGAGAAGAACGACGAAAGCTTGCTCGACGAACTACAGCGCAACCTGATCATTACCCACGCCGTTTGCGTCGGTGAACCGTTTGCTGCCGACGTGGTGCGCGCGATGCTGGTGATCCGCATCAACACCCTGATGCGTGGCCATTCTGGCATTCGCGTCAGCACGCTGCAGGCGCAGGCCGATTTGCTCAATGCCGGCGTCGTGCCGGTGGTGCCGCAGAAGGGCTCGGTGGGCGCGAGTGGTGATTTGGCCCCGCTGTCGCATTTGGCCATCGTGCTGCTGGGCGGCGGTGAAGCCTTTTACCAAGGCGAACGGATGCCGGGCGGCGAAGCACTTAAACGCGCGGGCCTGACGCCAGTGACGTTGTCGCATAAGGAAGGCCTGGCGCTGAACAACGGCACGGCGCAGATGTTGGCGACCGGCGTGTTGGCAGTGAACAAGCTTGACGAGTTGTGCGACACCGCTGATCTGGCTGCGGCGATGACCATCGACGCGTTTGCTGGTCGCTTGCGCGCGTTTGACGAACACGTTCACGCGCTGCGCCCGCATCCGGGCCAGGTGGCCGCTGCCGCGCACTTGCGCGAGCTGCTGACTGGTTCAACGCTGGCCGATATTGCTTATCACCTGGTGCCGAGCTTCCGCTCTTGGTTGCCCGACAGCTGGCAGGCGCCGGAACAGCAAGCCTTGGCCTTCGATATTTCCTGGGATTGGGTGCCGCTGTCGCAACGCCACGGCCGTGAGCGCTTCTACCAGCGCTTCAAGCCTTTCCGCGGCGGCAAGAAGCACCAGCCGCAGGACAGCTACTCGCTACGCTGCGTGCCGCAGGTGCACGGCGCGGTGCGGGATGCGCTGGCGCAGGCGCAGCGCGTGTTGGATATCGAACTGAACGCCGTCACTGATAATCCACTGCTGTTCCCCGACCTGCCTGGCGCACGTTTCATTGAAGACCAAGTGGTGTCGGCTGGACATTTCCACGGCATGCCGCTGGCCTTGGCAATGAGCTACCTCAAGGCCGCGATTCCGGTATTGGCCTCCATTTCTGAGCGCCGTTTGAACAAGCTCGTGGATCCAGCTACCAATGATGGCTTGCCGCCGTTCCTGATCGGCAACGAAGACGCGACTGAAAGCGGTTTCATGATCGTGCAATACACCGCCGCCGCGATCGTCAACGACCTGTGCAGCCGTGCGCATCCGGCGTCGGTCTATTCCATCCCAACCAGCGCCAATGCCGAGGACCACGTGTCCATGGGCGCCAACGAAGCCCGCCACGTGCTGGACATGGTGTCGGACCTGTCGCGCGTACTGGCGCTGGAGATCTATACGGCTGCGCAGGCGCTCGATTACCGCCGCGACATGATCAATGCCGCGCGCGAATTGGCGCGTGTGGGTGATGTCGAAGCGTTCGCTGCGAAAGTGCGTGGCGCGCCGGCCGTAGGCACGCCGGAACGCGTGGCGCTGCTGGAGGAGGTCGAAGCCTTGCGCGCCGAACTCGCCGCTGCCCCCGAATTCCAGCCCGCAAACGCCGTGGCCGCGACCCTGGCGCGCCTGCGCCAGGACATCGCGTTCATGGCCTACGACCGGGCGATGGATGGTGACGTAGCCAAAGCCGTGGCCTTGGTCGAACAGGGTGACCTGTTGAGCGCCGCCCGCGCAGCGTGTTAACCGCCCCCTCACGTAGGAGCCAGCTTGCTGGCGACTAGCGACCGAGCGGTGCGGTGGCCGTGCCGAATTCGCAGGGTTGAATTCCAGCGGTACACGGGTGGAGTTGTTCGCCAGCAAGCTGGCTCAAAAAGAAGGAAAAGTAGGAGGCCTAGTGCTTGGATCCAGAGACCCAGTCGGGGGGTATCCGGGCC
>JBBSAA010000322.1:0-2070 GCA_038252715.1 Lysobacterales bacterium | reverse complement strand
CTGCATGATCTCAATGCCGACGATAAAAGCGTCGGCGAATGGATTTATCGCCTGCGTCTGCGCTACAAAGGCGCGATCTATCACAGCGGTGAACTCGACCTCGGCGGCACCATCCGCGATCCGGTCATCGTCAATCGATAGCAAAGAACCCCACGCCTCGTAGGAGCCAGCTTGCTGGCGAACCGGTTCGCATTGAGGCAATGGTCAGGAGCCTGTCGCCAGCGAGCTGCCTCCTACGTCTACGCCTACGTGGTTAGCCGCAGCGACTCGGGATAGGGCGGCACATCGGTGTATCCGCCGGCTTGGATCTTGGCCTGCGTTTCCTGCCACCACGCCACGTCGAAGATTTCGCCATGCGTGGCCAGCAAAGCCTCACGCTGGCTAGGCGTTAAGCCCAGGAAACGCGGGAATTGCTCGGGAAACACGTCGTTGTCGGCCACGTAATACCACGCGCCGTGGTGCATCTCTTCTTCGTCATTCTTCGGTTCAGGCAGTTTGCGGAACCGACATTCGGTCACTAAGCACAATTCGTCGTAGTCGTAGAAAATAGCGCGGCCATTGCCGGTCACACCGAAATTCTTCAGCAGCAGATCGCCTGGGAAAATATTGCTTCGGGCGAGGTCCTTGATCGCCTGGCCATAGTCGAGCACGGCGGCGAGGGCGGCCTGTTCCGATACTTCCTTGACGTACAAGTTCAGCGGCCGCAGGCGGCGTTCGATGTAGCAGTGGTTAACGACTAGGTCCTCGCCGTCCTCGCTAACCGATTCGCGGCATTCGTTGAGTAACTCGTCGAGCAGCGCCGGTGCGAACTGGGCGCGCGGGAAGCGCAGGAAACGGTATTCCTGTGCGTCGATCAAACGGCCAACGCGATCGTGGCGAAATACCAGTCGATATTTCTCACGCACCTGTTCGCGGGCAATGTTCTTGGGGTACGCGAACTTGTCACGGATGAGTTTGAACACCAGCCGATAGCCCGGCAGGGTGAATACCGCCATGACCATTCCGCGCTCGCCCTCGGCTTGTACAAGCGCCTGCGCCGGATGCGCGCCGAGGTAGCCGAAGAAGTGCCGATAGCGCTCGGTCTTACCCTGCTTGGCACGACCGAGCACGGTGTAAATTTCGTCGACGGCCTTACCTGGCAGCAGCGTGCGCAGAAATACCACGGCGTCGCCGACCGTCGCCAGGTCGGCATGGAAATAGCTGTGCGTGTAGCCAAACAGGACTGCGACGTGCTGGCGTTCGCTTAGGACCGCATCGACGCGCAACCCGTCGGGACCGTTGACTAGGGCGATCACGCAGGGTGCGTAGTGGTCGCGGCCATAGATTCGGCCTACCAAGTAGGCCCGGCGTTCACGATAGAAGACCGTGTCTAGCAGCTCGATCGCCGACACTCCGAACTCGCCGCGCTCACCAAACCGCCCCGCCAGCGCCTGCGCGATTCGCGCCGCGTCGCCGCGCGCGTCGGCATAGCCAACGGCGAAGGTGTAGCCGGCCAACACCCGCTCCATCGTCGCGCGCAGGTCACCCGATACGGCGTAAGCGTGCCGCGCGACCGGATGGGTGATGTGGTCGGTCGGCTCAATATCAAGCGCGACGAATTCGATATCGGCAGCAACGCCGCGCGTCTTGAAAAAACGGCGCGTCAGCGTGTTGAAGAAAGTCTTGTATAGCTCTTGGTCGAGCAAGGGGGAAATGAGCTGACTGTATTGGTCGCGTATCGCTGACCACAGGTTTCGATCGGACACATCCTCGCCCAGCCGAGCCTCAAGGGCCAGGGTGATTTGCCTGACGCAAAGATCATAAAGTTCGATGCGCTCGACCGCGTCCTCGCGCGCACCGACCCAGTCGCTTTCCTCGAACCGGCTGCGCGCCCGTCGAGTGATTGCCCCGAACCGTGCGTTGTAATCAGCAAACGCCTCGCCGATAGCCGCCGCACACCTGCTCGCTTTTGTATCCATACCTCAGTCTAACAATGCTTCATCCCCCCGTAGGAGCCAGCTTGCTGGCGAACCGGCGCGTATCGAGGCAATGGTCAGGAGCTTGTCGCCAGCGAGCTGGCTCCTACGTGGG
>JBBSAA010000321.1:0-2077 GCA_038252715.1 Lysobacterales bacterium | reverse complement strand
TGTCGGAGGCTATGCCGAAACTCGCGCTGACGCGTCATTTCGTGGTTGCCGAGCGCAAATTGTTGGTGATGTACCTAGGAACTTGCGGACTTTATGGTTTCTACTGGATGTACCAACATTGGGCCCACCTAAAGCGCGTGGCGAATTATTCGGTCTGGCCAGTGCCTCGGTCCTTGTTCTCCATTTTTTACTACCATGCGCTGTTTCGGGAAATTGACCAGACCTTGACTCGCAGCGGTCGACGCCTGCCATGGCCTCACGACGGCCTCGCCACGGGGGTCGTGGCAGTGACGTTGTTGGCTCGAGTGACGGACCGATTGGCGGTCAAGGAAATTGGCTCACCGATTACCGATTGCATTGGCCTGGTTGCCATCGTGATCATCGCGTGGCTGCTCACGCGTGCGCAGCGTATGGCCAATCTCGCCTGCGATGATCCAAACGGAAGCTTGAACGCTCGAATTGGCGTGGCAAACGTACTGTGGATCCTGCTTGGATTGGTGATTTGGCTGCTTCTGCTGGTCGGCCTCCTCATAGCGTTCGGCGCTATCGCGCCCAACTAGCTGCGTCTAGTCATAGATGGCCAAAAAATCCGCCTGCGCACCTCGCTGTGCGCAGGCGGTTCCGCCACTAAACAAAAGCGTGCATCACAGGTTAGTTACCGGTCCGTTGTTGCCGATGTAGCCGTTGCCGCAGTTGCTGGTGCAGGTCGTGCCCAGCATGTTGTAGACGACTCGGCCGGTGTTGTTTTTCGAACGGAAGTGGCCGATACCACTGCTGGTGTCGCCGCCGCCGGCGTTGTAAGGGCTGCCGTCGGCCCAATCCCAGTCGTAGCCGTAGGCGCTGCTGCCAAAGCCCACGCTGACTTGCGCTTTGACATTGCTGGCGGCAGTGAACAGCGCGCCGCTCGGGCAGCCGCTGGTATACGAGGTTGTAAAGCAGTGCACCTGGTCATACAGGCCTGCAGTAATCGTGTAGAAGGCAATGCCGGGATACGTGGTCGGGAAATTGCGCAGGCTATCGCTGCCGCTGCCGGTCCAGCGGTTGTAGCCGTAATAGCTAATGCCGGTGCTCGGATACAGGCCAAAGGTGTAGTAGCTGTATGGGTAGTAGCCCTCGGCATTGCAGGTGGGTGCAATCGCGGAAATATAGCCAGTGGCGTAGCAGGTGTTCAGGCCGCGGATGCCGCCGGCGATATTGACGAAACGGCGCACCTTGCCCGAATAACCGTAGTACTTGATGGTCGCCAGCGCCATCGATGAGCCCAGCGAATGGGCAACGATATCCACCTTGATTTGCCCGGTGTAGGCCAGCACCTTGTCGATGAAGGCCTTCAGGATCGCGTACTTGGCCGCCGAGTGGTAATTGGACTGCGGCGCGCCGCGTTCGCTGGCGCTGAGGTAGGTGATGCCGAACAATTCGCAGTCGTTGTAGCCCTGTGCCTTCATTTCATCGTAGGTTGAGCGTGTCGGCGTGGCGTAACCGAGTCCCACCGTGCCAGGCGGCATATCAAAGCTGATGGCGCTGTCACCATTGCCGGGGATGAACACTACCGGCGTGCGCGTGGCCACGCAGCTGCCGCCGCCAAAACCGCCACTGCCGACCCCGGGATTGAAACCGCCCGCGTATTGCGTGGCGGCGCCGGTGCAGAAATAGCCGTTGTTGCCGCCGCAATCTAAGGCGGCGCGCGCCGTGCTGGGAGTCAGAACGCTTAGGCCACCAAACAACAGCGCAGCGCCTAAGCCCATGGAAGAGAAAAACGAGGTAACGCTGATCTTGATCGACATCGTAGAGCCCCGGTGGTCGCGCTAGCGCGCGTGGAGAGTCACTGCGCATGGGCGCGAGTGGACGGATGGCACATCGAGCAGTGAGCGCGTTGCTGGTCCACAAACGGGGTGGCGGCTATTGCACCAAAGGACGATGCTGGCGACGCGCACCGCGGACTGGTGCACGCGGAACTAGCGGGTCGGAAGGGTCCTTCAGTCGTCGCGGCGCGACAGGAAGGTGCGCTGGAGCTTGCTCATATTGAGTTTGGCGACGGTGTCAGCCGCCATCGCGGTCAGGGTCTCGACGGCGTTTT
>JBBSAA010000320.1:0-2077 GCA_038252715.1 Lysobacterales bacterium | reverse complement strand
TGGGGCTGGCAAGCCGACGCGCGGCAGCCCATAGCTGATGCCGACATCGAGCTGGATCGGTCCGCGGGTCATGGCGCGAAGTCTAGCAGCGGCCACGCAATGGCCGGGCTCGTCATGGCGTCGCCGCCGTGGTCAAGGCGCTGCCGCTGGCGAGGTCAGGCGATAGCACTTGCAGGCGCTCAGCAAAACGGTCGCGCAGGCGGTCGAGGTCGCGCTCGGTGCAACGCACCGCGATTGCCGTGCGCGCCGCGGCAAACAAGGGGTGGTCACTCCAGCTGTCGCTGTATGCACGCAGATAAGGTGGGGCGAAACCGGCCCGTTCAAGCTCGACGATCTTAACCGTGCCGTTGCACTGCACGCTGACGCGTTGACCGCCGAAAAAAGGCTGCATTTCCGAAGCGATCAAGCTAACCCGGTCTGCCACGCCAAGGCGACGCAGCAAATAGTCGGCCAATACGCGCAGGGCACCGGTCGCAACGACCACGCGATGGCCCGCAGCAAGCTCGCGTTCGAGCGCGGCGACCGCATAGGGCAAGGGGCGAAACGGATAATCGCGCAGGAACCCATCGATCCGGCGCATTAGTTCTGCCGGCGCCAGTCCCACGGTGCCTAACCACAGGAACATCGACACGCCGCGTCGACGTGTCGGCGGAAACGCCATCATCGGGACGCCGATCGGCAATGCGAGCATCCCGGCCAAGCGGCGCAGCCAGTGCGCCGACAGCAGGCTGCGGATCATCGCGTCGCCGCAGTCGCCCAAGACCAGCGTGCCATCAAGATCGAATACGACGATGCCCGGGCCACCCGCGGTTTTTCCCGCGACCGGGCGCAGGAGCGCGTCCCAAGCGGAGGGTGTGCCGGTCATGATTCGTGGTCCTTGCGGCCATCACGCGCGTCGTAAGCGCGTACGATTCGCGCCACCAAGGGATGGCGCACCACATCGCGGGCGGTGAAGAACGTAAAGCTGATCCCGTCGACATCGCGCAGTACGTCCAGCGCATCCTTGAGCCCTGATTTCATGTGTTTGGGCAGGTCAGTCTGTGACAGGTCGCCGGTGACCACCGCAGTGGAACCGTAGCCAATTCGAGTCAGGAACATTTTCATTTGTTCGATCGTGGTGTTTTGCGCCTCGTCCAGGATCACGTAGGCGTCGTTGAGGGTGCGGCCGCGCATGTAGGCCAAGGGCGCGATCTCGATGACATTGCGCTCGATGAGTTTGGCGACTTTTTCAACGCCCAACATCTCGTAGAGCGCGTCATACAGCGGGCGCAGGTAGGGGTCGACTTTTTGCGACAGGTCACCGGGCAGGAAGCCGAGTTTCTCGCCCGCTTCCACGGCTGGTCGCACCAGCAGCAGCCGCTGCACGCGGGACTCGTTCAGCGCCTCTACCGCGCTCGCGACCGCGAGGAAGGTCTTGCCGGTGCCGGCAGGCCCGATGCCGAAGTTGATGTCATGGCTGGCAATGGCCTGCAGGTACTTGGCTTGATTCGCGCCGCGACCTTTGACAAAGCCTCGCTTGACCCGGATGGCGATTTCCTGCGCCGCGACACCCAGTTCAGCGTCGCGAGCCACCTGTAAGCGGTCGATATTGGCGTCGTTGAGGCGCAGGTGGATTTTTTGCGAGTCAAGAACTTCCGAGGCTGTGTCGGCGTAGAGGCCGACCAACAAACGCTCAGCGGCCGTGACCGCATCGGCGTCGCCGGTGACGCGGAAAACGCCGGCGCGATTGGCGATTTCGACGCCCAAGCGCAGTTCAATCTGCCGTAGGTGTTCATCCAGCGGGCCCGACAGGTTCGCCAAGCGGACGCTGTCGTCGGGAGACAGTGCAAATTCGCGATGGTGGCTGGCGCTCATTGGCGACTCAGGCGCGCGGGATGGGTGGCGGCGTCGGGCGATCAATGAACACGGCGGCGACCAAGAACGCCCAAGACACCGTGGAAAGCAGGGTGTGCACGACGTTGTAGCCGGTCATCAGCGTGCCGAACGACGCCATCGAACTACCATCGTTCGCAGAGCGCTGGATCCAGAGGTTGAACGCCACGCTCGCCACGACCATTAAAAGCCCGATCGCAAAACC
>JBBSAA010000319.1:0-2104 GCA_038252715.1 Lysobacterales bacterium | reverse complement strand
TCGCAGCGCACCGTCACGCTCGATACCTGCGCGCGGCAGATTCTGCAGTTTGACCTCATCGGCGCGCCCGGCGCGGTGTTTGCGTACGGCGGCAATTCAATGCAGGTTGCCGGGCGCTTGGCCGAAATTGCAACCGGCAAATCCTGGGACCAACTGTTCATCGCCGAACTGGTCACACCGCTCGGCTTGACCGGCACCGATTTTGCGACCGGCTCGGTGCAGCCCGGCTACGTTTACACGGTCAACCCGCGACTAGCTGGCGGTGTTCGCAGCACGGTGAACGACTATTCGAAAGTCGTCACGATGGTGGCGATGCGCGGTGTCACGCCCAACGGACAGTTCCTGAGCGCAGACACGCTCGACTACATGGCGCTCAAGCACAGCGCGGGCACGATCATCGTCAACACGCCGTTCTCGTCCAGCCTGGGCTATGGCATCGGTCAATGGCGCGAGGCCGAAGACGCACACGGCGTAGCGACCATCGTGTCCAGCGCCGGCGCTTTTGGCGCCTTTCCATTCGCCGACGTCCAGCGCGGCGTCGGCGGGTTCTACCTCGTGTTCGGCACGCTGTCGGAAATGCAGGCCGAGGAAATCGCCTTGATGAAATTATGCCGGCACCAGCTTGATTTCACGCGCTACCTAACGCCGGTGCCGCCAACGCAGCAGGCTGCGCCAGTTATGCCGATGAGCCTCGCCAAACCGGCGCCGGAAACGGCGCCAGAAGCGGCCACTCCACGCCTCCAACCGCTGCCCGGCAATCACCGCTTCCAACGCCGAGCGGACTGATTGACTCGACGCCGCGCGTCCGGATCTTTAGCCTTGGCGGGTGACGACGCCCGATTTTCCCATCGCCCCGCTACTGCCGGCCCTGCTGCAATCGCTGGCCGGGCATCCGCGCCTGGTGCTGGAAGCGCCGCCGGGCGCCGGCAAGACCACGCAGGTGCCGCTGGCCTTGCTCAACGCGCCTTGGCGCGGTGAGGGCAAGATCTTGATGCTTGAACCGCGCCGCGTGGCCGCGCGCGCTGCGGCCGGGTTCATGGCCCAGCAGCGCGGGGAAGTGGTCGGTGACACGGTCGGCTACCGAATTCGTTTCGAGAATAAAGTCTCGCCGCGGACCCGCGTGGAGGTGGTCACCGAGGGCATCCTCACGCGCCTGATCCAAGACGACCCCACGCTCGACGGCATCGCCGCAATCGTCTTCGACGAATTCCACGAACGCCACTTGGCAGGCGATCTCGGCCTCGCGCTTGCCTTGGACGTGCAACAGCAGCTGCGCCCCGACCTGCGCCTGCTGGTGATGTCGGCGACGCTAGACGGCGAGGCGCTGGCGCGTTTCCTGGATGCACCACGCTTGACCGCAGAAGGGCGAAGCTATCCGGTGACGGTGGCGCACTACCCGGCACGACGCGACGAGGCGTTGCTGTTCCAGCTCAAGCGGGCGGTGGAAGAATCGTTGCTCAAGCATCCTGGCGACTTGCTGGTGTTCCTACCCGGCCAGCGCGAAATTGGCGACGCCGAACGCGCGCTGTCGGCGCTGGACGCGCGCATCGTGCCCCTGCACGGCGAACTCTCGCTCGATCGGCAGAACGAAGCGCTGAACCCCGACCCCGACGGTCGCCGCCGCGTCGTGCTGGCGACGAATGTCGCCGAATCGAGCGTCACCTTGCCCGGCGTGCGCGTGGTCATCGATTCTGGCCTCGCCCGCGAGCCGCGCTTTGATCCCAACAGCGGCTTCTCGCGCTTGGAAACGGTGTCGATATCGCAAGCGTCGGCCGATCAGCGCTCGGGTCGCGCCGGCCGTGTCGCTGAAGGCTGGTCGTATCGCCTCTGGCCGCAGTCGCAGCGTCTTGACCCGATGCGCACGCCCGAAATAGCCCAAACCGAACTGACCGCGCTACGCCTCGAGCTTGCCGCCTGGGGCAGCAGCGACCTGCGTTTTGTCGATGCGCCGCCGACCGGCGCGCTCGCGGCCGCCGACGATTTGTTGCAACGGCTCGATGCGATTGATGCCGATAAACGCATCACCCCGTTTGGGAAAAAACTGTTGGCGCTCGGTACACACCCGCGTCTCGCCGCGATGCTGCAGGCTGCCCGCACCGATACC
>JBBSAA010000318.1:0-2143 GCA_038252715.1 Lysobacterales bacterium | reverse complement strand
GTTTTTTCGAAATCAACGATGCGCCAGCTGGGCGCGGGCGCTGGCCCGGGCCGGGGCCTGTTTCAACCAAGCCGGTCACATGCGGCGACTTGAAATAGGCCCCGGCTCGGACCGGCGAACGGCGCACTCTGATGCAGCGCCTCACTCGACTGCGAGAATTCTCAGGCCAACGCTCAGGCCGAACCGGTGCCGCCGGTAGTCGACGGCTTGGCCGGTGCGGGCGCAGCCACCGGCGCAGCGGCCGGCTTGGCATCAACCTTGGTTTCAGGCTTGGAATCAACTTTGGGTGTCGATTCGGTCTTGTCGACCAAATTGCGCTTCTTGTCGCCGTCTTTCTTGAAATCAGTCTCGTACCAGCCGGCGCCGGCGAGGCGGAAGCTCGGGGCGGTCAGTTGGCGATGGACCTGCTCGGCACCACATTCGGGGCAAACCGTCGGATCCGGGTCAGACAAGCGCTGCAGGCGATCGAACTGATGGCCGCAGCTGGCGCAGGCGAAACCGTAGATGGGCATGATCGGACTCAGTGGCGTGATACGGCAAAGGTGGGGACGAAGCGCGTACCGGGCAAGCCGGACACCGCGTGATTCAGGCGTTTTCCTGCAATTCGTACAGCAGCAACCACTCGGCCTCTAGCGCGTCGCGCTCTTTACCCAAGGCCGACTGGCGCTGGCCAAGCTGGGCTAAAGTCGCGCCGCCGTCGCTGTTGTACACGCCCGGGTCGGCGAGTTCGTCTTCGATGTGTTTGCCTTCGGACTGGATCGCGGCAATGCGCGCTTCGACGGCTTTGAAGCGCTTGCTGTCGGCGTCAATTGCCTGCTTCGAGCGTGCTGGTTTCGGAGAGGGCGCAGCTGCAGCAGCAAACTTCTCCGCCGACTTGGCTGCCTTTGATTCCGAGCCGCCGCGCGCACGCAGCCAGGCCGCGTATTCGTCAAGGTCGCCGTTGAACGCCTCAACTTTGCCATCGGCGACGCGCCAAAAAGTTTCGCAGACCAAACCAATGAGATGCCGGTCATGCGACACCAGCACGATGGCACCCGGATAAATACTTAGCGCCTCAGCGAGCGCCTCACGCATGTCGAGGTCGAGATGGTTGGTGGGTTCGTCGAGCAGCAACACGTTTGGCTGCAAATAGGCGATCAAAGCCAAGGCCAAGCGCGCGCGCTCGCCGCCGGAGAAACCGTCAACCGATTCGAACGCGCGATCGCCAACGAAATTCCACTGGCCCAGAAAGTTGCGCAATTGCTGCTCGCCCATGTTCGGGGCGATTTCCTTCAGGTGCCAAATCGGGCTCTGACCTTCGTGCAGGCTTTCGACCGTGTGCTGGGCGAAATAACCGATTTTCAGGTCGGGATGCGCGACGCGCTCGCCCGACAGCAGGGGCAATTCTCCGACGAGGGTTTTCACCAAGGTTGATTTACCGGCACCGTTGGGACCGAGCAAACCCACGCGATCACCCGCTTCCAAACCAAAGCCAACGTCCTTGAGGATTACCACCGGCGCCGAATGCGCAGCCAACGCCGATTCGTTCTCGGTCGCCGCCGAGCCCGCGGTTGCGCCATAGCCGGCGTCCACGTGGTTCAAGCGGATCAGCGAATGCGGCAGTTTCACCGGGTCGGCGAAGTTGATGCGGATAGAACGCTCAGCGCGCACCGCCTCGGTGCCGGCCAGTTTCGCCAAGCGCTTGACGCGCGACTGCGCCTGCTTGGCCTTGCTGGCCTGCGCCTTGAAGCGGTCGATGAAGCTCTGCAGGTGAGCGCGCTCGGCCTGCTCCTTCTCGTGCGAAATTTGCTGCAGGCGCAGGTGTTCGGCGCGCTGGTGTTCGAAGCTGGTGTAGTCGCCGCTGTAAAGTTTCGCCTTGCCCTCGTGCAGGTGCAGGGTGTGCGTTGAAACACCGTCGAGGAACTCGCGGTCATGCGAAATCAGCAACAGGGTGCCCGGGTACTTGAGCAGCCACTGCTCAAGCCACAGCACGGCGTCGAGATCGAGATGGTTGGTCGGTTCGTCGAGCAGCAGCATGTCGGACGGCTTCATCAGCGCCCGCGCCAGGTTCAAGCGCACGCGCCAGCCGCCTGAAAAGGTCGACACCGGCCGCGAATGCGTATCGGCGGGAAACCCGAGGCCATGCAGCAGACGGCCGGCGCGC
>JBBSAA010000317.1:0-2179 GCA_038252715.1 Lysobacterales bacterium | reverse complement strand
TCGCCGCCGATCGGGGACATGATCGAGCCTGCCGCTGACGTTGTGCGAGCACCCTTGGCGGCCGGCCTGCGCATCTATCACCTCACCAGCCACGGTCCGCTGTCGCTTGAACTCGACCAGCGGCTAGAGGGCTTGGGGGTCGAAGTCGAGCTAGTGGAAGACGCTGACGAACTCAAGGAATTGATTGGTGCCCTGCCGGCCGATCTGGTGCTGATTGATGCGAGCTTCAGCACTCAGCTTGAGCTGCTTGGCGAAACCGTGCGCCAGGCGCGCCTGCGCCACCCGCGTCGCCTACTGTTGGTCGCGATTGCCGACGCCGACGATATCGCGGTGCGCCTGACCGCGCGCCGCGCTGGCGTCGACTCGCTGGTGATCGGCCCGACCAATGCCAATGACGTGATGAAACGCCTACAAGCCCTGGTTGATCCGGCGCGAGAAAATCCATTCCGAGTAATGATCGTCGAGGACGACCGCAGCCAGGCGCTATTTGCCGAGGGCATCTTGCGCAATGCCGGCATGGACACCTTGGTGGTGCTCGAAGCGCTGGGCGTGCTGCCGGCGCTCGAACAATTCCAGCCCGACTTGGTCTTGATGGACCTGAACATGCCTGATGCCAACGGCATCGAGCTGACCGCGCTGATCCGCGAGCAAGACGCGTTCATGCACACGCCGATCGTGTTCTTGTCCGGCGAGTCCGACGAGGATCGTCAGTTCGACGCGATCGACGCCGGCGGTGACGACTTCCTATCTAAGCCCATTCGTCCGCGTCACCTAATTTCAGCGGTGCAAAACCGCGTGCGCCGACACCGTGCGCTGGAATCGCGCCGTAGCAAGCCCGGCGGCAAGGACAGCGAGACGGGCCTGTTCGAACGGGCAGAACTGCTCGAAAACCTCACCGAGCAACTGGCGATACCGGCCTCGGTCGAACGCCGCGGGGGCGTGCTGTTCCTGGAAATCGAGAGTCTCAGCCTGTTGCGTGACCGCATCGGCTTGACCGCATTGGAACAAGTGCTGACCGATGCCAGCCGCTTGCTTACCAAGGCGGCCGGTGAGGCGATGGTGGCAAGGTTCGGTGACGGCAGCTATTTGGTGTTCGATCGCGATCGCGACGACGCTGGCCTCGAACAACTCGCCACCCAACTGCGTAGCAGCCTCGTCCAAGAGCCATTCATGGCCCAAGGCCATCCGCTGCGCCTGCGCGCGTCGGTCGGCATCGGCGCCTTGCGGCACGGGTTTTCCGAAACCGGGCCCTTGCTCAACGCCGTTGAAAAAGTCACCCGCGAAGCGCGCACGCACGAGCGCGGCATCCGTCGCTACGAACCGCCGAAGTCCTCGGAAGCCGCGCGCGAGGCGGCGCTGCTGGCGCGCATTGGCGAAGCCGTTAGCCAGAGCCACTTGGAACTGCTCTACCAACCCGTAGTGGCGGTTGCCGGCAGCGACGAATCGCAATTCCAAGTGTTGCTGCGCATGCGCGACGCCCAAGGCCGATTGCTGTCGGCGGCGGAAATCATCCCGATGGCTGAGCGCTCGGACTTCATCCTAGAGATCGATCGCTGGGTGTTGATGCAGGCGCTGGCCCTGATTCGCGATCGTCGCGCTGAAGGCCGCCAGCTGCGGTTGTTCGTCACCCAGTCACCGCTGACCTTGGCCGACGCCGGCCAAGCGACCTGGCTCAAGACCGAGCTTGAGGCGCACGGGGTGACCGGTACGTCCTTGGTGATGGAACTGCGCCTTGAAGACGCCGCCGTGCACGCGGCCACGGTCCGCCAGTTCTGCGATGCGATGGTGTCCGAAGGCGTGCAGTTCTGCCTGAGCCAATACGAGTCGGGTACCGACGCCGAATCCTTGCTTGAACAGCTGCCGCTGGGTTTCGTGAAGCTGGCGCGCAAATACACCTCCGGCACCCTCAGCACCGCGCTGCGCGACGAGCTCAAGACCTTGATCGATCGCGCGCACCGACGCGGGCTGGAAGTCATTGGCCACGGCGTCGAGGATGCGCAATCAGCGGCAACACTGTGGATGAGCGGCATCGACTTCATTCAGGGCAATCTCGTCCAACAGGCCAATAACGACCTGGACTTCGACTTCAACCAGGCTGTGCTTTGATGACTCCTTTCAAACCCAACGACGCGCTCGTTGTCCGCTGGCTGGCCATAGCTGGCGCGGGAGGCGCCGCCAC
>JBBSAA010000316.1:0-2205 GCA_038252715.1 Lysobacterales bacterium | reverse complement strand
TGCCCCGACCTTCGGACAGTGAGAACCCCCTTGAGGACGACACAATGGCCTGGTGGCGCGTGGTCTGGAAAATTGCAGCGATAGCCGCGCTCAGTTCGATACTGGTGCCGATGCAGTTGCTGGTTAGGGCCGTCACCAAAGGTCCGGCCTCGGCGCGAATACCCCGCTGGTGGCACGCAGGACTGCGGCGAATCCTCGGCATCCAAGTCACGATCGAGGGGGTGGCAGTGACCGATCGCCCCACTTTATTTATCGGCAACCATCTTTCGCATTTCGATATCTTCGTGCTGGGCAGCGTGTTACCCGCGTCCTTCATTGCCAAGGACGAAATGGCGCAGTGGCCGATTGCAAACCGTCTGTGCGCGCTGCAGGACACGGTGTTCGTCAGCCGGCGGCCGCGCGACGCGGCAAAAATGACCGGACGGATGCAGGCCGTGCTCCAGCGCCGCCGAAGCTTGGTGTTGTTTCCGGAAGGCACCACATCGGACGGTCGCGGCGTTGCACCGTTCAAGTCAAGCTTGTTTTCAGCCTTCCTGAGCGAAGGCAACGATGAGTGGACCCTGCAGCCGTTTACGCTCGCGCTGCTCGCCGTCGATGGCCAGCCCGTCGTCGCCGCGGGCGAGCGTGATGCCTACTGTTTCCACGGTGACATGGTGATGGCGGGCCACATGCGCTATTTCTTGGGCCTGCGTGGCGCTCACGTTCGCCTCAAGTTCCATCCACCGCGACCCGTGCGCGCTAACGAAGACCGTAAGCAGCTGGCGACCGAACTACACGCCGTTGTAGCAGCAGGCATTTAGGTACCAAGTGCAGCAACCGCACCATCGCCGTCATGAACTGACCGGCTGACGACGTGCTGGTCTGGCTGACCGGCTTACACGCATTGCCGACCGACTCGCCGGCAGCTCTTGTCTTCATCGGTGATGGCTCATCGCCACAGCGGGCACGGTACACCTCATCACTGTGGCGAGCAGCAAGTGCGAGCGCCGCGGCTCAGCGGCCCATCACGCCACCAAACTGCCAAGCGCGCAGGCGGCGAACGCGATCGCTGTGCCGTAGCGCAAGGTTTGAAACGCAAGTTTGGCTTTGCTGTGGCGCAAGTCGATAAATTCTAGGGCTTCCGCCGGCGGCCACTCCAAGCGTTCGAGCTGATCGCGCATGCGGATGGTGTCAATAAAAGCCCGTCGGCTGACAAGAGCAAAGACCGCCAAGTAGCTGACCAGTAATAAGATTAAAAACATGCTGCGACCCCCATCGCATTGAGCACGGCCAACGATGCCACAGTGGCCGTAAAGCTCATGTGTCGAAGGTAACGGAAGATGCGAACCAGATCCCGCAAAAGCGATCAACGTTTGCGTGGGAATTCCGAATGTGAGCAATGTGTCACGCGCGGGCACTTCATCCGCCGTGCGATTCCAGTCAACGCTTGAGTTCGCCAGAAAGTCGCACCGCCATCGCCGAGAACACCGACGCCCAATCGCCAGCTACTGGCTGGCGGAACAGGCGCAGCGACGGATACCAAGGGCTGTCTTCACGGTCTAGCAGCCAGCGCCACTCCGGCACCGCGCGCAGGGCGACCCAAGTCGGACGCGCCAGCGCGCCGGCCAGATGCGCAATCGACGTGTCAGAGCTGATGACAAGATCCAGGTTCGCGATCACTGCCGCGGAATCGATGAAGGCATCGGGCCCACTGTCGAAATCCTCACCCAGCGTCTCGACGCTACCGGCAGGCAGGCTGGCCAACTGCTCCAGCCCAAAATTCTTTTGCAGGCTGATCAGGCGCAGGCCTGGAATGGCGACGAGGGGTGCAAATTGTGCCAAGGCAATCGAGCGGCCGGCATCAATGCTGCGTGACGGATTGCCCTGCCAGCAAATGCCAACCTTGAATCCCTCCGTGCCCAGGTGCTTTGCCCAATGCTCAGAACGCTCGCGCTCGGGCGCGAGGTAGGGAACTGCGCGCGGGACGTCAGCCAGGCGCGTGCCGAATAGAAATGGCAGGCTCAGTAGCTTGCAATGCAAATCGAAGCGATCAGCGGGCGTGACTTCCGCCATCAGACGCACCGCCGGCACCAGCGATCCAAGCAGGCGGAACAGCCGGGGATGACCGACGAAACTCACCTGCGCTCCGCGTGCGACCAGCATCGGCAGGTAGCGACAAAATTGCAGCGTGTCGCCGAGCCCGCTGGCGTCGGAAACCAACAGCGA
>JBBSAA010000315.1:0-2277 GCA_038252715.1 Lysobacterales bacterium | reverse complement strand
GAACACGGCGACAAACTGGTCTTCATGCATGCGGTCAAGGACGGCCCGGCAAACCGCAGTTTCGGACTGCAGGTCGCCGCCCTCGCCGGCTTGCCGCGCACCGTGGTGAACCAAGCCCGACGCACTTTGGCCGAGCTGGAAAAGCGTGGGTCTTCACACACGCAGGCAATGACGCCGATGGCGTTGGATCAGCCGCAGCAGTTTGGGCTTTTCGCTGCGCCTGCGCCGACACCGGCCATGGATGCGCTAGCCGCGATCGAGCCCGACGAGCTGACACCCAAGCAGGCGCTAGAGGCGCTTTACCGGCTCAAGCAGCTGTGAAACCTTGGTGTTAACGTAACGACTTCTAAGACAACCTCGGGCGCTATCATGAGCAACGACGATCTCATCAGTCAGATTCTGGGCGCGGTCGGCCCGAGTGCCATTCAGTCCATTTCCGGGCAAATTGGCGCGCCGCCGCAGCAGACGGCGAACGCGGTGCAAGTAGCATTGCCGATGATCTTGGGCGCGCTCGGAAAAAACGCGGCGCAGCCCGGCGGCGCCGATGCGATCCACTCGGCACTGCAGCAGCATTCCGGCCTTGATATCGGCAGCGTATTGGGCAGCGTGCTCGGTGGTGGCGGTGACGGCGCCGGCATCCTCGGCCATGTGCTCGGTGGCAGGCAGACCAATGCCGCCAACGGGGTCAGTCAGGCCTCAGGCCTAGGCCAGGGCCAAGCGATGCAGTTGATGATGATGTTGGCGCCCATCGTGATGGCCTACCTTGGCAATCGCACGCAGCAGGGCGGCTTGTCCGCGCAGGGCCTCGGCGGCTTGCTCGGCCAGCAGCACCAGCAGATTGCCGGCAGCGGCGGGATCGGCAGCACGCTGATGAATGCCGTGCTCGACAAGGATGGCGATGGCGACGTGGACTTTTCCGACATCCTCGCGGCCGCCTCGGGCAGCGGGTCGTCCGGTGGCCAGCAAGGCAGCATCGGTGGCCTGCTCGGGTCGATTTTCGGAAAGAACTAATCGCTACGCAGGTAGGAGCGGCGTAAGCCCGCGACCCTCAGGCCGCGGAATTCTTACACACGTCAGCGCGCAGTATTGCAGACGCATCGCTCTGTCGATTAAGTCGCAGCCTTACGCCGCTCCTACAAGAGCCGCGCGAATTATTTTCACTGATGATTGATCGAAGAATTTTCGAGCGGTTCCTCGTCGCGCGACGACCTAGTTGCCGGTTTTGATCGATTTCCCGCAAGAACCTACACGTGGCAATGTATGAGCGGCGTAAGCCCGCGACGCTCCGGCCTGGAACTGCCACATGCGTCAGCGCGAAGAATGCTGATGCGTCGCTCCGTCGGTTAGGTCGCGGTCTTACGCCGCTCCTACATAGCTTCGTTTTACAACACGTCCAGATCGCCAAGCGCTTGGATCAAACGCCTCGCGCGCTTATCGGGTTTGCTTGTAGGCGCGCGGTAGCCGGTCGCTTCCATGCGCTTCTTCTCGCGTTCCGCGGCGCGCCGTTTGATCGATTCAGGTGATTCGCGGTACAAGGTTTGCGCCACCGTAGCTGAGCCGCGTTTGTCGCTGAGCTGAAGCACTTCGACTTCAAACAATTCATCGCCGCGGCGAACGCTCCAGGACTCACCCACGCGCACGATGCGCGAGGGCTTCACCGATTGACCTTGGCTTTCAACCTTGGCCGATTCGATTGCCTGTTTGGCCAAGGTTCGCGTCTTGAAAAAACGCGCCGCCCATAGCCATTGGTCGATACGAACGACCAGTGCGACGACAGGCGCTTGCTGCTGTGCCTTTCGTGTCATTGGTCGTCTTTCTTGTTCTGGTCAAACTCTAGCTTCATTGGATCCTTGGCTTGGTTCGACCAGCTCACACCGGCTTGGCCCTTGCAGTACTCGGGCAGGATCGCGGTCTGGTTCATGTCGACGTTCTGCGAACGCAAACTCGCACATTCGCTGCGCTGGGCATCGGTCAGCGGATTGGACTGGGTGATTGCTTGACTGGCACACGCACTGAGCGGGATGACGCTAGTTGAGAACCACACTAATTTGAGCATCGAGGGCATTGCACAACTGCGTTACGTGGGGCTATGACGATACGACCCACCGCCGCGGCGGGCAAGTTCTTACCACCATGGACCAAGCAAAACGGCCGCTTTCGCGGCCGTTTCGTGGGTTGCGGTGGTCGGCGGATTAGCCGGCCTTGCGCGCGCCCAGGTCTTCCTTGATGCGCGCCTTCTTGCCTTCCAGGCCACGCAGGTAATACAGCTTGCCGGCG
>JBBSAA010000314.1:0-2284 GCA_038252715.1 Lysobacterales bacterium | reverse complement strand
GTGAGCCAGGCTTTCAAGCCATAGGTGTAGTACTCGCCCAGTGGGCCACCGAAGGCGATAATTTGATTGAGTCGGAACGCGACCGCGGCGGGCAGCAGCGGGAACAGCGCAAATTTTACCCACCCGCTATCAAGCCAGGGCTGCACCGTCGCTGCCCGCACTTGCGCCCAGCGCGATTCGCGCGGTGAGCCGGTGAGTTGTGCTGCCGAGCCCGCGTTGGCCAGTGCCTGCTGCAGCGCCATCGGGTCCGCGACTTGCAGGCCGTAAGGCCGAGATTGGCCGCTAGCTAGTCTCAGGTCGACGCCCGCGCGCGGCAGTGGCAGACGCCAAGGACGCACGGCAGCAATGGAAACCAAGGGAATCTCAATGCGCTGCCGACGCTGATCCAGCACCAAGGCATCGCCTTCGATTCGCGTCGAGGCGGCGAACTTGCGATCAATGAGCCACGACGCGACGCCGGGAATAACGACGGCGAACGTAAACACCTTGAGCTGGGACAGTGACTGCACCTGCAAGCCCGTGCGCAGGATCATGTCGAGCGCGATCCACGCCAAGCCCAGCGCGGCTGTGAATCGAAGTGCGCCGCTGGCCACTCGCCATTCGCGCGATAAGACCACGGTCTTGGCCGCATATGGCGCCGTGGAAACGAGACTGCGTCGATGCCATGCCGCACGCCAAACTGCCGTTGCCGCCAGCAGGAGCAGGAACGCCGCCGCCGCACGCCCAACCCAATCGCCCCAGCGCACCATCAAAGTCGGCGCTGGATCGTGTCCGACCAGTTCCGCCGTCAGCACCGCCTGGCTGCCCATGTCGGTGCGCGCCAGGATGTCGCCGGTGGCATCGATGATCGCGCTTGGACCATTGGTGGCGATGCGCACCTGCGGCAGTCGCGTTTCAATACTGCGGAACGCCGCCACCGTCAAATGCAGTCGCGCGCCGGCGGGATACTCGGTGAACCACGAGTCGTTGCTCATGCCGACGATGGCCTGTGCGCCCAAGCGCGCGCCGTCGATGGCCAAGCCCGGCTGCACGTCATCTAGGCAAATCAACGGTAGGACATTCACCTCGCGACCATCGGCGCTGCGCAGGGGCAATACGCGTGCGCCATTGCCCGCCTGCCAGCTGCCGGTCCACGGCAGCCAGCGTCGCAGCACGGGCCCGTCCAACCAGCTCGGCACCTGTTCGGTCAACGGAAACGGCGTGGTTTTGCGGTAGAAACCGAGCAGGCCGCGGCCTGGTTCTAGGAAGGCGGCGGCGTTGTATTCGCCGTCTTCGTCGATGTCATAGGTGCCAAACACCAGCGGCACGCCCATCGCATCGACGAAGCCTTGGATCTCGCTGTCCAGCGCCGCACCATCCTCGGTGCGTGCATGCGCAAACGTGGTCGGGTAAACGGTTTCCGACCACAGCAGCACGTCGGCGCCATGATCACGCACGGCCGATTGCGACAGCGCAAAGTGGGTATCGAGCACTTTGCGCACTACGCTGTACGCGCCGATCTGCTGCCGCAAACCCTCGTAGTTAATGATACTGGCCTGCACCATCGCGACCCGCAGCGTCGGGGCATCGGACGGCGGCGCTGCACGCAGTGCCGGCAAGCGCGCGGCGCCGTAAGCAGCCAAGCCGAGCACGACGACGGTAGCGGTCGCCAGCAGCACCGCTATTGCGCGTGGCCCGCGGCCGCGACTTGCGAGGGCTAATGCGACGCCTTCATTGACGAGTAGCAGCAGGAACGTGAGCCCGGCCGCTCCGCCCAAATCCGCTGCTTGTCGTAGCAAGGCGGATGGAAACAGGCCGTGGCCCAAGGTGTCACCGAGCAGTTTGGGTAGCGCCCATTCGCAGGCCACCCAGGCGCTGGCGCCGGCGAGGGAACGCAACAACACGCCGTGTTTTCTTCCAACCCAAGAGCGCGCCAGCGCAAACGCGAGCAACTGCGGCTGCATGACTGGAGCCAATACCAACAGCACCGCGGTTCCTGCGACGGCACCGATGCCGGTGAAGCCGCCGATAGCCGCACCGAACCAGTAGAACGTGGTGGCCACCAAGGCCACGCTCATCAACCAGGCACTGACCAGCGTGCCGGTTAGCGTGCGAGTGGCGTTCAATGCCAACAGCCAAGGCACCAACATGACCGCGCCGAGCACCCAGGCGAGTCCGCCGCGGGCATACAGGCCAATCAACAGCGCGGTGGCAAAAACGCCGGCGACGCTGCGCCAGCGGGAAGTGGGCAACGGCGCCATCGTCACCTCAGGAAACTCCGTCAAGCGCGATCAGGGCCGAGGCG
>JBBSAA010000313.1:0-2293 GCA_038252715.1 Lysobacterales bacterium | reverse complement strand
ACGTTTTCTAGCGTGCCGTATTCGCCCAACCACTTAGCGGCGGTTTTTGGCCCGCATTTATCAACGCCCGGCACGTTGTCGACGGTGTCGCCCATCAGCGACAGAAAGTCCACGATCTGGTCTGGGCGCACGCCAAACTTTTCGACGACCTTGTCGTCGTCGTAAACGCTGCCCGTCATGGTGTTAGTCAAGGTAATGCCCGGCCGGACTAGCTGGGCGAAGTCCTTGTCACCGGTTGATATCGTCACCGGAATGCCCTGCGCCGACGCCTGTAGCGCCAGCGTGCCGATCACATCGTCAGCCTCAACGCCTGACACCCGCAGGATCGGGAAGCCCAGTGCCTCGACGATCTGCATCATCGGCTCGACTTGGGCGCGCAGGTCATCGGGCATCGACGGTCGGTTGGCCTTGTACTGGGGATACATCGCGTCGCGGAAGGTGGGACCGGAGGCGTCGACGACGAAGGCGGTGTAGTCCGGATTCTCCTTGAGCGTCGCGCGCAGCATGTTGACGATGCCGAACAGCGCGCCGGAGGGCGAACCGTCGGGCGCCGTCAGCGGCGGCAGCGCGTGGAACGCGCGGTACAGGTAGGACGAACCGTCAATCAGGACAAGGCGGGACATGGCGGTGCTCGGTGCGGCCGGAGCTCCATTGTAAGGACTCGTGGCAGTTCGGCGTTCATTCCGCCGATGGGTCCGGCGGCCTATGATGATTGGACGGCGCGACCCCTAAGCGCGCGCGGAGGACCTGCCATGACCCTGCTCCTGTCCCTGCTGCTGGCTGCGGCCGCGGCGCAAACACCGGCCACGAAAGCGCAAGACGTGCCCATTCCAGAAAAACTGCCGCCGCCGGCCACCGGCAAAGACGCGCCTGCCGTTTCGATTCGTACCGGCGACAATGGCGACGTGATCGAGGAATATCGCACTAATGGCCAGGTGACCATGGTCCACGTGGTGCCCAAGAACGGCGTGCCCTATTACCTGTACGACGACAACGGCAATGGTCGTCTTGATCGCAGCGACACCGACAAGAACGCGACGGTATCGCCGGTGTACTACACGATTTATGAGTGGGACTGATTCGGCGGCAATTGTCGGCCTGAGGATAGGCACCAGTCGCGACGACGTCGACGTCGACGTCGTCCACGCGTTCCTTGCCGAGCAGTCGTATTGGTGCCGCGGCGTTCCTCGCGACGTGGTGGCGCGTGCAATCGAGCACTCCCTGTGTTTTTCGGCGCGACTCGACCGCGACTTCGTCGGCTTTGCGCGTGTAGTAACCGACCGCGCGACCTTTGCTTACTTGTGCGATGTGTTCGTGCTGCCGCAAGCGCGCGGGCGCGGTATATCGAAAGCGATGATGGCCGCCATCGACGGCCACCCCGAGCTGCAGGGCCTGCGTCGGTTCCTGCTCGCCACCAGCGATGCCCATGGCCTCTATGCGCAGCATTCGTTCACGCCGATCCTGCGGCCGGAGCGCTTCATGGAGCGCTACCGACCGGACGCCTATTTGGTTTCGCCGTTGGACGCTGGGTACTAACGCGCGTCAGCGCTGTTCTTGCTCGCCACCGGCGGCAGCGTGCGCAACTGCGCCCAGATCGCCGCTATTTCGGTATCAGTCATCTGCGAATAAGAGCGCCAAGGCATGAAGTCGTTCAGTGCGCGACCATCGGGTCGCTTGCCTGAGCGCAGCACGCGCTGAAAATCGGCGAATTGCCAGGCCTTGAGTCCGTTCGCGTGTGGGGTCAGGTTGGCCGCATCAGGAAATTCCGGCGGCGTGCCGGGGACATGCTGGCCGGCTAGGTTTTCGCCGTGGCAACCGGCGCAGGATTTCAGGAGGTAGGCGCCATATTCGGCGCTCACCGTCGCGGCGGGGGCAATGCGAACCCGTGGCGCGTGGTCGATCCGTTCGGCCGAGGTCAGTTCGATCTGTCCAAACAAGGCCATGGTTCGTCCGAGTGGCGTGAGAGTGGTGGTGCCCGGCGCATGGTCAGAATTGGGTAGCGCCTGCAGATAGGCGACAAGGTCGGCGGTATCGGCGTCGGACAGATGGGTGAAATCGCCGGATGGCATGAATCGCAGCGGCGTGCCGTCGGCGCGCACGCCGTGGCGAATGGCGGCGGCTAACCCGTCCGCGTCGTAGCGTTGACCGATGGCGCGCGGCGTCAGATTGGGTGCGATGGCTTTCCCTAGCGGACCGGCGTCGATGGCCAGTTTTCCTATGGCGCCGGCGCCGTGACAGTCGCTGCAGCCGAGCACGGTATACAGGTGCGCGCCGCGTTGGATCGTGTCGGCGT
>JBBSAA010000312.1:0-2365 GCA_038252715.1 Lysobacterales bacterium | reverse complement strand
TTTATTGACGGGGCCGCCGCCGCGCGTAGCTCGCTCAAGCGAGCACGGAAGAAATCAGCACTGGCAATGGTTTGGCCATTCGCCAATCTGATTTGGTAGGGCTTGCCGCTCAGCGACGAACCAGTGGCGCAGTAACGAATGAAATCTTCCGCGCTTTGGATTCGCTTGCCAGCGTTGCGGCGTTTGAGCTGCAGGTGGCTGGCTGCGTCGGCGGCGCTGTGTTCGGAGCCATTGCGAATAAAGGTCGCGCCCTTGAGCTGGGCCACAGAAGTGATCAAGGCGTCGATCTCGCGATCAGCCGTGGTCGTGGCCGACGCGGCAAACCCAGATAGGCCTAACAGGCAAAGTGCGAGCAGCAGGCGATTCAAAAAGGTCATGTTTCATTCCGAAGTGACAACGATTGATCGACCAAGCAGAAGACGCACAAGTTCCGGGGGATTTCAGCGTTGTCGCTAGTCCGCGGCAATGAGCCAGCAACTAGCTTAGGTTTTGGCAGGGGCCCACCCGAGGTATTCATTCAGAAAGTACAGTCGGAAAATTCGTGGTCAGTGCGACTCAAGCGGCAGCTTGGCCTGCTCGCGAATCACCCGCCAGCTGCTAACCCGCTTCGGCATTGCGCCGGCGCTATTGATCCCGGCATTCGCGATCCTGTTTGGATTCGGTGTTTTGACTTTGTCGCCCTTGCCGATCGTCGTCGCCGTGGTGCAGATCATGACCCGCGCCGGCGAATTCTCGCTAGGCAAGCCAGCGCGGGAAACCATTTACACGCGGGTGGATCGGGAATCCCGCTACAAGGCGAAAGCAGCGATCGACACCGTGATCTACCGCGGCGGTGACCTGACCTTTGCTTGGGTGCACAAGGGCCTGATGGTGTTCGGGTCCAATGTCGTCTTCGGCGCCGGTTTGCTGGTTGCCGCCAGCATGACCTTCAGCGCCTGGCGGGTGATTCGCGAGCAGGCCAAGCTGCCGCTTGAGTCGCACTGACCACGAGTTTGCCAAAAACATGCTGCGGGAGACATTCCAGTGTCAGCGCCGGCAGCAAGCTGAACTACTTGCTGCGTCACAGCCGCTGTGTACCGATTCCGAGGGATTTCGCCGGAACTTGTGCGTCTTTTCCTGGGTCCATCAAGAGTTGTCTCTTTGGAACCAAAAAATGAGCTTTGTCCATCGCCTGCTGCTCGCCCTTTGCTTGTTGTCCTTGTCAGGGTTTGCCGCGTCCGCTACCCCCACCGCCGAGCGCGAGATCGACGCCTTGATCACTTCTGTGGCCCAGCTCAAGGGCGCGACCTTTATTCGCAATGGCTCCGAACACAGCGCCGCCGATGCCGCCAGCCACCTGCAGCTCAAACGCCGCAACGCCGGCAAGCGAATCCAAAGCGCGGAAGACTTCATTCGCTACTGTGCCACCGGCTCATCACTGAGCGGCAAGCCCTACCAAATCAGATTGGCGAATGGCCAAACCATTGCCAGTGCTGATTTCTTCCGTGCTCGCTTGAGCGAGCTACGCGCGGCGGCGGCCCCGTCAATAAAAAAGGCCACGGCGGGCTGAGCCGCGCCGCAAGCCCGGGCAGACCTGTACCATCGCCAGCAATGCCACTGCGACAGCGGAGCTCGCCATGACGATTCAACACTACGCTCGGGCGGCCTGCCTGGCGACGATGGTCTTGGTTTTTTCTGCCTGCCGGTCGATGCCGGCGCCCGACGCCAGCCGCTCGCCGGTTGCCGAGCCTGAAGCCGTTGTCGAGACCCGCGTTGAGGCCGCTCCGGCAGACGCTCCGGCAGACGCACCGACCACGCCCGCCGCGCCGCTGGTCTTCGACAATGGCGCGCCACCCGCCGAATACCCCGCCAGTTTTGCCGGCACGCTAGCCTGCGCCGACTGCAGCGGTCACCAGCTCACCTTGAACCTGTTTGCCGACGGCGTGTATTTCCTGCGCGAGTCTTGGCTCGGTCGTGCCACCGGCGATGAAACCTATGACGATTTGGGTCGCTGGTCAGCATCGCCCGACGGCAAGACGATTGAACTGCACGGTGGTCGTGAGACGGCGTTGCGTTTCGAACGCCGCGAGGATCGCTCGTTGCATGCGCTCGACGCGGCTGGCGTGGCGGATGTTGGCGGCGAGCAGCGGCTAGCGCGCGATCCGACCTTTCTAGACATCGAGCCACGCTTGCCTTTGCGCGGAATGTACCGGCACCTAGGCGACACCGCGACGTTTACCGAATGCCTGACCGGCCGCACGATGCCGGTGGCGCTCGAAGCCAATTACCTGGATACCGAGCGGGCCTACGAGACCTTGGAAAAAACGCCCGGACAGGCCTTCCTGGTGACGCTTGAGGGCCGCATCGCCGAGCGTGCGCGCACCAT
>JBBSAA010000311.1:0-2396 GCA_038252715.1 Lysobacterales bacterium | reverse complement strand
TGGGTTGAAGCGTCTTGATAGAAGGCCGCGCTGTCGCGCGTCGCCTGAATGAGTTCGTTGATGGTTTGTACTTTTGCATCGCGGATAGTGGCGTCCAAGGTTGTCATGGGACTTCTCCTTGCAGGTCGCCTCAATGGAATCGGGCTGGGGCGGTGGCTCGGCGACGTGTGCGAATGAGTTACTCCAGCAACATCATTATGCGCTAACCCGCCTGAATCTGCTGTTAAACCAACAACTTGCGACTTAGCAACGGGGTGTTTGCCAGCATTCCGCTCGTCACCGCCGGTTGGCGATATGCGGTGCTTGGCCAGCGTCGAGCCAGTGTCTAGCCTGCTGCAATCCTTCCACTGCCCTCGCCATCAGGCAACAACAGGCATTGCCATCGCTGATAGAAGATGGCCATCGCAAGAGACCGCCTGCGATGACGCAAGATAAGGCGGTGGTTCTTGTGTTCGTCTGCGCCAATCCGGGAAACGCGACATGCAACGTACTGGCGACAAGATGAGTTTCAACGCCACTTGGTCGATGGCGGTCGGCGGGATGGTGGCCGGCGGAATCTTCTCGACGCTCGGTGTCGTGATCGGCATCGCCGGCGCGCTGGCTTAGTTGAGCTTCGTCGTGGCTGGGCTGATTGCACTGGCGTCCGGCACTAGCTACGTGGAACTGAGTTGGCACTATCCTAAGGGGGGTGGCGCTTTCACCTTTTTAGGTCAAGTCGGTGCAGTTCAGTCCGCAGGCATCTTGGTCTGGGTGTTGATCATTGGCTATGTGCTGACGAACGCGGTCTCTGCATACACCTTCGGCTCCTACTTTGCGCACGTCCTCGGAATGGGCGCTTGGTTTGCGCGCGCCGCCACCCTGGTTTCGGCGCGCTAGCAAGCGCCTCGGCAGCAATTGCACTGATGGATCGACTATGGCGCCATGAGCCCATCGCGCTGGTCCTGTTTACCACCCTACTGTCAGTTGCGGTCTACGGACGCCGTTGGCTATTGCGGCACGTACAGACTTAGGTTCCTGACGACGAGCAAGAGTGAGGTTACGCATTTGCAGGGGCGCTTGCGCATGAGCGCAATGCCGTATTCCAAGGTTCGCCGGACACTCACTTAGTTCAGGGCAGAGAATTCCCCTTCGCCATCGGTTCAACGATGGCCTACGTCCTTTGCGCGCGTCGCGCCGCCCAGCTTGTCACCGCGCGCCTGCCGCAACCTGCGCCACCCAATGCATTTTTGCCGCATCCACCTGCAGGTGCGGAGCGATCCGCAGCAGCCCGTACCGCGGCGTGCAGATGATGCCTGCTGACTGCATTGCGTTCGCAACGGCCCAGAAACATCTAGCCGGCGGGCGCAACGCCGTGATGTGCGGCGCATGACCCGGCGTAATCCAATCGGGTAGTCCGATAGCGTGCAGCGCCACGTCCAGCGCGCGCGTCCGACTCGCCAATTCATAGGCGATTGCCGCAGGCGTCCATTCGAGCACCTGTGCCAGTCCAGCATCTGACATCGCCAGCCGTACCGGGTCATCCAAGCCACCGGCGTCAAAGCGTCGGGCGCCGCGGCAGTACGGTGGCATTGCGTCGAAGGAAAAGCGCCAGCCCTCACCCGCGTCTCGGGCCGACCAGTGTTGCTCGATGGGCCGGCCTTCCTCGCGCCATCGCGGCGAAGCCCACAGCCACGCGTGGGCGCGCTGCCCAAACAGCCATTTGTACCCGACAGACACCACGAAGTCGGG
This sequence comes from Lysobacterales bacterium, assembly GCA_038252715.1. GTDB lineage: Bacteria > Pseudomonadota > Gammaproteobacteria > Xanthomonadales > Xanthomonadaceae > Arenimonas. Next base: position 668 of record JBBSAA010000311.1, on the reverse strand, counting down.
TCGCCAGCGATCAAGATTGACTGAAAGCACGCCCAGGCTCTGGCTGAGGTCGAGCACTAGTGCAGCACCAATCGCGCGCACTTGCTCAGCGATTCGGTCCAGGTCCAGCAGCTCGCCGTCGTCCCAGCGGACCTGCGGCAAGGCGACGATAGCGATACCAGGTTCGCGCAGGAGCGCGTCGAGCACGGCAGACGTCCAACCCTGTCCTGTTTTGCGGCTGACGCCAACCACGCGCGCATCGCAGTCGCTGCAGCGCTGCTGCCAAGGCAACAGGTTGGATGGAAACTGACCCTCGAGCACGAGCACTGCTTCGCCCGCTTTCAGTGGCAGGTTTCGCGCCGCGGTAGCAATGCCGTACGAGGCCGAGGGCACGAGCGCCAGACCATCGACGTCTCCACCAAATAACCCTGCAGCCCGCGACCGCAACTGTTCGGTGCTTACTGGAGCAGCGCCGCGACCCAGTTGCCAGGCGTCGTCCGCGCTCGCCTGCGCAGCGAATCCTGCCGCCCGCACGGCGCGCAATGGCGGGGCCTGCGCGGCACAATTGAGGTATAGCCCGCTTGCAGAAGGCAGGAAGGCGTCGGCGGCACGGTCCAACTCGCTCATGACGGCACTGTACCGGAGCACCGACGTTTCCGTCATGCAGTGGCGTGAGGAAAAAATCACGG
>JBBSAA010000310.1:0-2450 GCA_038252715.1 Lysobacterales bacterium | reverse complement strand
TTGTCTCCGGACGGGCAATTGGGCGCCGGTGCGCTCGCCGCCGGTGCCGGCGCGGCCTTCGTCACCCACGTGGTGAAGACCAGTTCGCGCGCGATGATCAATGCCTCTCCGGAACCGGTCAGCAACTGGACCGCATCGCTGGGTGAGGACATCGCCGCCACCGCCAGCTTGGGCTTGGTCTTCGCTCACCCTTGGATCGCGTTGGGCTTGGTGTCGCTGGTGATTGGCGGCACCGCCGTGGTGGTGTTTTGGCTTGCGCGCAAGCTGCTGCGTGGTTTCTCGCGACTTGTTCGTGCCGGTTGAGTGGCAGCGATGACTCTGCCACGACCGGCTTCACTGCGGTCACACCGGCAGCCGTGGCACCCTGACAGCCACACGACGCAGAGGGCATAATCCTTGGCTATCAGGGGGCCACGCGATGAATCTTGACGACGAGTCCCAACTCGCCGAAATGCGACTCGCTTTCCAGCGTCACTTGCCACGCCGCGTGGAGGTGATTGCACGTCGGCTGCAGCGCTTTTTGCAGACGGGCTGGGACATCAACGGCCTGGCCTTGATCCATGCCGACGCTCGCCGCTTGGGCGAAGACAGTGCCGGCCAAGGCTTCCCGGAAGCGGGCGAGCAGCTCACCGCGTTGGCTGACCTGCTCGACGACACGCTGAGTCAAGAAGTGCTGCCAGACCCGACCACGGGCGAGCGCCTGTGGAACCTTGCCGAAAAACTGGCCGCGGTCGTTCCGCGCGCGCCTGAGCCGGCCCGGGAAAGCGCGCCTCGGCAACTGGGTAACTCGCTACGGGCGGAAGCACCGCCGCTCGCTTACTGGCGCCGCTGGGGCCAGGATGCGCCCGCCGCCGCCTTCGACTCCGAACCTGCAACGCCGATGCCGAGCGCGCCGATAGAAGTCGAAGACGACTTGTGGGAGGCCTTGGTGCCAAACACCCGCGTCGATTCCCTGCCGACATCGACGGCGGCGAAAGTGACTGCGGCTACGCCGGTCGTGGCTGCGCCGGCACCGAAACCCTCGCCACCGCCGCCGGCGCCGCGCTCGCCGCCGATCGGGGACATGATCGAGCCTGCCGCTGACGTTGTGCGAGCACCCTTGGCGGCCGGCCTGCGCATCTATCACCTCACCAGCCACGGTCCGTTGTCGCTTGAACTCGATCAACGCCTTGAGGGCTTGGGGGTCGAAGTGGAGCTGTTGGAAGATGCTGAGGAACTCAAGGAATTAATTGGCGCTCTGCCCGCGGACCTGGTGCTGATTGACGCGAGCTTCAGCGATCAGCTTGAGCTGCTGGGTGAAACCGTGCGCCAAGCGCGCCTGCGCCACCCGCGTCGCCTATTGCTGGTCGCGATTGCCGACGCTGACGATATCGCGGTGCGCCTGACCGCCCGCCGCGCTGGCGTCGACTCGCTCGTGATCGGTCCGACTAGCGCCAGCGACGTGATGAAACGTCTGCAAGCCTTGGTTGATCCGGCACGAGAAAATCCATTCCGAGTAATGATCGTCGAGGACGACCGCAGCCAGGCGCTGTTTGCCGAAGGCATTCTGCGCAATGCCGGCATGGACACCTTGGTCGTGCTGGAAGCGCTGGGCGTATTGCCGGCGCTCGAACAATTCCAGCCCGACCTGGTCTTGATGGACCTAAACATGCCCGATGCCAACGGCATCGAGCTGACCGCGCTGATCCGCGAGCAAGACGCGTTCATGCACACGCCGATCGTATTCTTGTCCGGTGAATCCGACGAGGATCGCCAGTTCGATGCGATCGATGCCGGCGGCGACGACTTCCTGTCGAAACCTATTCGTCCGCGTCACCTGATTTCAGCCGTTCAAAATCGCGTGCGCCGACACCGTGCGCTGGAATCGCGCCGCAGCAAGCGCGGCGGCAAGGACGGCGAGACAGGACTGTTCGAGCGCGCGGAGCTGCTCGAAAACCTCACCGAGCAACTCGCACTACCGGCCTCGGTCGAACGCCGCGGTGGCGTGCTGTTCCTGGAGATCGAAAGCCTTAGCCTATTGCGTGATCGCATCGGCCTGACTGCCCTTGAGCAAGTGTTGACCGATGCCAGCCGCTTGCTCACCAAGGCCGCCGGTGAGGCCATGGTCGCAAGATTCGGCGATGGCAGCTTCTTGGTGTTTGATCGTGATCGCGACGACGCGGGCCTTGAGCAATTGGCCACCCAACTGCGCAGCAGCCTCGTCCAAGCGCCGTTCATGGCCCAAGGCCATCCGCTGCGCCTGCGCGCGTCGGTCGGCATCGGGGCCATGCGGCACGGCTTCACCGAGACCGGGCCGCTGCTCAACGCCGTTGAAAAAGTCACGCGCGAGGCGCGCACGCACGAGCGCGGCATTCGTCGTTTTGAACCACCCAAGTCCTCGGAAGCCGCGCGCGAAGCGGCGCTTCTGGCGCGCATTGGCGAAGCCGTTAGCCAGAGCCACTTGGAGCTGC
>JBBSAA010000309.1:0-2490 GCA_038252715.1 Lysobacterales bacterium | reverse complement strand
GCGGATGCTATCGAGCTTTGCCAGTGACAATAATACGCCACTGCCATCGGCTGCCGGGATGCCGCCGCCGACCAGCCCGGTGTTGCCGCCCTGTGGCACCAGCGCGATCCGGTATTCGGCGGCAACCCGCACGATGGCGGCAACGGCAGCGGTGCTGCGCGGTTGCAGCAGCACCGGTGTGGCGCCGTGGAAGCGACCGCGCCAATCGACCAGGTGCGGCGCCAGCACGGCAGGATCGTCGCTCCAACTGCCTGCGGCATGGGTGAGCGCTGCAAGAGCGCGAGGCGAAGGCGGCTGGAGAAGCACACGCATTCCTATATCGCTACGCGTCCCGACGATAGCCGGGCGCATTGACGCCGCGCCGGTGACGCCGCAAATAGAAATCGCGCCGCTGCTACCGCGAAAAGCCGACCCTTCGGCCGGGAAGGTTCACGGCGGGTTCAATCGCCGGGCGCCATGCCATTGGCAGCAATGCCGGATGGTCCGGTCTTGGGATGACGACGACAGGGTAACCGGTTTGGCACGACCCTCGGGATTCAGGCGCTGGCGAGGTCTGGCGGGCATGGCCGGGCTGGTCATGTCTGGGCTGGTCATGTCTGGGCTTGTCATGCCTGGGCTGGTCCTGGCGCTTGCCGTGCCGGCCGATGCGGCACCGTCGCGTCCACCGCCGCCGGACGCAAACGACAGCCTGGGTGGCCCGTGGGGCCGCATGACCGTAACCCCCGGCGGTCCCGTCGACATGCGCCCCGCGCCGCCAAGGGCAGGTCGCAACCGGTGCATCGGGGTCAATAATGTTGCCGCCGCGCAATTATTCGGCGACCGGGCGATCGAACTGACGATGCGCAATGGCCAGCGCTACCGCATGTTCTTTGCGCGCGAATGCCAGGCGCTGAGTTTCTACCAGGGCTTTTACTATCGCCGACTCAAGGCCGGGCAATTGTGCGCCGGACGCGACGTCATCGGCGCGCGCTCCGGCGGCGAGTGCCCGATCGCCAGCATCCTGCCGGTCCGCCGCTTCAAGAACTGACATTTCTGGCAGGCCGGAGCCCGTTTGGCGGGGCTTGAGTGTGACTTTTTCGTCACTTGCGCCGATGTTGGCGCAATCGCGGCCGGATTTTATCGAGACCGCTGGACAAAGCCCGCTTCATGCGACCACATTGATATCGAACATGACAGTCGTATTACGGTCATGTCTTGGTGACCCGCCGATCACAGGGGGGCACCGGGATTTCATCTGGGGAGGATATCAAGATGACGACAGCAAGAATCCGTGCCGGCCTTATCGCTGGCGTCTCGATGATCGGCCTGATTTCCGCACCGGTTCTCGCACAGGCGACCGCACAGGCCGGCAGCGCTGCGGTCGATACCGGGATCGAGGAAATCGTCGTCACCGCTCAGCGCACGGCGCAAAGCTTGCAGGACGTGCCGATCGCGGTTTCGGCGTTCAACGCCGAAGCACTCCAGCGCCAGCAGATCAACAACACCCTCGACATTCAACTAACGCTGCCAAACATCACCTTCACCAAAGGCAACTTCACAGGATCCAGCTTCACCATCCGCGGCATCGGGGATCTTTGCGTCGGCGTCACTTGCGATCAGGCCACCGCCATTCACACCGAAGGCATGCCGCTGTTCGGTACCCGATTGTTCGAAACCGAATTTTTCGACCTCGAACGCGTCGAAGTGCTGCGCGGCCCGCAGGGCACATTGTTTGGCCGGAACGCCACGGGCGGTGTCATCAACTTCGTCAACGCCAAACCGACAACCGACGCCATCCATGCCGCAGGTGAAATCGAGTACGGCAATTTCAATTCATTGCGGTTGAAAGGCATGTTCAACTTGCCGATCACCGACGATTTGGCGGTCCGCGTGGCTGGCACTTATCTCAAGCGCGATGGGTTCACCCAGAACCTGTTCGACAACACCCGCATCGATGGTCGTGATCTTTACGCCCTGCGCGGGTCGGTTCGCTGGACGCCAGGCGATGACACGACCGTTGACCTGATGGCCTATTACTTCCGCGAAAACGACAATCGCAGCCGTATCCAGAAGCAGCTGTGCCAGCGCGACCCGACCGGGGTGCTTGGCTGCTTACCCGGGCGCCGTGACTTCGGGACGTTGAATGCCAATTCGACCTTTGTCGGAACACTGACATCGCGCGAGTTCCTGACGACACAAGGCGGCGCAGGCTTCGGTTTCCTGGGACTCGGCAGCCTGTACGATGTCAATGACGCCTATGCCAAAAACGTCAATCCGAGTGACGTGCGGCAGGTGAACACCGATTTCGCGCCGACCTATTTTGCCGAGGAACAGCAATACATGGGCCGAATTGTCCATGATTTCGGCCCAGTCAAGCTGCAGGTCACCGGCATGTACCAATCGAACAAAGTCGACAGCCGCGTCGATTACAATTTGTCGGTGTTCGACCCTGCGGTTGCGCAGGCCGGGCTCGCGCGGCTTGGCGCCGTGGCGCCGGCTATCCCGGGGCTC
>JBBSAA010000308.1:0-2525 GCA_038252715.1 Lysobacterales bacterium | reverse complement strand
GAGTGGCAGCGCTGGGATCTGCTGTCCTCGAACCTGCCGATTGCCTTGGTCGCGGCCGAGGACCAGAAATTCCCGCACCACAACGGCTTCGACTTCGAGGCGATCGACAAGGCGATGGTCAGCAATGGTCGTGGCCGCAAGGTGCGCGGTGCCAGTACGATCAGCCAACAAGTGGCTAAAAACCTGTTCCTGTGGGGCGGGCGCAGCTACCTGCGCAAGGGCTTGGAGGTTTGGTACACGGTGCTGATTGAGCTGCTGTGGCCCAAACAGCGCATCCTTGAGGTGTACGCCAACATCGCCGAATTTGGCGACGGCGTGTACGGCGCGCAGGCGGCAGCAAAAACTTTTTTCGGGAAACCGGCCTCTCGCCTATCGCCCTCGGAAAGCGCGCGCCTCGCGGCCGTGTTGCCCAGTCCGAAAACCTATAACGCGCGCAAACCGGGCAAATACGTGCAGCGTCGTGCCAGTTGGATCGAACGCCAAGTGCGCGGGCTGGGCGGGGCGTCCTACCTGACTTCGCCGGCGCCGCTGGAGCCGGTGAGGAAGAAATAGGCAGGCAAGGCGAGCACAGCGCCAACGAACTGCGCTAGCACGAAGCCGCCCACGTCCTGCGGACGAATTCCGGAAAAACTTTGGGTTAGTGCGCGCGCCATCGTCACCGCCGGATTGGCAAACGACGTACTGGCGGTGAACCAGTAGGCGGCAAAAATATAGGCGGCGACCAAGATCGGCACGGCCGCGGGCCGGTGCTTGCTGCCCACCAAGACGGTTAGCAATAAACCGAATGTCGCCAATGCTTCACTCAGCCATTGCGCGCCACCGGTGCGGACATGGGTGCCCGGCTGCCACCAAACTTGACCGAACATCGCGTGCGCCAGCGCGACGCCGATGACTGCAGCAACGATCTGCGTGCAGCAATAGAACATCGCCTCGCGTGTGGACAACTCGCCACGCAATCGCTGTATCAGAGTCACTGCCGGGTTGAAATGTGCACCTGATACCGGCCCAAGCAGTACGATCAGAACGTAAAGCATCGCGGCCGTCACCGCGGCATTGGCCAGCAACGCAAGGCCCGCATTGCCCTGTGACAGCTTGACTCCCATGATTCCGGAGCCGACAACGGTCGCCAGCAGCAGCGCCGTGCCGACGAACTCAGCGAATAGTTTGCGCGGCAGCGAACTCACAGCGAGGCGAGCAATCGCTGCACGCGGGCAGAAATGTCATCGCGCACCGTGCGGTAGCCATCGTCGTCCATGTGCTTGGGATCGGCTAGCGCCCAATCTTCGCGTCGGCGCGCGGGTACCCAGGGGCAGCTGTCGCCGCAGCCCATCGTCACTACTGCGTCGAATTCGCCGTCTATCTCGTCCAGCGACTTGGAATCGTGGCCGGATAGATCGATGCCAAGCTCGGCCATGAAACGAATCGCCTTGGGATTTATCACGCCGGAGGGTTTCGAACCTGCGCTCAAAGCTTCTACCGCCTTGCCGCCCTGATGACGCGCGAACGCTTCGGCCATTTGACTGCGGTTGGCGTTTTCGACGCAGACAAACAGCACGCGTTTTTTTCTGGTCATCGCTCAGCGCCCGCTGAGGTTTCAGCATGGCAGGACGATTGCTTCGCACGGGCCGACTTCGTCAGCGCGCAGAGCGCGAAAGTCCATGGCCTGGGTCGTATCCGAGCCGAGGTATCTCGCCGCATTGCTCTTTCAATCGCCCAAATCATGGTTGCTTGGGCGCGCACGACGCGACCGGCGAACAGGCGACGCCCTCACAGCAGTTTTCGGTGAGGTAGGCGATCAGGCCGTTCATGCTCTCGTAATTCGCTCGCACACGGATGACGCGGCCTTCGCGCACATCGGAGACCAAGGCAGAGGCTCGAAGCACATTCAGATGTGCGCTGAGCGTGGCCGGCGGCAGCTGCAGCTGCTCGCGCAGTTCGCCCACCGACAGGCCGTCGGGACCGGCCTGCACCAAGGCGCGAAAGGCGGCGAGACGGGAGTCGTGGCCGAGTGCGCGGAGAGCTTGCAGGGTCACGGCGGTGTCCATAATTCTATAATTCCGGAAGTATGGAATCATGTCAAGCGGCCCCGGCGGCCCGGTACCATCCCTGCCATGACCTCTCTCCAAACACTCACCGTGGTGGTCGCCGCCTACAACGAGGAAGCGGCGCTACCGCTACTGCACGCGCGCTTGGCGGCGGTGCTTGATGCGCTGCCGCTGACCAGTCGCGTGCTCTACATCGATGACGGCAGCCGCGATGACACCTGGATGGTTTTACGCGGATTAGCCGATGCCGATCCTCGCGTTGCGCTGCTGCGGTTATCGCGCAATTTCGGCAAGGAACTGGCGCTGACGGCCGGGTTGGACCATGTCGACAGCGACGCGGCCTTGGTACTCGACGCCGATGGCCAAGACCCACCGGAACTGCTGCCGGCCTTCATTGCGAAATGGCGCGAAGGTTTCGATGTGGTTTACGGGACGCGCAGCGCGCGCGCTGGCGAAAGCTGGCTCAAACGCGCGACAGCG
>JBBSAA010000307.1:0-2552 GCA_038252715.1 Lysobacterales bacterium | reverse complement strand
CGCTGTGGTGATACGCGCGCCGGCGCCGACATTGACCGTCGCGGCGGAGGTTTCGACGAAGCCACCATTGCCGCCGTTTGGCGCACTGGCATCGAGCACGCCGGTCACGTTGACGGTACCGGTCTGCATGTCGCCCAACAGCAGGATGCTGCCGTTGCGGTTGGCGATTGTTTGCGCCTGGATCACGCCGGTATTGTTGACGACCGTATTGAGCAGGTTGCCGGCCGCCTGTGCGGTCAGCAAGACGTGGCCGCCGTCGGCGCGGATCATGCCGCCGTTCTCAACCAATGCATTGACTGCGCCATTGGCTACCGACACGTTGAGCAGGCCATCGCCCGCGAGGTCCAGCGTCACCGCTTCGGCACCGACCAGCGCCACGGTGCCCAGTCGCGCCGAGATCACGCCCTCATTGCGGACCGTGCGACCCATCAGGGCGACAACACCGCCATCAGCGGCAGTGATCGTGCCGCGATTGACCACGGTGCCGGCTCCGGCGTCACTGAACGCGTAGCGGCCAGCGAGAAAATCGGCGTCGCTGATTCTCATCGTCGAGGCGACCAAGCCGCCCACGTTCACCGATGCGCCGGCACCGAACAAGATGCCGTTTGGATTAAGCAAAAACACCTTGCCGTTAGACCGCAATGTGCCGAGGATCACCGACGGATCGGCGCCCAGCACCCGGTTCAGCGCAATTGAGTTGGCGCCGGGCTGGATGAACTGCACCGTGTGGTCAGCACCGATGCTGAAAGTCTGCCAGTTGATGACTACGTTCGCAGACGACTGCGTGATCGTGGTGGTCGCGACATTTTGCGCGATGATTGCCTGGCCGGCGGCGATCACACCACCAGAGGGTGCGGACTGCGCGTGGGCGGCCGTGGACAGCACCAACAGCGCGCTGGTGCTCCAGAGGAAACGATAGTTGCAGGTCATGATAGGTTCTCGATGTTGTGTTCGTGCCAAGCGCTAGGGCTGACCGACGAGGCTCAGAAATATTTGATAGCTTGGATCCAGAAGCGCCCGGATTTATCGGGTGACGACATCGCGACCTCGCTGCCGAGCTTTCGGGCGTAGTACGCGCGCATTGCGAAGTTGCCCGGATCCTCCCAGGTGAGGCCAACACCGGCAGCACTCAGGTTTCGCTTATTGGGGCCGGCATACCAAGTATCTTTATTTATCGTGACGCGGCCGCCATCGACAAAACCGAGCAGATGCAGCTGGCCCGGCATGCGGTCATACATTTTCCCAAGCAATACACGCGCTTCCAAGCTGGCCAGATAGCCTTCGTCACCAAATCCTTCACCCTGCGGATAGGCGCGCACGCCATCCATGCCGCCGAGCACGAACTTTTCCGACGGATCTAGGTTCTTCGATGCGAGCTGCCCGGTCAGCGAACCATTCAAGGACCAGCGGTCGCTGAGCCGCTGCGCGCGCGAGACGTTGAACCACAGCTTGCTGTAATGGCCTTGGGTGCGCGCGCTCACAGCGTCCGCTGAACGCGCCGCTGGCGTCCGGATGTTGAGGTCGCCCGACGACAGCACCGCGTAGAACGCGCTGTTGCCACCGCCGCCTACGTCGTCCCGGTGGTTGCCATACAACGAAACATTGCCGACTCTGGCTTCGGCGGTCCGGCTGGCGGACGGGAACAGGTCCAACTGGTCCTTGAGCACCTTATCGTCATACCCTGCACCGAAATACAGGTTGCTGTCGCGGGAGCGAATCAGCGGCAAACTGCCATAGATGCTGGCGACGTTGGCGACGCCATGCGCACCAAGATCAGCAAATTGTTTACCTAGCTCGTAATCGAGATGGCTGAAAGCCAGTCCGGCGGTCGCGCGACCGAATTGCATCTGGTAGGACGCGCGGCCGTATACCAGACCGGAGCCTGAACTCTGCACTCGCAAGCTGGCGACGTCGCCGCGGCCAGCGAGGTTGTTGAAGTTGACGGTGGCACCCAAGCGGTACTCACCGGTGTACGGGTTACCGGCGTTGTCGGCATCAATCTCACCAGTTACCGTGCGACCGGGCGCGACATCCACCAGCAGGTCGGACGTGCCGGGCGCGGAGCCGGGCACCAAGGTCGAACTGACTTTCACCCCCGGGACGTCGGAAAGCAGCAATAGGCGGTGTTCTAGCGGCTTGAGCGTGATCGTGTCGCCGCTATCGAGACCCTTCAACAGTCCGTTGGCCAAGTCGTCGTCTAGCCTGCTGCTGTTGCGCAGACTGACCTTGCCGTATTTGCCTTCGCTGATCGCGATGGTCACCACGTTGCCGGTTACGTCCTGGGCCGGCAAATAGGCCCGGGCCACGAAGTAGCCGTGCGCGCGATAATGCTCAGTGATGCGAGCCGCCATCGCCTACAGCTGCGCCAGCGTCAGCTGCGAGCCTGGCTTGAAGCCGGTAACCGCCAGCAGATCAGCCGACGAATACACTTGAGCGCCCGTGAAACGCAGCTCGTTGACCAGCACGCTGACCGCAGCCGCATCGGCCGTCGCTGGCGTGGTGGCTTCTGCAATACGGATGCTTGGTGTGGCTTTGGTCGTGGTCGTCGGCGG
>JBBSAA010000306.1:0-2564 GCA_038252715.1 Lysobacterales bacterium | reverse complement strand
TCGGTCTCGCGGCAACTCGGCAAAATGCCCAAAAAACATCAGGTTGAACTGGGCCGGCAACGCGCTGCCTTCGGGCACACGCAGCGGGCGGTGCTTGGGCAGCACCGCCACCACGGCCAGCAGCAGCGCGACCAGGATAAAAGCGGCGAGCGTCAACATCGCCGCACGCAAGTCGGGGTCGGAAAGCTTGCCCAAGATCATCGTCAACACGATCGACGAGACGGTAATGAGAATATTCGCTTTGGTGTCGGCCATGACCGACAGCTGCACGTGATGCTGCTGCATGGTGCGTAGAAAGTTGTCGCTGGTGTTGCGCTCAGGGATCGCCGCAAAGCGCTGGGCAAGCCCTGACGGATCGGCGGAGTCCTTTGTTTTGGCTTCCATGACATTCCCCTGACGTGCTTAATGGCAATGATAGCGCCATGAAAGCCACCGTCGCCCGCCTGGGCCTTATCGCTACGTCCCTTGCCGCCCTGCTGACCGCAGGCTGCCAAGCCAGCTATTTCACCGCTATCAACGCCGTTGTACGCGATAAAGATGTGCATTCGGTGGAATTCGATCCCGCACACGGCCTTGCCCTAGATGTGTTCCGACCCGCCTCCGGCACCCGCAGTCCTGCACCCGTGGTGGTCTTTCTTTACGGCGGCAGCTGGCGCAGCGGAGAGCGAGATTACTACCGGTTCGTCGGCAGTGCCTTAGCCAAGCGCGGTGTGCTGGTGATTGTCCCTGACTATCGAAAGGCGCCGGCGGCGCCCTTCCCGGCCTTCATGCAGGACGCGGCGCGCGCGGTTGCTTGGGCGCGTGACAATGCGGCCGCGAACGGCGGTGACCCGACGCGGATCACCCTGATGGGTCACTCTGCAGGAGCCCATATTGCGGCCTTGCTTGGCACCGACGCGCAATATCTGAAAGCCGTCGGCATGGTGCCGCGCGACTTGCGCGGAGTGATCGGCCTAGCCGGGCCTTACGATTTCCTGCCCATCACCGACCCCGACATCAAGGAAGTATTTGGGGCGGAGCCGGGGTGGCCGCGCTCGCAGCCGGTGAATTTCGTCGATGGCGACGAGCCGCCCTTCCTGCTGATCCATGGCGACGCAGACAACACGGTTTGGCCACGCAACAGCGAAAATCTCGCGGCGAAGCTGCGGGGCAGAAAGGAATCGGTAACGCTGAAGATCGTCCCCGGCGTTGGGCACGTGGGCTTGGTAAACGGCTTTCTCTCACCTCGGTTTTCGCCGGTGCTGGCCGACAGTCTGCAGTTCATCGGCATTGATCCGAATGAACTGGCAACACGCTGACTCTTCGACTGACTCTGTTCGAGGTCGCAGGCAGCCGAAGGACTCCGGATTTCGATCGCAGCGTCAATGACGTCGGAGCAATAGCCGCATCCCTGCCAAAAAAACGCCGCCGGAACACTCCCGGCGGCGGTTTACTAGTCAACTCTTAACTCAGGGCAGGTGCAGGCCCGCAACTTGCTGCTGTTGCTTGAGCGAGGCGCAGAGCCTCACCCCTTCCACGGCTTGCGCCAGCGTACGCGGTCCGCCTTCCATAGCGCTCAGGCGTTGACCGAATTTTGGCACGATCGAATCGGCCTCGGCGACGCTGCACATGCCGCCCGCATAGCCGTTCACCAAGGACGCGCCACCGGGCGACAATTTGGCCTCGAGCGCGCTGAAATTTTCATCAAGCCAGGCACGAGCCGCCGCCTGACTGGACTCGTCTTCGCGATCACCGGCCGCTAGCGCATACCGCAATTCGTTGCGGCGCAGCTTACCTTTCTCGAAGGCCAGTGCACGCGTACGCGCGACCAATACTGGGTCTTTGGCTGCTCCCATCGCGCCGAGCAACTGGCCGCGAAGTACCGCATCCTGGGTAACAGCAAAATGCTTTACGAGGGCGTCGTATACCGTCGCGTCACCGTCGCTCATCGCGATGCTAAGTGCCAAACCACGTTGGTCGGCGGCAACGGCATCGAGGTGCAAAGTGCCATCGGTACCAACACCAAGAAAGCGACGGCCTGCAGCCGCCAGTTCCGCGCGCAGTTTCGGCTCGCGTGCGACCGACGCCATGGTGCTGACCAGGGTATTTCGCAACAAGCGATCGTCATCGCTTTCGCCCGCGCGCGGCTCCGTGCCGATTTTCGCCAACCGTGGGGCGTAGATCTTTGCCACAAAATCACGCAAGGCCTGCTTTTCCGCTTTTGTTTTCGCCAAGTTGCGGATCATCCAGCCGATATTGCCCACGGCCGCAGTCGCTGTTTGGCGTACCGGCGCATTCGCCAGACGCGCCGCAGCGCTGAGGAAGGTTTTCGAATCAATTACGCCCGCCTCGTAGGCGGCATCGACCGAATCGGCGAAAGCGCGCTGTTCACGCTCGCTGAGTCGGTCGAAATTGGCCTCGAGCTTTAACTGGTCGGCCGCCGACATCGAGAAACGGTAATAACCCGCACCGTCGGCATTGGGCATCACGAAATCAGGGCAACGGTCGGTGTTCAAGGCCACGGTCGCGGACTTTCCGCCAACCAAGCTGCACTGCTCGCGCACGCCATCGCTATCGCCGTAACG
>JBBSAA010000305.1:0-2599 GCA_038252715.1 Lysobacterales bacterium | reverse complement strand
GGTTTGTCGCCAGCAAGCTGGCTCCTACGGGAATAAAAAACCCGCGATTGCTCGCGGGTTTTTTTTGTCGCACTTGGGCAGTGAGGGTTAGACCTGCATCGCCTTGGCCACTTCGGCCGCGTAGTCTTCCACCACTTTCTCGATGCCTTCGCCGACGGCCAAGCGCTGGAAGCCGATGACGTCGGCGCCGGCAGCCTTGGCTGCAGCTTCAACGGTCTGGTCGGTGTTCAGCACGTAGGGCTGGCCGTACAGGGTGACTTCGTTGACGATCTTGGCAACTTTGCCGCCGATGATCTTCTCGAGGATCTCGGCCGGCTTGGCCTTGTCCTTTTCCGACATCTTCGCCATTTCGATTTCTTTTTCCTTGGCGAGGAAATCGGCCGGCACGTCGGCCGCCTTGTTGTACGGCGGGTTCATTGCGGCGACATGCATCGCCACGCCGCGCGCAAACTCAGCGTCGCCGCCTTTGGCTTCCACCAGCACGCCAATGCGGCCGCCGTGGACATACGCGGCAACCACGTTCGGGCTATCAATGCGCACCAAGCGACGCACCTGCACGTTTTCGCCGACCTTGGCGATCACGGCGGCGCGGGCTTCTTCGACGGTCAGGCCCGAGGCGAGCTTGGCCGACTTCAGCGCGTCGGCGTCCACTGCGCCGGAGCTCAGTGCGGCCTGCGCAACGGCGTTCGCGAACGCGAGGAAGTTGTCGTCCTTGGCCACGAAATCGGTTTCGGAGTTGATCTCGACCAGCACGGCCTTGCCGCCGGCCGATGCTGCAACGACCTGGCCTTCAGCGGCCACGCGGTCGGACTTCTTGTCGGCCTTGGCCAAGCCCTGCTTACGCAGCCACTCGCCGGACGCGTCCAGGTCACCCTTGTTTTCAACCAAGGCCTTCTTGCATTCCATCATGCCGGCGCCAGTGCGCTCGCGCAGTTCTTTAACCAAACCAGCGGTGATTTCCATGATTACCTCGGTGTTTCGTTTGTGACGGTGCGGCAGCGGGGCCGACGCACGGGAATGTGTAGCTCAACGCAAACGTGCGACGAGGGCATGACCGCCCCCGTCGCCGTTCAGGCTTGGCTTACTTACGGTCGCCGCGCGGAGCAGCGCGATCGCCGTCACGGCGCGGGGCGCCCTTCTTGGCGGGCTCGCGACGCGGCGCAGCTTTGCGCTCTTCCTTCGCGATCGGGTTGCCTTCGGCGTCGAGTTCGACGAACTCGTCACCGCGGTTAGCCATAGACGGCGCAGCAGCCTTGCCTTCGAGCACGGCGTCAGCCGCAGCGCGGACATACAGCTGCACGGCGCGGATGGCGTCGTCGTTGCCCGGGATCGCGTAGTCAACGAGGTTAGGGTCGTAATTGGTATCGACGACCGCAATCACCGGAATGCCGAGCTTCTTGGCTTCCTGCACGGCGATGTTTTCGTGGCCGATATCGATCACGAACAGCGCGTCGGGCAGGCGGTTCATGTCCTTGATGCCGCCGAGCGAGGCGTTCAGCTTCTCGCGCTCACGACGCAGACCCAGCACTTCGTGCTTGACCATCTTTTGGAACGTGCCGTCGGTTTCGCCGGCTTCCAGTTCCTTCAAGCGCGAGACCGACTGCTTGACGGTGCGGAAGTTGGTCAGCGTGCCGCCGAGCCAGCGCATCGCCATGTACGGCTGGCCGCAACGCTCGGCTTCTTCCTTGACCACGTCGCGCGCCGAACGCTTGGTGCCGACGAACAAGATGGTGCCGCGCTTCTGCGCCAGCGCCGAGACGAAATTCATCGCGTCGGTGAACAGCGGCAGGGTCTTTTCGAGATTGATGATGTGGATCTTGCCGCGGGCGCCGAAGATGTACGGGCCCATCTTGGGATTCCAGTAGCGGGTCTGGTGGCCGAAATGGACGCCGGCTTCCAGCATCTGACGCATGGTGACTTGAGGCATGAGAATGACCTTTACAAATAAGGAACCGGCCGCATATCTGACGGCATGGTGGTTCCGGGGTTGGGCCTCCATCTGGCCACCGCCACGAACCCTGACCTGTGGTCGGGGCACCCCGGGGCGGGGATAAGCCAGATGTGTGGATTCACCGATGACGCACGGCGTGGGCGGCTTGCCTCGGGAGGACCCCGGAAAGCAAGCCGCGTATTGTATGTCGCTGGCCTAAGTGCCTGCAAGTGTTGGATAATCTGAGCATGAAAGTAACGATCAAAACCCCCGAAGACATCGCCAAGATGCGCGTGGCCGGCCGCCTGGCCGCCGAAGTGCTGCAGGTCGTAGCCCCGCATGTGAAGGCCGGCGTGACCACCTTCGAGCTGGACCGCATCTGCCACGATCACATCGTGAACGTGCAAGAGGCGATTCCGGCCAATGTCGGCTACGGCGGCGCCCCGGGCCGGATTCCGTTCCCGGCCACGGTCTGCACCTCGGTCAATAACGTGATTTGCCACGGTATTCCGGCCCATACCAAGGTCCTGAAGGACGGCGACATCGTCAATATCGACGTCACGGTCATCAAGGACGGGTGGCACGGCGATACCAGCCGGATGTACATCGTCGGCGAGGGCTCGGTGATCGCCAAGCGCCTAGTCGATGTGACCCGCGAAGCCATGTTCC
>JBBSAA010000304.1:0-2599 GCA_038252715.1 Lysobacterales bacterium | reverse complement strand
GAGACAGTTAGCAAAAAACCCGCCGGGGCGGGTCTTTGTTTTGCTGTAGGGCAAAGCGCGCATTAAACGTGACGGCCTACGGAAAACTTTGGCGGGCGCCGTGGACTTGCGGTTTTCAGCCTTTGGTGCCGGAAATAGGAATCGAACCTACGACCTCATCATTACGAATGACGCGCTCTACCAACTGAGCTATTCCGGCTGAGCCGCAATTCTATGCTGTGGCAGCGGTTTCGGTCAATTTGACCCTCACTTGGCTCAGTCCACGAGCACCAAGCGCAATTCCTTGGGCAGGGCGAACACCATGTCTTCGGGCTCGCCGTGCAGCTCGCGGACGTCGCCACCGCCCAAGGCCTGAAGGCGCGCGATCACGCCCTGGACCAGCACTTCCGGTGCGGACGCGCCGGCGGTCACGCCGATGCGCTTCTTTCCTACCAGCCAGGCCGGATCGATGAACTGGGCACCGTCGATCAAGTAAGCGGTGGCGCCGTCACGCTCGGCCAATTCGCGCAGGCGGTTGGAGTTGGAGCTATTCACCGACCCGACCACCAGGACCAGATCGCATTCAGCGGCGAGTTCACGCACGGCGTCCTGACGATTCTGCGTGGCGTAACAAATATCGTCGTGGCGCGGACCTTGGAGGTCGGGATATTTGGCGCGCAAGGCGGCGATCACGTCACGAGTTTCGTCCACCGACAGCGTGGTCTGCGTCGTGTAGGCCAGACTCGTTGGCTGGGACACATCGAGCAGCGCGACATCGGCGACATCCTCGACTAAATAGATACGCCCCTGCCCCGCCTCGGCCTGCCACTGGCCCATTGTGCCTTCCACTTCCGGATGGCCTTCGTGACCGATCAGCACCACATCGCGACCCGCGCGGCAATGGCGCGCTACTTCAATATGAACTTTGGTTACCAAGGGGCAAGTTGCATCGAATACCTTCAGGCCGCGCTGCGCGGCTTCCGCACGCACCGCCTGCGATACGCCGTGTGCGCTGTAAATCACCGTCGCCCCGACCGGCACTTCATCGAGCTCTTCAACGAAGACCGCGCCGCGCTGACGCAGGTCGTCGACGACAAACCGGTTGTGCACGACTTCGTGACGCACGTAGATCGGTGCACCAAAACTTTCAATCGCGCGCTTGACGATCTCAATGGCGCGGTCGACGCCGGCGCAAAAACCGCGCGGATTAGCCAGGACGATGTCGATCGGCTCGCTCACAGCGTTTTCTCCTTGGAGAAGCTGGACAAAACAAGAAACACGGCGCCGAGCACGATGCACGAATCGGCGACATTGAAAATCGGCCAATGATGCTGGCCCACGTACCAATCAACAAAATCCACCACGTAACCAAAGCGCAGACGATCGATGGCATTGCCCAGCGCACCGGCCACCACCAAGGCGAACGGCAGCGCCGTGCGCCAGGCGTCGCGACGCGTTCGCGCCAACCAGACCGTCAAGGTCACACTGATCACGGCCGCGAGCGCGATGAAGAACCAGTGCTGCCAACCGCCGGCATTCGCCAAGAAGCTGAATGCGGCGCCGGTATTGTGCGCCAGTGTCCAGTTCCAGAAGCCGGCGATAAACGTCACCGGCTCGCCATACAGCAAGTGCTGCACGGCGAGCTGCTTGGTCCACTGATCGATCGCAATCAGCAGCGCTGACAAGAGCAGCCATGAGAGCGCATTTGGTTTCTGGACTGCCGCGTTGGTCATATTTTTTTCCGTAGTCGCCTCAGTCGTGCGTCGAACAATGCGAGGAGTCCCGGCAACGGCCGGGACGAGGGCTATTAGAAATAATTGCGAACTTCGCCGGCGCCATTGACGTTCTCGACGCAGCGGCCACACAGCTCCGGGTCTTCGGGGAACGAACCAACCTCGGCGCGGTAGTGCCAGCAACGGACGCATTTCGCGCTTTTTGAGGGCGTCGCGATGATCCAAGCCTCGGCGGCATCGGTCTTGCCCGCATCAGCGGTCTTTTTGCTGACCGGCTGCAGCTCCAGCTTGGAGGTAATGAACAGGAACCGCAGTTCATCGCGAATTCCCGGCTCGGCAGTGAAGCGCGCATCGGCGATATCGGCAAACAATTGCACCTCAGCTTCCAGCGACGCACCCAGCTTGCCGTCTGCACGCATGGGTTCAAGGCACTTGCCCACCGCATCGCGCAAGCCCAAGAGCTGGGTCATCAGCGGACCGTCGGCTTGACGATAAGCGCCCTCGGCGGGCAACAAAACCTCAATATCCTGAGTGGTGGTGAACAACACATTGCCGTCTCGCTTGCCCGGCAACGACTGCCACAGCTCATCGGCAGTAAAGCTGAGCACCGGCGCGATCCAGCGCACGAACGCCTCGAGGATGCGGAACATCGCACTCTGCGCAGAGCGTCGACCACGACTATCCACCTGCATCGTGTACAGGCGGTCCTTGGTCACGTCCAGATACAGCGAGCCAAGCTCATTCGTACAGAAATTCTGTACCAAGGCCACGACGCGCGCGAAATCGTAGTTGGCATACGCCAGCCATACGTCATCGTTCAGTTGCCGCGCTTTGGCCATGGCCCACTGGTCTAGCAACAGGCAATCATCGTGGGGCACAAGGTGCTG
>JBBSAA010000303.1:0-2633 GCA_038252715.1 Lysobacterales bacterium | reverse complement strand
GTTGCCGCGGTGGCGGTGAAAGACGCCGCGCATAGTCCGAGGCAGATCAACAAGTGCGAACGCATTGGAATTCCTTGGATCGTTCAAGTCGAACTAGGCCTAGCGGCGGCATTCGATGCATTTATCGAACTTTGCTTAATGCGATCAAGCCGGCCCCACGCTTGCAGTTTGCCAGCATGGTGCAAAAAAAAGGCGGCACGCGGCCGCCAAGGACATCCCGCCCACGCCGGGGTCGCGTCAGGCGGTTTTCGAGGTGGCGATGAGGCCGGGGACGGCCGCCACGGCGCGACTGTCCGGAAAAACCCGCGACTCGATGGCCGCTGGGTCCATGCCCAAATGCTGTTCCAAGACGCTCTTGAACACCGCCCGCATATCGGTCGTCGTGCGAAGGTCGCGACCGTCGTTGAGGTTGGCGGGCGCCAGGCCGGGCCAGGCGCCGGCGATCTTTCCTCCGTTGACCGCGCCGCCGGCGAGGAATAGCGTGCCGCCGGTGCCGTGATCGGTGCCGGCGGTGCCGTTGACGGCGGCGGTGCGTCCGAACTCGGTGGCGATGATGACGACGGTCTTCGGCCAGATCGCGCTCGCGCCATCGTGGAACGCTTTTAGTCCGGCATCCAGCTCGGCGAGCTTGCGCTTGAGCTGGGCCGCCTGGCCGCGATGCGAATCCCAACCGGTGTCTTCAACGAAACCCACGCGCGGGCCGTCCGCCTTGCTCATGAATCCGGCCGCCGCCGTCATCATGGCGACCAATTGGCCGTTGTTGCGACCGCCACTGGCCATCGTGCCGGTGCTGTCATTGCTCTCGGCCATGGCGCGGGTAAAGTTGTCGGCGAGGTGACGATCCGCCGCGTACAGCGGCATCAGCCGCTGCACCAAAGCCTCGTCGGCGGCCTGCGGCAGCGGCGGCGACCAATTGCTGACCGCGCCACCGCCGCGAAAGATCAAGGGCATCACTGCGGCCAAGGCCAAACCATCGCTGCCGGGCAGGGCGCGCACGCTGCGATCAAGCCAGCCGTCGCGCGCGCCGCCGGGGGTGGCGGTGCCATTTTCGAGGCAATCTTGCGCATCAAAATGCGAGCGTTGGCGATACGGTGGTGCGACGGCAACCACGGGCAGCAGCTGCTTCCCGGCATACAGCGAGGCCATGAACGACAACGACGGATGCAGGGCGAACGTGCCGTCAAGTTTGCTGCCGAGGTCGCCGGCATCGGCCAGCGCGCCGCGCAGACGTGCGAAGTTGGGGTCGGCATACGGGCGCAACGCTTCCATGCCGTCCATCGCACCGCGCAGCAGGACCACCAATATTTTCGTGCCCGGACCACTGGCGCCGAGTGCAATGCGCGGCAGCGCCGCCATCAGACCAGTCGCCCCGAGGCCGATTAGGAAACTACGGCGATCGACGATCATGATTTATCTCCACACATGGTCTATCTCCACTGGAACGCGGGGCTGGCGAATAGCAGGGCATACGCCTGCTGTGGCGAATCGGCGCGACGCAGCGCCAGCGTGGTATCGGCGTCCAAGCGTGCGCCGAGTGCATCCTGCGCCAGCGTGATTGGGTCACGGTCGCGGGGAATCCAGTCGGCCACCACTTGCGCGGCCTGCACGCGCTTGAGCAGTGCATCGGCGCCGCTCCAATCCTCGGCAAGATCGGCGTAGCCGGCCGGCGAGCGCGGCGTTAGCGTCGGCTGGCCCATTTTCGCGAGCAAGCTCATCGCTGGACGCAGTTTGTCGCGTAGGTCCACGCCGCCCGCGCGCAGTGCCGCCACTAGCCAGTCATCGGGCGCACGCAACTTGCGGTTGCTCGGCGCCCACGCCTCGGGGCTTTCCACAAGCGTGCGATACACCGTCGGCAAATCGCCGTCGCTAGCGAGGTAGGCTTTTGCCAAACGATCGACCACCACCGGCGGCGGATCGTCAGCGACGAAATGACGCGCCAGTTTGGTTGCGAGGTGCCTCGCCGTGGCGGGGCTGCGGGCCAGGTCGCGCAAGATCGCGCGCGCCTGTTCTTCGCCGCCTTCGGCATAGGTTTTTCCCATGACCGTACGCGCGCCCGGTTCGTGCGTCTGCGGATAGAACGCGAACGCGGCAGTGGGTGCTTGCCCCTGCAGCTGCCGCGGTCGCGGCATGCTCCAGCCGGTGAGCGCTCGCGCAAATTCGGTGACGTCCGCCTGAGCGTATCCGCCGTCCACGCCCAAGGTATGCAGCTCCATTACTTCGCGCGCGAGATTTTCGTTCAGCCCCAGCTTGCGATTGGCTTGCCGTGCGCGCTGCGCACCGCGTTTGGCCGCCTGCGAGTCGTCACCCACCGACGCAACGTTGTCGAGGTAACGCAACATTGCCGGGTGCTGAACCACGGCCAGCAACAGGTCCTCGAACCGACCGTCCACGCGCGGCCGAATGGCTTCGCGTTCCATCGGCATGACGTAAAGCGAGGCGGCGCGCTTGTCGAGGGACACCGCGAAATGATTGCTCCAAAAACGGGTCAAGCGCTCGCGAAAACCATCCTGCGTTGACAGCGCCCACGCGTAGCGGGCGCGTGTTTCTGCCAGCAGATCGGCACCGAATTCGCGCCGGAAGCCATTGACCATCCGGCGAGGCGACAGGCCTAGCTTGTCTTGGGCCTGATACAT
>JBBSAA010000302.1:0-2653 GCA_038252715.1 Lysobacterales bacterium | reverse complement strand
TTTTACACGCTAGGCACGATCTTCTACATGAGCAAGCGCACCTACATGCACGCGATCTGGCACGCCTGCGTGCTGATGGGCAGCGTCTGCCATTTCGTCGCTGTGGCGATGCAGGTGCTGACCGTCCCAGCGCCCTGATCGGCCGTTGGCTCAGGCGGCGCTATCGAGCCAGCTTGGTTGGTCGCGATCGAAGTATTCGAAGATCAAGTGAATGCGATCGGTGTCGCCACCATTGGCCACGGCGTGGACGTCGAGGTTATTGACCTCCACGGCTTGCCCAACCGGGAAATGGTGGTTTTGCGGCGTGATGAAGAACGCCACCGACGGATTGGTGGTTAGCGGGACATGGATTTTGTGCGGCCATTTCGCCGACGGCGAGGCATCGACGTGCGGATGGATAAGTCCGCCCGGACCCATGCGCGCCAGCATGATGCGTGGGAAGCCGCCGTTCGCGTAGCCGTAGGGTTGTGTGGCCTGCGCCAACACCGGTTCAAGCAAGGATTTAAATTCGGCCCACATCGGTCGGTCGTGCGATTGGCGCCAGTCGTTGAGCTTGTCGACGAAACGAAACACGATGTGCTGGGTCTTGTCGAGCGCTTCGAACCGGTTGGGCTTGTCGGCATTCTCGCGGTCCCACACGTCCTGCGGGATCGCCAGCACGGCATCGCGCAGCGCCGTGATGTCGATTGGACCCAGCTCTTTTACCGACGTGGTCTTGCGTGGATTGGCGTACATATCATTCGAACCGGTAGTCGAACATATCAAGATCCTTGCGATACAAGTCTGAGACCCAGCCGATCAGGTCGCGGTCATAGTATTCCTGCCACGGCCGATGCTTGGACGCATTGGCACGCCCCAGCTCGGCGCTATCCATCCCAAGTTTGGTGCAAATCGCGTCGTAGGAGTGCTGCATCGTTTCGTTGCGACCGATGATATCCATCGCCAGCGATCCGTCAGCATTGGTCAAGAAACTGTGCTGCGGTCGATACAGCATCTGGTCGACCGGATTGAGCACGCGGATCACGTGCTTCATGAATTGCACCGGCGTCGCCTCCATGTGGTTGGTGTCGCGCGCCATGAAGGCGCAATACGACACGAAGCGGTCGAAGGGATTGCGCACAAATCCAAATTTCAAATAGCTGCCGAAGGTTTCCTCGCCGACCACGGGGCGAATTTCGCTGGCGCTGATGTGGCCATGCTGGATGGTGGCGAATTCCGGAAAGGGAAAGCGCTTTTTCACAAACAGTCCCACTTGCTCCAAGTCCTGCGGACCCATTTGCTCGCGCAACGCTTGCCGCACGGAATGGGTGCCGGTCTTGGGCACGGCGAAGAAAATGTAGCGGTGCTGGTGCGAAATGATCATCGGGCCGGACGTCGCAGCGGGGTCAGGCGCCAATAATCCCACGAGCCGCGGGCATGGCGCCAACGCGGGCGCAGGTCGAAGGTCGCAGCCGTCGTTCCAGCCGGATCCAGCGCCGTCCGGGGCAAAGCTCAGCTGGCGATATATTGGTGGAGTTGGTGAATTTCGTGCTGCTGGTCTTCGATCACCGCGCGCACGAGGTCGCCGATCGAGACCATGCCGGCCAGGCCGCCGTTCTCAAGCACCGGCAGGTGGCGAATCTTGCGCTCGGTGACGATTTCCATGCAGGCCGAGACGCTGTCTTCGGGCGTAACGCAAATTACCGGGCTGGACATGATCGCGCTGACCGGCGTATCGGACGACGAACGGCCCTGCAAGATGACTTTGCGTGCGTAGTCGCGCTCGGTGGCGATGCCGATGATATCCGGACCACGCATGACCAGGACCGAGCCGATGTGGTGTTCGGCCATCAACCGGATGACTTCCAGCACCGGCGCTTCCTGCGGCACGGTGACGACGCGCCGACCCTTGGTTTCCAAGATATGGCTAACCTTTCGCATGGTCGCTCCCGAGTGACTAGAGTCGCCCAATCATAGACCCATCCGGAACCGCCGGCACTAGCCCGCCGGCGCGCGCAGGACGGCAATCGCGCAATAAATAAAGTGGGCGGTGTTTGGCCTCCAAGTACAGGCGACCCAGGTACTCGCCGATGATGCCCAGCGCCACGAGTTGTACGCCGCCTAGGAACAGCACCACCGCCATCATCGTCGGCCAACCCTGCACCGCATCTCCCCAAAGCCAGGTCTTGGTAATGATCCAGGCGCCATAGGCGAACGCAACCAACGCCGTGGCCAGGCCCAAATAGGTCGCTGCGCGCAGCGGCACGGTGGAAAAGCCAGTGATGCCTTCCAAGGCCAAGTTCCACAGCCGCCAGTAGCTGAATTTACTCACGCCAGCCAAGCGCGGGCCGCGCTCATAAACGATGGCTGCTTGCTCGAACCCAACCCACGCAAACAGCCCCTTCATGAACCGCTGCCGCTCGCGCACGGTGCGCAGCGCGGCCAGCGCGCGCCGCGACATCAGTCGGAAATCGCCGGTGTCGCTAGGAATCGGGGTTTGCGAAAGGCGGTTGATGACGCGATAGAAGGCCCGCGCTGTCGCGCGTTTGAGCCAGCTTTCGCCAGCGCGCGCGCTGCGCGTCCCGTAAACCACATCGAAACCTTCGCGCCATTTCGCAATGAAGGCCGGCAGCAGTTCCGGTGGGTCTTGGCCATCGGCGTCGAGTACCAAGGC
>JBBSAA010000301.1:0-2691 GCA_038252715.1 Lysobacterales bacterium | reverse complement strand
GTCGATTTGCGACTGCGGCCGTTCGGCACCTCGGGTCGCATCGCGCTGAGTTTTTCGGCGATGGAACAGTACTACCAGCGCGAAGGCCGCGATTGGGAACGGTACGCGTGGATCAAGGCCTACCCGGTAGCCGGTGACATCGCTGCCGGCCAGGAGTTGCTCGAAACCCTGCGACCGTTCGTGTATCGGCGCTACCTTGATTATTCTGCGCTCGATGGCTTGCGCGAAATGAAAGCGCTGATCGACGCCGAGGTCAGCCGCCGCGAGTTGGCCGACCACCTCAAGCTCGGCCCCGGCGGTATCCGCGAAATTGAATTTCTGGCGCAGGCGCTGCAGTTGATTCGCGGCGGTCGAGAACCAGGCTTGCGACAGCGGTCCTTGCTGGCGGCGCTGCGCAGGCTGGCCGAGTCCGGTCACCTTGAGCACGCGCTAGCGAGTGATCTCACCACCGCCTATCTGTACCTGCGCCGGCTCGAAAATCGGGTGCAGATGCTGGCTGACCAACAAGTGCATGCTTTGCCCGACGACGGGCTGCTGCTCGAGCGCATCGCGCGTGGTTTGGGCTATGCCGACGCCGCGGCCTTGCGCATCGAGCTAGACCGCCATCGCGCTGTGGTATCGGCAGCGTTCGACGGGCTGCTGCAATCGCGACGGGCGATGCCTGAAGTCAATGCCTTGACGCGCTATTGGCGGTCCTTGCCCGATGGCGGTGACGTTGCCGCGCTGGTCGATGCAGGTTTCTTTGCCGTGGACGCCATGCACTCGCGGCTGCGCGATTTCTCGCAGTCGCCGGCGGTGCGCGGGCTGTCCGAGCGCGCGCGGCAGCGGCTTGATCGCATCCTGCCCGCCTTGCTTGAGGCCAGCGCGCGCAGCACTGCACCCGATGCGGCGCTATCGCGCTGCCTGACCCTGATGCAGGCGATCGCGCGTCGAACAAGTTACCTCGCCTTGCTGGACGAACAGCCGATTGCCCTCGCGCGCTTGGTCGATGTCGCTTCACGCAGTGCCTTGATTGCCGAGCGACTGGCCGAACATCCGCTGCTGCTCGATGAATTATTGGATGCGCGCCTCGCCAGCGTCGCGGCGACCGCCGCCGATCTCGACGCGCGAATCGCCCACGATTTGCAGGCGGTGGCGCCCGGCGATACCGAGGCGGTGTTGACCGTGCTAAACGAAGTCAGGCAAAGCGCGTCGTTTCGGATTGCGTTGGTCGCGCTGGCGCAGCGACAGCCGGCGCGAGATAGCGCACGCCAACTCGCCATCGTCGCCCAAGCCATCCTGCGCTCGGCCTGTGCGCTGGCCGAGGCCGACATCTGCGGTGCACACGGCGACCTGCCCGGCGCGGGCTTTGCGGTCATCGCCTATGGCAGCGTCGGCGGGGAAGAGCTGGGCTTTGGCTCCGACCTCGACTTGGTGTTCTTGCACGATGCCGACGCCATGGTGGTCTCCGATGGTGCGCGGCCGCTCGACGCCGCGCGCTATTTCGCGCGCTTGGCACAGAAAATAGTCAGTTTATTGAACACGCTGACGGCGGCCGGCCGCTTGTTCGATGTCGACGTGCGGCTGCGTCCGGACGGCGCAAAAGGTCTGCTGGTATCGACGCTGGCTAGTTTCTCCGAATACCAGCGCGATCGCGCTTGGACCTGGGAGCAGCAGGCCTTGGTGCGTGCACGCGCCGTAGCAGGAAATTCTCGGGTACAAGCGGGGTTTGAACGCATTCGCCGGGAGGTGCTGACGACGCGCCGCGACGAAGAAAAATTGCGCACCGACGTCCTTGCGATGCGCGCGCGCATGCGTGGCGAACTCGACCGCAGTGACGCGGCACGTGTCGATCTCAAACAAGGCGTTGGCGGCTTGGTTGATTTGGAATTCTTGCTGCAAGAGCGCGTGCTGGCGCTGGCGCCGACGCATGCGGGTCTTGCCGAGCCGCGCGACACGCCGAGCTTGCTGTCGGCACTGGCCGAGGTCGGTGAGGTCTCGGACGACGAGGCGGCCCGCCTGCATGCCGCCCATGAAATTTTGCTGCAGCGTTCGCTCGACTGCACGCTGGACCTGCGCTCGCGGCTGTGTCCGCACGATGCCGAGCTCGATGGCGCGCGTGCCGACATTGTTGCGGCCTGCCGTGCGCATGGATTGCCGTTCAGCGAGCCGCTTAGCCCAAGCTGAGGTGACCACGAATTATTTCCGCCACGCGTGCAGTCTCGCGCAGCGGCGTGACGGCGAACTCGGGCAGTGCCCGTTCCTGCGGACGGATTCGGCCGGAGGCCTCGAGTGCGGCGATAAACGCGCGAATGCGCCCGGTGGCGCGTGCGGGTTCTGCGACGAATACCGGCACCGTGGTCGCGCAGGCTTCGGAAATCATGTTCACCGAATCGGGCGAAACAATAATGCGATCGGCCCAAGCCAGCGCACCGGCGTAGGGATTGGCGCCGTCAGTCATATCCATCCACACGATGCCGGCGTCGCTGCGGTAGCGCTCGCGCGCGAGCGCCGCGATCTCGGGCTGGGTGCGTCGCGAGCCGCAGACCATGACGCTGCCGCCCTGCTGCGCCAAGGTGAATTCGAGTTTGCTGGTCACTACTTCAAACGCGCTGCGATCAAATGCGGTGGCGCGCGTTGGCCCGCCGAGCAAGATCGCTGTCTTTGGACCGGGCAGGGCGCCGAGCGCGGGGAAGTCGCGGCGCGCTTGCG
>JBBSAA010000300.1:0-2693 GCA_038252715.1 Lysobacterales bacterium | reverse complement strand
CTCTTCTACTAGTTTCTAGAGACCAAGCGCTGCTGCGCCTTGAGCAACTGTGCGCTTCAGGCGTAGAACCTCGCGTCGTCGCCCAATTCCACTGGGTTGACGTCTCTAACGGCGGCTCGGCCTTGATCGTCCGAGTACCAATGGATATTCCGGTCATGGGAAGCCAGCATTCCGGAGCATGGGAAGCCAGTGACTGCGGTTGGTTGAGAGGGGTTCATCCTTGCGGCTTTTGACCGCGAGGTTTTCCTTGACTCAATCGAGACTTCCCATGAGACAGATTCGTGAATTACTGCATTTGCATTTTGAACAAGGCCTCAGTCAGCGCTTGATCGCGCGCAGCGTGGGCGTGGTGCGCTCCACGGTGGAACGGGTGATAGCGCGGTTCGCCGCGGCGGGCCTGACCTGGCCGCCGGATCCGGCATTGAGTGACGCCGAGTTGGAGCGGCGGCTGTATCGGGGGCCAGCCCATGGCGGTTCATCCAGGACCTGTGTGCGGCCCAACTACGCTGATGCGCTCAAGCAGTTGGCGCGTAAAGGGGTGACGCGGCGGCTGTTGTGGAGCGAGTACCGCGAGGTGAATGAAGACGGCATCGGCTACAGTGTGTTCTGCGATGAATTAGCCGCCTATACGTCTGATCGAGATCTGTCCTATCGCAACGACCATGTGCCTGGAGAGAAGGCCTATTTCGACTTTGCCGGGTTGACGCTGCGCTACCAGGACGGTGACGCGGTGCGGTCGGCACAACTGTTCGTTGCGGCGCTGGGCTATTCCAACGCGATTTTCGCCTATGCCTACGCGGATCAGACCGCGCCAAGCTGGCTCGATGGTCAGCACCGTGCGTTCGTCGCGTTCGGCGGCGTGCCACGCGTGGGGGTGCCGGACAACCCCAAGGCGCTGGTCGCCAAGCCCGATCGCTACGAGCCGAAGTTGACGGCGGTGTACGCCGATTTTGCACGCCACTACGCCATCACGATCATTCCTGCCAGGGTGCGCAAGCCCAAGGACAAGGCGGCGGTCGAGGGTGCGGTGAAGGTTGTCGAGATGCGCCTGCTCGCCAGTGTGCGCGACCGCGCGTTCCCCTCGCTCGCGGCGCTCAATGCGTGGCTGGCTGACGGACTGGTCGCACTCAATGCCGCGCCGTTCCAGAAGCGCGCCGGCTCACGCCATAGCCAGTTGATCGAGGAGCGTGTCCACTTGTCCGCACTTCCGACGACGCGCTTTGAGGCACCCACTTACCTGATCCGCAAAGTGGCCCGTGATTATCACGTCGACGTGCAGCGCCAGTACTACAGCGTGCCGTATCAACACGTTGGACAGACCGTCGAGGTGCGCTTGACCGGCGCACACGTCGAGATACTGCGTCACGATCAGCGCATCGCCTTGCATCGGCGCGTCGCCCCAAGCCAGCGCTTCGTCACCGACCCGGCGCACATGCCCGCGCACCATCAGGCGTTTCGCGATCCGAAGATCATGCAGCGCGCCGCTGGCATCGGTGATGCCACGGTCGCCTTGATCGAGGCGATGTTCGCCCGACGGCGCCATCCTGAGCAGGCGATCCGCAGCGCCCAGGGCGTGCTTGGGTTGGTGCGTGACCACGCCGCCGCCGAGCTGGAAGCCGCGTGCGCCCGGGCACTGGCGCTGAACGCGATCGGCTACACCCATGTGCACCGCTTGCTCAGCGTCGCGCAGGTGCAGGCACCGTTGCCCTTGCCGCCGGTCTGTCACGAGCATGTGCGCGGTGGCGATTACTACAGCGGCAACGCCGCCGCGGAGGTGGTCCATGTTGCATGAGCCGCTGCAACTGCAATTGACCCGTCTGGGCCTGCGCGGTGCCGCCGATGCGCTCACACGCCTGCCGCTGGACGAGGACGTCATCGATGCGCTAGCCGTGCTGCTTGACGCCGAGTGCCTGCATCGCGACAGCCTGGGACAAGCGCGTCGCCTCAAACTCGCCAAGCTCGGCCAGCGCGCCCATCCCGCCGATGTCGACCTGCGCAGTCCGCGCGGACTCGGTAAGGGCCGCTGGCAGCAGCTACTCAGCCTCAACTGGTTTAAGCAACACCGGCACCTGCTGCTGGTCGGACCGACCGGCATCGGTAAGAGCTATCTGGCCTGCGCACTGGCCAAGGCGGTGATCGATCAAAAGCAGTCGGTGCGCTACCTGCGCCTGCCGCGCTTGGGCGAGGAGTTAGCCATGCTGCAGGCGCAAGGACGCATCGGCGCGTGGCTCAAAACCCTCGGCCGCATCGACCTGCTGATCCTGGATGATTTTGGTCTCGTGCCGATGAGTCCGAGCCATCAACCGCTGCTGCTTGAGCTGCTCGAAGACCGCCATCAGCGCGGCAGCATCCTCGTCACCAGCCAACTGCCGATCAAGCTCTGGCACGGACAGTTCCAGGACCCGACCCTCGCCGACGCCATCCTCGACCGTCTCGTCCACACCGCCGAACACATCGAGCTGAACGGCGACTCGATGCGCAAGAAAACCCCACCCGCCGACACTACCGAAGAGGACAAATCCGACCCGAAAATCTAGACTGCAATCCCCACCCTCAACTTACCGACGTCACTGGCTTCCCATGCTCCGGAATGCTGGCTTCCCATGACCGGAATATCCAGGGAACAACTGGGACACCCACTATTTGGCCTAGGGTCGAGTCCGGAA
This sequence comes from Lysobacterales bacterium, assembly GCA_038252715.1. Classification (GTDB taxonomy): domain Bacteria; phylum Pseudomonadota; class Gammaproteobacteria; order Xanthomonadales; family Xanthomonadaceae; genus Arenimonas. The sequence continues at coordinate 27 of JBBSAA010000300.1, read as the reverse complement.
ACAACTGGGACACCCACTATTTGCCCT
>JBBSAA010000299.1:0-2707 GCA_038252715.1 Lysobacterales bacterium | reverse complement strand
TGACCTCTACCAAGATCGGATGCAGGGCCATCTCAGGGACTCCAATAGACTTCCACCGCCGAGTGTCCGGCGGTGAATAGTGCCGCGATCGGTAGCTGGGTCGACTCGCCGTCGGCAATGGCGCGCTCAAGCAAGGCGCGTTTATCGACACCGGTGAGTGCGAGGAAAATATGTCGCGAGCGCTGCAAGAACGGCAGGGTCAGCGTCAGTCGCGCGTGCGCCGGGCTAGCCGCGCCCTCAGCCGGCGTCATCGCCATCACGTGGTAGGCGCAATCGGGGTCCATGGCCTCGGCGTAGTTATCCCCGCTCGCGAACAAGGACGCGAAATGCCCATCCAAGCCCATCCCCAACAGCACCGTGTCCAGAGGCCGCGCCAACTGCGCAACGCGCGCGTCAGCCAAGGCTGCAGCAACCTGCACCGTTGGCGCTTCCGACCACAAGCCCAAGCAGCGCGCCTGCCCGCCGGCGTTCGCGAGCAAGGTCGCGCGGATGTGAGTTTCGTTGTGGTCTGGATCGCCCGGCGGCACCCAACGCTCGTCGACGATCACCACCTTTAACGCTGACCACGGCAAGGGCATCGCAGCTAACCGCAAATAGGTCGGAAACGGCGTCGAGCCGCCGGAGGCGCCGAACAATGCGCTGCCGCTGCGAGTGACCGCGGCGCTGACGTCAGCAGCGATTGCGTTGGCCAGTGCGTCGGCCATCGCGTCTGGGTCGCCAAACTCATGCCAACGGACGACGGTATCAGCCATTGCGATCACAGTTCGCCGCGCCAGGCATATCGCAGGCGTCGACGGGCCCCGCGCTGCCCGCCGCGTACGGCACCGGCCGCATTCCCGCTTGGACCCAGCCGGTGTGGATGCCGTCGATCCACAACCACGCCGCTTCCAATTCATCGCGGCGGACAAAAAGCGTGGAATTCCCGTTGAGCGCGTCCAGCAACAAACGCTCGTAAGCAATGCGGCGACGATCAGTACCGAAGGCATCCGCCATCGACAGGTTAAGAGCGACCGGCTGCAGCTGCACACCATACAAACCGGGCTGCTTGTTCATCAGCTCCAAGGTAATGGTTTCCTCGGGCTGCAGGCGAATCACCAGGCGATTGGACTGCACGGCGGCCTGCGCGCCTTCAAAAATATTGTGCGGCACCTCGCGGAAGCGCACCACGATCTCGGTGTGCCTTCGGCCCAATCGCTTGCCGGTCTGCAGAAAAAAGGGCACGCCCTTCCAGCGCCAGTTGTCGATGTAGGCACTGAGGGCGACATAGGTTTCGGTCGTGCTGCGCGCGACCGCACCGTCTTCCTCGAGATAGCCAGGCATTGGCGTTCCGGCGAGCGCGCCAGCAGCATATTGACCAGCCAGTGTCTGGCGACGCACGTTACCGGCATTGATCGGCCGCAGGCTTTGCAGCACTTTTACCTTCTCGTCGCGCACGCCGGCCAAATTCGCCGGAGGCTCCATCGCGACCAAGGCCAGCAGCTGCAGCATATGGTTCTGCACCATGTCGCGCAGCGCGCCGGCATCGTCGTAATAGGACCAACGGCCTTCAATACCAACGGTTTCTGCGATGGTGATCTGCACGCTCTCGATTGCAGCGGCATTCCACACCGGTTCGAATAGGCTATTGGCGAAGCGAAGCGCCAGCAGGTTCTGGACGGTTTCCTTGCCGAGGTAGTGATCGATGCGATAGATCTGGTCTTCCGCGAAGATGGCACCCACGGCATCGGAGATCCGACGACTACTGGCGAGGTCATGGCCAATGGGTTTTTCTAGGATCAGCCGCACGTTGGCACCGGCCAGGCCCACGGCCCGCAGATGGGTGCAAATCGCTGTGTATAGCGAAGGCGACGTCGACAGATAGCACAGGATTTCACCGGCGTCGGCGAGCGCCGCTGCCAGTGATTGGAAGTCGGTGGCCGATTCCACGTCGAGTGCCAGGTAGTCGACGCGCGCCAGAAACTCGGCCAAGTTCAGGTCGGAGATGTCTTCTGCATGACCAAACCGGCGCAGCGTGGCGTCAAGCTCAAGGCGAAAGTCGCCGGCGGTCAGGAGCGACCGCGAGGTGCCCAGCACGCGCAGCCCCTCAGGCAGCAGGCCGTCGCAGTGCAAGTGGAACAGGGACGGCCAGAGCATGCGCTTGGCGAGATCGCCGGTTGCGCCAAACAACAGAATCACCGGATGCGTCATGGCTAGGGTCAAGCAGCGTTCTTCAAGCGGGCCTACCGCGATGGCGCGGCTGCAGGCGATCAAGGAAGCGCGCGCCATACGCGGCGGCGCCGAGGTTGCCGACGTCGCCCCTCAGGATGCGGATTGTTGGCGTGTTGCGCAAGAGCGAGGAAAACCGCCCTTTGTCTTCAAAACTGGCGCGAAAAATTGCGCCGCCGGGGGCATCGAACACGTGCGGCAACAGTCCGCCGGCGAGGTAGACACCACCCCATGCGCCGTACATCAAAGCCGCGTCGCCAGCGAACGCGCCGAAGATAGAACAAAAGTCGCGAGTGGCCGCCGCAGCAGCGGCGTCGCCATCGCGGGCGGCCTGAGATACTTGCTCGGGTTGGCGCCACGCAGGCTCGATGCCGGCGTGTGCGCAGCGCGCGTCATAAATATTGACGAGTCCCTCGCCGCACAACAAACGCTCGTAGGACACGCGGCCATAGCGCTTGGAGAGAAACGACAGAAGGAATATTTCATCTTCGTTGCGTGGTGC
>JBBSAA010000298.1:0-2713 GCA_038252715.1 Lysobacterales bacterium | reverse complement strand
TTGGCCGGGCCGGATCGGGTAGTTGGGCGCCTTGACATGATTGGCCTTCGCCAGCGCGCTGATATCACAGCGATTCGCGCGTGCGATCGACGCTAATGTATCGCCTTTGCGAACCCGATAATCACGGGGCTCCGCCCTTGCCTTCTTTTTTGCAACTGCCGCCTGCGCCTTGGCCATCGGCGCTGCGGCGTCGACCGGATTGACGGTGCTGGCGGCATAGGCGGGCACGATGTACTTGCTGGCCCTCATCAGCTGCGAGGCAAGCTCCGCGCGCGGGCCCTGTTGGCAAAACAGCTGGTACTGCGAGACCAGTCGCTTGGGCGCACGCAGGGTCGTACCGGCCGGAATGGTTTCAGCATTGTCGTAGCGTGGATTGAGGTTGCGTAGCACCCGGAACCAGCCATCGCGGTTACCGCCGCGACCGCCATTGCCTAGGCAAATCGTCAACTCATTGATTGAGGTCCCGCGCGCCAGGGTGAACACGCCCGGCGTGGTGTCGATCTTCGGAAATTCCAAACCATATTGCTTCGGATGCAGGAACAGCCACGCCGCCGCGATCACCATCGGCACGTAGTCTCGCGTTTCCGGAGGCAGTGCGCCGTAGGCCTGCGGTGACCAGAAACTTTGACCGCCGGTGGCGCTGAACAAGCGCGCTGCTCGGCCTTCGCCGCCGTTGTAGGCGGCAACGGTGTATTCAATGCTGCGATTAAGCTCGCGGAACCGCTCGTTGACATAGGCGGCATTGGCGCGCGCGGCGAACTGCGGATCAAAGCGCGTATCAAAACCGCTGGCATCCTTGCCCAAGCCAAAGCGCGAACCGGTGCCATACATGAACTGCAGCGGACCGCTAGCGCCAGCGCGCGACACCGCATGCACCTTGCCGCCCGATTCCTTGGCCATGATGCCAAACAGCAGCGCTTCCGGTAGACCGGCTTTTTCGTACTCGGGGTACATCAAATACCGCATGTATTGATAGTTTTCCCACGAGTCGATCAGGAACGAGCGCTGGCTCGTCAACCACTCGCGGATACCGGCCTGGATCGGCTCATTGAGTTCAACCATCTTGTCGAACGAATGACCGTCATTGAGCAACTGCAGACTGCGTGCGGCCTCCGGCGAATTGGCGATCACCGGCGACAAGCTGTGGTCGGGTTCGGCCGTGTTCTCGCCGACTTCTGCCAGTTCGGGTGCCATACCCTGCTCCTTGAGCAGGGCTTCATAGACGGTGATTACCCGTGTTGCTTCGCAACCTTTTTGTTTCAGGCAGGCCACGGCCAAGTCTTCGAGATCCTCGATCGCCGTGCTCATCCGCGCCATGGCGGCGTCATCACCATTTTGCAATTGCACTTGCGCCTCGCGATAGCGCTGGCTGGCGGCGTCCATTTGCTGATAGGTAGCAGCGAACTTGTCGGTCTTGGCGGCAATCACGGCCGGACTGGCCAAGGCGAGCGACAAGGCGAGGATGAGGGTGTGCTTGGCTGGGGGCATGAGGTTTCCTTGCTGAACTGGCAGGGTACCGGTTCGGGTCTGTTGACGGCAAACGTTCCGCTGGCGCGTGGTAGCGCCTAGAATCGAACTATCGTCGGAGGAACCCATGAGCGAGATCCTAGTTGGCAAAGGTGATATCCCGGTTCAGCTGCTGGGTAAATATGGCAACCGTCACGGTTTGATCGCTGGCGCCACGGGCACAGGCAAGTCGGTATCGCTGATGGTGCTGGCGGAAGGCTTCTCGCGAATGGGCGTACCGGTGTTCATGGCCGACGTGAAGGGCGATATCAGTGGCCTCGCCGTGGCCGGCGTCAGTAACGAAAAAATAGCGGCGCGGGTCGAACAAATTGGAATCGTTGGTTATGTGAACGAGGCCAACCCGGTCGTATTCTGGGACCTATACGGGAAACTCGGTCATCCGGTGCGCACCACCGTGTCCGAGATGGGCCCGACGCTGCTCAACCGCATCCTGGAACTCAACGAGGTTCAGTCCGGCGTATTGGATATTGCCTTCAAGATGGCCGATGACGACGGCCTGCTGCTGCTCGACCTTGACGACTTGCGCGCCCTGCTCAACTACGTGGCCGAGCACAAGGCCGAGATTTCGCAGAAGTACGGCTTGGTCAGCCCCACCTCGGTGGCGGCCATCCAACGCGCCCTGCTTCGGCTCGAGCAAGACGGTGGCGACCATTTTTTTGGCGAGCCAGCGCTGGATCTCGCCGATCTGATGCGCCAGGACATGTCCGGCCGCGGCGTCATCAATTTGCTCGCAGCAGACCAGCTGATCATGAAGCCGCGCCTGTATTCGAGTTTCCTGCTGTGGCTGCTATCAGAGCTCTTTGAAAATCTGCCTGAAGTTGGCGACCTGGACCAGCCCAAGCTGGTCTTCATCTTCGATGAGGCGCATCTGCTCTTCGACGATTGTCCGCCGGCGCTGCAGCAGCGCATCGAGCAGGTTGTGCGCCTGATCCGCTCGAAGGGCGTGGGCGTGTATTTTTGCTCGCAAAATCCCGACGATATCCCTGACGTAATCCTTGGCCAGCTCGGCAACCGCATCCAGCATGCCCTGCGTGCCTACACGCCTCGCGACCAGAAAGCGGTAAAGACTGCCGCCGAAACCTTCGTGCCCAATCCCAAGCTGGATGTCGCGAAAGTAATTTCCGAGCTTGCCGTCGGCGAAGCGCTAACCTCGATGCTGCTCGACAAGGGCATCCCGATGCCGGTC
>JBBSAA010000297.1:0-2725 GCA_038252715.1 Lysobacterales bacterium | reverse complement strand
TATCCATCCGCACGTCGATGCCTCGCCGTCGGCGAAATGGCCGCACAAAATCCATGTCCCGCTAACCACCAATCCGTCGGTGGCGTTCTTCATCACGCCACAAAACCATCATTTCCCGGTCGGCCAGGCCGTAGAAGTCAACAATCTCGACGTACACGCCGTCGCGAACGGTGGCGACACCGATCGCATTCACTTGATCTTCGAATATTTCGATCGCGACCAACCGAGCTGGCTTGATAGCGCCGCCTGAGCCAACGGCCGATCAGGGCGCTGGGACGGTGAGCACCTGCATCGCCACAGCGACGAAATGGCAGACGCTGCCCATCAGCACGCAGGCGTGCCAGATCGCGTGCATGTAGGTGCGCTTGCTCATGTAGAAGATCGTGCCTAGCGTGTAAAACAGGCCGCCGCCAAATAACCACAGCAGGGTCGTCATCGGCACCTGCTGAAGGAAGGGCTTGATCGCGACCATGATCATCCAGCCCATGCCTAGGTAGAGCAGGGTGGAAATGCCCTTGAAGCGGCCGGTGTAAAACAGCTTGAACACGACGCCAACGATGGCGATGGCCCAGACCGCGACCAATAGCCGTTCGCCGCCGTGACCGCGCAGCCCGATCAGGGTGAACGGGGTGTAGGTGCCGGCAATCAGGATAAAGATCGCGCAGTGGTCGAACACCTTCATGCGCGACTTAGTCAGCAGGTGCGGAATTGAGTGATACAGCGTTGACGCCGAATACAGCAGCACCAGTGAGATACCGAACACAATCGCGCCGGCCAATTGCCAGCGGTCGCCCTGCACGGCGGCCAGGGTGATCAGCACCGCGCTGCCGACCAGGCTCAGCAACACGCCAACGGCGTGAATCAGCGCGTTCCAGATTTCTTCGCGCCAGTCGTGGGTTTCAATCTCGTACATGGCCATCATCGATAGGACAGTGCGTCCGAAGGCCGACACAGTGGCGGCATTGGCTGGAGTTCGCAACCCAGTTTTGAACTTCCCATGCCTACATGCGTCCGGCGTCGACATCCTTGAGGAAAGCGATCAGGCCAGTCATGTAGGTCTGTTGATCGTCATACATCGCCATGTGGCCACCATTGGGGCAGCGCAGTAACCGACCGGTCGGAAACTGCGTCGCCATCCAGGCCATGTGCTTGGGGTCCATCGTGTCGTGGTCGCCAGCGATTACTAGGGTCGGCACGCGGATGTTCTTGAGGTCCTGGCTGCGGTCCCAGTTTAATAGAGCGCCGCTGGCGCCCATCTCGCTCGGTCCCTGCATCGGGATGTAAACGGCTTTGTTGATATGGCCAAACCCGCGCAAGACCGGGTCGGGCCACTGCTCGGGTGGCATCCGCAGCACATGGTCGGTGTAATAATTCGTCATCAGCAGCACTTCGTAGCGCGGATTGGCGTAATCCTTCTTCGCCTCGAGCGCGAGGATTTCCTTCAACGCCGCCGGGTCCATCTTCGGCATCAATACCTCGTGGGCATAGACGTTATAGGCGGGGACACTCGACATCATGTTCGAGATCACCAGGCCCTTGAGATGCTGCGGGTATTTCAACGCGTATTCGATCGCGAGGATGCCGCCCCAGGAATGGCCGTAAAGGTAGAAATTATCCTTGCCCAAGCCGAGCGCCGTGCGTACTTGCTCGACCTCGTCGACGAAACGCTCGGTATTCCACAGTGAGGGATCGGTGGGTTGGTCGCTGAACGCCGAGCCAAGCTGGTCATAGTAGTAGTACTCGATGCCCTCGGCGGGCAGGAAGCTATCGAAGGCCTCATAGGCCTCGTGAGTCGCGCCCGGGCCGCCGTGCAGGATCAACATCTTGATGCGCGGATTGTTGCCGACGCGCTTGGTCCAAACGTTGAACTTGCCCTTCGGCGTGGTGATTTCAATCTTGCGCACGCCACCGGAGAGCACATCGGACCGCCCGGTGGTGTCGAAATAGCTTTGCAGGGTCGGCTCGGCCGGTGCCGGCGCGGCAGCGGTCGCAACCGGCGTCGCCGCGGGCGCGACGATTTCAGGTGTGGCGGCAGGCCCGCAAGCAGCGAGTAAGCCCAATACGAGGGTGAGGGCGGGGAGCAGTCTGGACATGGGCGCGATCCGGGCGTGGGCCAGCGCCGAGCATGGCAGGCCGCCCGCTGCCCGGCAAACCTCGCGGGTTATTCGAGGGCGAGCGTCTGCGCGTGCTCGCGCGTGGCGGCAAAGCTCAGGTCCGGCCAGCGCTCTTGGGTGAGCTGTAGGTTCACGCGGGTCGGCGCCAAGTACACCAGCTCGCCGGCCGCATCGATGGCCAGGTTCAGCGCCGCTTTTTCGCGGAACTCTTCCATCTTCTTGGGCGTACCACCGCGCACCCAACGGGCCGTGGAGATCGTGACCGGCTCGAAAATCGCGTCCACGCCGTATTCGTCCTTGAGCCGATAAGCGACGACGTCAAACTGCAAGGTGCCGACCGCGCCAAGGATCAGGTCGTTGGACAGCATCGGCCGGAAGAACTGCGTCGCGCCTTCTTCCGACAGTTGCGCCAATCCTTTTTGCAGCTGCTTGAGCTTGAGCGGGTCGCGCAGGCGCGCGCGCCGAAAGAGCTCCGGCGCGAAGTTCGGGATACCGGTGAAACTGAGTTTCTCGCCCGCGGTAAAGGTGTCGCCGATCGAGATCGTGCCGTGGTTGTGCAAGCCGATGACGTCGCCCGGGTAGGCGGTCTCGACGATCTCACGATCGCTGGC
>JBBSAA010000296.1:0-2731 GCA_038252715.1 Lysobacterales bacterium | reverse complement strand
TTGCTTCGGCGGGCGCGCGGGCGGCGCCTAGCTTGGCCGACTTGTCGGTTCGGTTAGCAACCTGCCCAGAGGAAATCCGAGCCGCGCAGCAGCTGCGTTATCAGGTGTTTTATGAAGAAGGCGGCGCCCACGCCGATGCACGGACCTTGGCGGAAGCGCGTGACGTGGATGCGTTGGACGATATAGCCGACCACCTGATCGTGATCGACCGTCGCCGCGCCGAGGCCGGCATCAACCTGGGTGTCGTCGGAAACTACCGTCTACTGCGCGATGACGCGCGCCCTCAGGACCGCGACTTCTACACGAGCCAGGAGTTCGACATCAGCGTGCTGCTGCAGGGAGACCTGCGCCTGCTGGAGTTGGGCCGCTCCTGCATCCTGCGCGAGTATCGGCATCGCTTGGTCTTGCAGCTGCTTTGGACCGCGTTGGCGCGCTACGTGGCCGAGCACCGCATTGACTTGCTGTTCGGCTGTGCCAGTTTTCCTGGCACCGATCCGGCAGCGATCGCGGAACAGCTGTCCTATCTGCATCATCATCATTTGGCACCGGAACCGCAGCGGCCGCACGCCATTGGCCCGGAGGCGGTGGCGATGGATTCCTGGTCGGGCATCGCGTTCGATCCAGCGAAGGTTTTCAAACACATGGAGCCGCTGATTCGCGGCTACCTGCGCCTGGGCGCGACGATCGGTCGGGGCGCGCATATTGATCGGCATTTCAACACCATCGATGTCTGCATCGTGCTGCCGACCGCGCAACTGTCAAGCCGGTTTCTGCGGCGTTTTGAGCGCGAGGGCCGGTTCACCATGACGCCTTCGACGGATGCGGGTACTGCGTCCGCACTCGGTGCCGCGGCACCGAATTTTACGTAGCGCGGCCGCGAGATGTCGTGGCTACGCGCAGTATCCAAGCTGCTAATTCTGCTGGTGCTGGTGGCGATCATCATTCCACTGCAAACCGTGCTGCTGCCATTCGACAGCGTCGCCTGGCGCACGGCTTGCGCTTGGCACGCGGCGGTGCGGCGCTTGCTGGGTATTACGATTGAGCGCGTCGGCCGCCCTGTCACCAGCGGCCATGTTGCGTATGTTGCCAATCATTTGTCCTATCTCGATATCTTCGTGCTGGGCAGCCTGGTGCGCGGCAGCTTCGTTGCCAAGGAGGAGGTTCGACGCTGGCCGCTGTTCGGATTTCTGGCGACACTGCAGCGCACCGTATTCGTCAGCCGCCAGCGTCGCGATGCGGCGCGCGTTGCTGATCAGTTAGGCGCCACGCTCGCCGACGGTCGCAATTTGATCGTGTTTCCGGAGGGCACCAGTTCGTCAGGGGAACGGGTGTTGCCCTTCAAGTCCAGCGCGTTCTCCGCCATTGCCGCGACGCTCGATCGCGGCCTGCAGATTCAGCCGGTGACGCTGGACGTGTTGCGCGTGGACGGCCGTGATTTGTCCTCCGAGGCCGACAGGAATAGTTACGCGTACCACGGCGGCGCGGTGCTGGGGCCGCATTTGTGGGCGTTCATGCGTGGACGCGGTGCGACCGTGCGGGTGAAGTTTCATCCCGTGCTGGAAGAAACTGCCGACGTCGGTCGCAAGCGTCTGGCATCGCTGGCGGAAGCCGCGGTCGCGTCGGGGCTGTCGGCCGCATTGGGGCCGTTGGTGGTCGCGCCTGCGGAAGCCACGCCCGTGTCGCCTCGCGCATGAAAGCAAAAAAGATGGCACTTGCAGCGCTTGCACTAGCCATTTTCTGCGCAGCCGCGTGGGTACTATTCGGTGTGCTGTCCACCATCAGCATGGCGCAAGTGAAAGATGCGCTCCATCGCACGCCTACCTCAGCATTGCTGGCCTCGTTGCTGGCTACCGCGATGAGCTTTGCCGGCTTGGCGTACTACGATCGATTTGCGACGCAGCTCGTCGTACCCGGCGCCGTGGCCGGCGTTCGCGCGTGGTGGGTCGGTGCCGTGGCCAATGCGTTGTCAAACACGCTGGGCTTCCATGCGGTCACGGGCGGCGCCTTGCGCTACCGTTTTTACCGGCAGGATGGATTAAGCGTTGGCGAGATTGCCCGCGTCACGATCGTGGTAGGCGGCTGCGTGACGCTGGGCTCGGTCACCATGCTGGTCGCCGCGCTGCTAATGGCGCCATCGGCGTTTGCGTGGGGACGAATGGCCGGTGTGATCGGCACCGTCGTCTTGGTCATCGGTCTGTATGCGCTGCCGGCCATCGTCCGGCGTGTGCGGGTGCCGCTTGGCGAGGCGCGGTCCTTCCAGCGCCGCGTGATGGTGGTGCCCATCCTGGTCGGTCTAGCGGAAGCCAGCGCCGCGATCGTGGCCCTGCAGGTGCTATTGCCCGCTGACCTGGCGCCGAATTTCATTATTTTTGCTGCCGTTGTGCTCGGCGCGACCTTGCTCGGCCTGCTCAGCCATTCGCCTGGGGGCGTCGGCGTCTTCGAGGCGACGGTGCTCAGCGCGTTCGCGACCCACCGTCATGCCGATGTGTTGGCCGCGCTGCTGCTGTACCGACTGATCTACAACCTCGTCCCGTTCTCGATCGCAATTATTGCCGTCGCATTGCGGATGCGCCGGCCATCGGCGGCCTCAGTTGGACGGCGGATATAAGTTCATCAGGCGCTGTTGGCCGAAGTGCAAGCGCGCCAACGCGAGCGCCCCAATCGGGCGATGCCCCGCACGCCGTTGCGCGTCGGCGATTCGGAACAGCAGCCGCTGCTTGGCGAATACGAT
>JBBSAA010000295.1:0-2768 GCA_038252715.1 Lysobacterales bacterium | reverse complement strand
GGGATGCAGGAATACCGGAAAGTCCTTGCCGACCGGCTTGAAACCGGCGGCGAGCATTGCTTCGGGCGTACTGCCGACTACGACATAGTCGCGATCACCCGCGGGCCGGCCAAGCAGTCGGTCACGCACCGCGCCGCCCACCAAGTACCGGCGCATCGTCAGTGCAACGTCCGGTAGTAATCCAGGCGCGCTTGCCGATCTTGGCCATGACCGAGGATGTCAGGCAACACCTCCGACATTGGCGTCGGCTCGATACCGAGACGGTGCAGGCCGTCAATGCCGCCAACTGAATCGAGCAGCAGCGAGCGGTAGTTGTCGGATGAGAACGGCTTGCCGGGGATGAAATCAAACACCAAGCCCTGCAGGCGGCCCAACAAGTCTGGCAGCGGCAAAACCAAGCGCTTCAGGCCAACCTGCGCCGCAGTCATGCGCACAAGCTGCGCCAGCGTCACGACGTCCGGCCCATAAAGTTCGTACACGCCACCGGCCGTCTTGGGATCGTGCACGGCGCGCACGAAGGCTTCGACCATGTCGCCCAAGTACACCGGCGCGAACTTGCAACCAGCGCGCGCCAACGGCAGCACCGGCGAAATTTTCAGCAAGGCGGCAAACCGCGTAAACAGCCCGTCGCCGACACCGAAGATCACCGACGGCTCAAAGATCGTCCAGGCCAAGCCCGAGGCTTTAACCAAGGCCTCGGCTTCACCGCGCATGCGCAAATAGTGGCTGCTGCCGCGGCCGGCATTGAGTGAGCTCATCTGCAGCAGGCGGCGGGTGCCATTGGCCTGGCAAGCGGCGATCAACGAGCGCGCCAAATCCACGTACACCCGACGGAAACCTTCGCCGTTGTCGCCGGACTCGTTGAGGATGCCCACCAAGTTGATGGCGACGTCACTGCCAGCGAGCGCCAGCGACAGCGCGGCCGGGTCGTGGATATCGAGCTCACGAAGTTCGACGCCCGGGGGCACCATGCGGTCGAAATGCGGCCCAAGGTTGCGGCTCAAGAGGCGAACGCGATGGCCTTCCTCGGCCAATCGTTTAACGAGGGCGCGACCGACGAAGCCGGTGCCGCCAAGGACGGTGATGCGAAGGGGAATCATGGCGTAGTGCTCGCAATGGCGGGATTGGCAGGACAGGTGAATCCGCGGCGTTGGCTAGCCTCGGTGTTGAAGCGGCCGACCAGACGATCGCCCAGCGACGCGGCGGTGCCATTCAGGCGCCAATCGTAGATCACGCTGAACGCCAGCACGCGCGCGACGTACTCGCGGGTTTCTTTGTACGGAATGCTTTCGACGAAGAAATCGGGGTCCATCTGCGGCCGCGCGGCCGTCCAACGATCAATGGGCGCGGGCCCCGCGTTATACGCGGCAATTGCGAGATAGGACTTGCCACCTAAGCGATCCAGCATTTGCCGCAGGTAGGCCGTGCCCAGCGTGATGTTCGTGGTGGGGTCGTACAGGCTGTCGCCGCCGGTCCACGCGACGCCGATGCGCCGCGCTGTCAGCGCACCCGTGCCCGGCAGCAGCTGCATCAGTCCACGCGCGTCGGCGCCCGAACGCGCCTTGGGCATGAAGGCGCTTTCCGCGCGCGTTTGCGCCGCGACCCAGGCCGGATCAAGCGCGTTGATCTTGGCTTGGGCACGAATATCGGACTCATGGTGGAACGGGAACCGCAGCGAGTAGTAGCGCAAGTCCTCGGGCGCGATGTTCATCGCGAACACCGAGCGGTCGTACCAGCCTTCGTCGAGCGCACGACGCACGGCGAGGCGGCGCTCGGCATCGGGCATCGGCTTGATGGCGCTGCCCCATTCGCGCGCGGCCAAGGCCGGGCGATCAATGGCGAACAGCTCCAGCGCACGCGCTAAATACGGATTGGCAGCGACGCGCGCTGACAGGGTTGGGTCGACGACCGGCTCGAGGGCACACAGCGAATAGGGCTGCTGCAAGCGATCCGCCGCCAGCCAACCATGGAAAGTCGAGCTAGCCGCGGCCTTGGCGTAGAGCACACGGGCTGGCTGCACTTGCCCAAGCCGCTCGCGCAAGCGCGCTTCAAAATACTGCCAGCGGGAATCGTTGCGTTGGCTCGCCGCCATTTTTTCAATGGCAGCAAGCGCCGCGGCATCGTCACCGCGACTGATCGCCTCACGAACGCGCCACTCGTGCAGGCGCTCGTCATAGGCCAACGCGGGCACGGCGTTCAAGCGTGCGGCCGAACCGGGCAAGTACGAAGCCACCGTCCACAGCGCCGCTTCATACAGCACGCGCCCGCGCTGCTTTTCATCCAGACCCAGCGCCGGCGTGATCGCCTGCACCATCGCGATCGCGCGATCTGGATCGCGCTTGGCTAGACGCGCCAAGCCGACCGTAGCCACCTCACGACTGCGCGTCGTCACTGGCCACACGTCGGGAGCCGGCGCGACAGGGGAGTCGATGAATTTCGCATAGGACGTTACGAGCGCCGCATCGCTGGCGGCCATGCCCCTGGCGATCGAGCGCAACAGGCCGCTCTGTCCGTCCGGGATGGCTAGGTCGATGCGCTGCCAACGCTGCGAATCATCAAGTTTGCCCATCGCGGCCAAACGAGCGAACGGCCCATCGCAGGCATCCGCAAGCGAACTGCCAGTCAGCCAAAGCGCCTGCGCGTCGCTGATCCAACGCGCGTCCGTCGCGCCGGCGTCCAATCGCGCGAGCAGCTCATTGCAGCGCAAGGTCTTGTCCTCGCTGCCTCGGTAGGCTTGGCGAAAACCGGCCCAGTCCTTGTTCTTGATT
>JBBSAA010000294.1:0-2770 GCA_038252715.1 Lysobacterales bacterium | reverse complement strand
GAAGCCTTCGTGCGCGCCGTGCACGATCCCAAGACGGCCGGTGGCGTGTACGAACTTTATGGGCCGGACGTCGTGACGCTGGCGCAGCTTGTGCGCATGACTGCGGCGCAGGTTGGCCTGAAGCGCCTGGTTTTGCCGCTGCCAGACTTGTTGGGCCGCCTGCAGGGCTTGGTGTTTGATTTCATCCCCGGCAAGCCGTTCTCGTCCGACAACTACCGCTCGCTGCTGCTCGATTCAGTTGGCGGCATTGACGGCCTGCACCGCCTCGGTATCGAGCCGACGCCGATGTCGGAGGTGTTGCCTGACATCCTCGGTCATGGCCAGGATCGGCAAGTGCGACTGGATTACTACCGGACGTTGCACTGACGATGCGCCGGTACTTGGTGGGCGGCGCGGTGCGTGACCGACTGCTCGGCCGGCCCGCCGGTGATCGCGACTATGTCGTAGTCGGCAGTACGCCCGAAGCAATGCTCGCCGCCGGTTTCAAGCCGGTCGGCAAGGACTTTCCGGTATTCCTGCATCCCGAGACCAATGAAGAACACGCATTGGCGCGGACTGAGCGCAAGACTGCGCCCGGATACCGCGGGTTTACCGTGCACGCCGACGTCAGCGTCACGCTCGAAGACGACCTGCTGCGCCGCGACTTCACCATCAATGCCATCGCCGAGGCGGACGACGGCAGCGTGGTAGACCCTTACGGCGGCGTCGCTGACATTCAAGCGCGCGTGCTGCGGCACGTGTCGCCGGCCTTTGCCGAAGACCCGGTGCGCATCCTGCGCGCGGCGCGATTCCTCGCTAGGTTCGCCCTATTGGGCTTCACGGTTGCGCCGGAAACGCTGGCACTGATGCGTACGATGGTGGCGGCGGGCGAAGTGGATGCGCTCGTACCCGAACGCGTCTGGCAGGAAACGAAAAAGGCGCTGGAAGAAGCCGCGCCTTCTGCTTTTCTCGGATTGTTGCGCGATTGTGGTGCCTTAGTGCGGCTGTTTCCGGAGGTAGATGCGTTGTTTGGCGTGCCGCAGCGCATCGAATTCCACCCAGAGGTGGATGCGGGCCTGCACACGCAAATGGTCTGCGACATGGCCGCGCGCTTGGCGCCGCGCAACGCGCGCGTGGGCTTCGCCGCGCTGGTGCATGACTTGGGCAAGGCCTTGACGCCTTTGGACCAGCTACCTCGGCACATCAATCATGAACATACTGGCTTGCCGGCCGTCGCGGACGTCTGTGCCCGGTACCGGGTTCCCACTGACTATCGTGACTTGGCCGTCGCCGTGTGTCGCGAACATCTCAACATCCATCGTATCGATGAACTACGCCCCGAGACCGTGCACGACTTGCTCGCGCGCTGCGACGGTTTTCGCAAACCCGGCGTTATTAGCGAACTTGCTTTGGTTTGTGAAGCCGACAAGCGCGGTCGCCTCGGGCTACAAGACAGCGAATATCCGCAGGCTGAAACGCTGCGGCAGCTGCATCGGGTCGCCATGGCGGTGTCGGTCTCGAACCTCGACGTGGCTGGCCTGCAAGGGCCGCAAATTGGCGAGGCGCTGCGGCGCGCGCGCATCAATGCGATCCGGGACGCTAGGGCGGCGCGCAGAGCCTGAGGCTCGGGCAGTCACATCTTGGATCGTGGAGCGTCTGTGGAGTAACCGTCCCCGGAGTGCGCGCACCATGCAATCGCCGCAATCGCAGCAGAAATTCAAAACCGCAGGCATTGTTTTCCTGATCATCGGGCTCGCGAACTTCACCATTGCGATCGCGACGAAGCAGCCAGCCTTCTTTGGCGTCGCGCCCGCCTTCATCGCGCTGAGTATCGTGTTCTTGGCGAAGAGCCGCGCGACGCCTTGAAGTTGGGCGAAAAAACCCCGGCAAGCCGGGGTTTTCCGCCCATGACAACTCGCGATCAGAACTTCCAGTTCGCTCGCAGGTAATACGACGCGCCATTCAGGCCAAAGGGCAGGGTCTCCCAACCATAGGTGAAGCCCAGCTCTGGGAACGGCGTGCCGTTGATCCACTTATCCGGCGTCACGTCGAATACATTGTTGCCGCCGAGAGTGAAATCAAGCGACGGGGAAGCGGCAAAATTCACCGTTACGTCGGTCAGCCACTTGCCCCGGCTGTGGTACTCAGGGCCAAAGCCTCTGCCGGTCACCGACCCGAAATAGCTGTTGCTGACCCCAACACGCCATTTTTCTTGGTGATAGGTGACGCCGGCGCTACCGCGATTCTTCGGCAGGCCTTCCTCAATCAGCGTGACTTGGCTCGCGTCGAACAGCGCAGCCGGCGCCAGCAGTGCCGACTGCGAGCGAATGCCTGTCACCTCGGTTTGATTGTGGCCGTAGGCCGCGTCCCAAACGACGTCGGCGCCATTGGCAAGCTTGGTCGCATATTGCGCCACGATATCCAAGCCGCGGGTCTTGGTGCCGATGGCATTGGTAAAGAAGTTTGCTGCGCCGACATTGACCGAGGCCAACAACACGCGCGCCGGGCAAATGGCGGGATTGGTGCAGCCGGGTGCGCCATCGGGCGTGACGTAGCCCGACAATACGATGCGGTCCTGGATACGAATGTTGTACAGGTCCGCAGTCAGGCTGAAACCGTTGTCAGGACGCCAGGCAAAACCTAGCGTGCCGCTACGCGAGGTTTCTTCTTTCAGCGGCTGCACGCCGAACGCGGTCGCTAAGCTGCTGCCTTGGCGAACGGTCACGGTGTCGGTAAGCACGCCGCCGGAGCCGAGCGTGGTTGAGACCTGACTGAAGAGTTCCTGCTGGAT
>JBBSAA010000293.1:0-2781 GCA_038252715.1 Lysobacterales bacterium | reverse complement strand
AGCAGCGGGCTGCGCCGCATCGCCTGCTCGGGGCGCGGATCGGCATGGGTGTCGAGTTGGTGAACGGCCTCGCTGCCCAAGCGCGCGCGCAATCGTTCGCGCAAGGCCTCCCAAGGCATCGCTTGCGGCGGACGATCATCGAACAAGTCGCGACCGGCGGGTACGAACGGCGGCAGTTCGCGCGCTAACAAGCGCAATGCGCGGATCGGTGCCGGGATGGCCGTGCGTTCCAGTCGCGAGCGAGCCAGGTCGAATAAACGTGCTGGGTCGCGTTCGGCGGCAAGCAGACCGACCACCACGTCGGTGTCGCCATGGTCCTCGTGTTCAAGTGCGATCGTGAACCGCAGCACGCCGCCGTCGCGACCAGCGAGGTAAACGGCGAGGTCATTCACCAAGCGTCGCACCGGGAACAGCAGGGCCGGGTGATGGCTGATTTCGTAATTGAGTTCGATGCGTTCGTCGAACACATCGGGCGGGCAATAAAACGCGCGCGGATCCGGCGCCTCGCCGGTCAATCGATCCAGTTGCGCCAGCACTGCGGGTCCGATTCGCCGCGCCAGTCCCGCTCGCGGCAGCGCAAATACTTGCCGCAGTTGGCGCAGGCCCATACCGGCCAAGGCGAGGACGGTTTTTTCCGGCAGGCGCGCCGCCGCCAGCGGCAGTTGGCCCAGCGCGTGGCGAAGCTGCACGGTGTCGGTGATTGCGATGCCATCGTGCGCACCAGCCAGCACGCAGGCACCGGCGGCGGTAGGCGCGAGCGCGATGCGGTGGCGGAAACCAAGTCGATCCAAGTCGTCGCGCAGTTGCCGTTCAAACTGTGGCCACGGACCGAACAGGCCGAGGCTGGCTTCGATTTCAAGCACGATGGCGTCGCTGCCTTCGAGGCAGACCATCGAGCTGTAGCGATAGGCCCAAGCGGCCAACAATTTCTGCAGGCGTTGTTCGCGCTGCGGGTCATGGTCGTCCACCAGGAAATTCGGCAGCACCGCGCGTGCGGCGGTCAGGCCTTGCCCCGGATAAAGACCCGCCTGGCGCGCGGCGTCATTGACGTCATGCAGCACGCGCTTGGGCAAGGGACCGGTCGCCAGCACCAGCGGCAGCTGCGGCGTCGGATGACGACGCAGCACGCCGTCAAGCGCCAGATGCGGCAGCAGGATGCAGGCCCAGAGCATAAGTGTGCGGCGTTATGCCGGTGCCGCGTCGCTGCGCGGCGACAACAGCAGCGCACGCGCCGGCGGCAAACCGCCGCGGCATTTGAGCACGCGCAATTGCCGCCCCTGCGGCGTGGCCGACAGCGATAAACGCAGCGGCGCTGGCGAAGGATTATTGGCAGCGTTAGCAGCGCGGAACGCGAACGCGAGCGTTTGCCCGGTTTCCGCCGCGACCTGCAGGCGCCGCAGTCCTTGGTCGTCGGCCTTCATCGGCCAGCCGAGTACGGCGCCGGCGCAGCCCGCGCGCAGCACCTGTTCCATGGCCCACAGCGCGGATTTGGCGTCGGTGTCGATGATTTGTAATTGCGACAGCGCCACACCCGCGGCCTGCCACGCCGGCGCGTATGGCCGGTACGGTGGCGCAATCACTACGATCGGTTTTCCCGCCGTCGACAAGCGCGCCAAGGTCGGCAGCACCAGCGACAGTTCGCCGATGCCATCGCTAGCCATCAGGATTTCAATCAGGCCCGCTTCTGGCCAGCCCTGCGAGGGCAGGGCATCGTCGAGCACGCTCCAGCCGGTGGCCTGCCGCGACGGCGCCGGCGCTGCGCCGTGGCCGCGCCAGACGCGCGGGTCGCGCAATAGCGCATTGAGTGCCAGTACTTCGCCCATGTCAGCCGCGCCGTACCAAGCCGCAGTACACGCCTTCGATGGCGAAATCGGCATCGGGCGGCACCACGATCGGCGCGTACTCGGCATTGCGCGGCAACAGCCGCACTTGGCCGCGGTCGAGCGCGAGGCGTTTGATCGTGAGTTCGCCATCAATGCGCGCGACCACGGTCTGGCCATGCTGTGCATCGACGCTGCGGCGCACGGCGACCAAGTCGCCATCCAAGATGCCGTCGTCGCGCATCGAATCGCCTTGGACCTTCAGCAGGTAATCGGGCATCGGGAAAAACGCCGCGCGGTCCACGCGCAGTTGCCCGTCTTGCCCGGCCGCGGCGCCAATCGGGGCACCGGCCGCGACGCGACCCAGGATTGGCAGCGACAGCAGTTCGCCATAGCGGCCGCGCGTGCGAGCGGGCGAGGGCACGCGAATCCCGCGCGCCTGGCCTTCCAGCACGATCAGGTAGCCCTTGGCTTGGATCGCCTGCAGGTGCTGCTGCGCCGAACGCGCCTGGCTGAAGCCAAACGCCTGCGCGATTTCAGCCAGCGTCGGCGCGCTGCGCTCGCGCTCGATGAACGCGGTTACGAACTCGAGGATGGCGCGCTGGCGGTCGGTAAGGTCATTCATGACACAAATATATGTGGTATTTCGGACATGAGCTATCGGCTTTTTCGGCTAGTAATGGATTCAAGCACTTGCCTGTCTCACTGGATGAAACACTTCAACTGGCCGGCGAGAGAAGGTTTTCTCTTTCCTGGGTAGGAAGTTCAGGTTGGCGCTGGGATTCACGGGCCGCCCCTATGGGTGTCAGCGCAGCGTCACCCTGCCAGCCAGGCCTTCGCCGCCCGCCCTTCGAGTCGGCGTCCTGCCCATCGCAGGGCGGCCGTTGCGGCCTCCTGCCTTCACTTCGTCGAACGCCTGACTGGCAGGGCGGCGCATCGGCTGCCTCGGCCGACTGAAGTT
>JBBSAA010000292.1:0-2811 GCA_038252715.1 Lysobacterales bacterium | reverse complement strand
TGGCCGCCTTGCGAGAGGTCATAGGCGCCAGTGAGGTCGACACTGATGCGTTTGGTTTCGCCCGGCTGTAGGGTGACGTAGTCCGCTTCGGTCGGCGCCGCGCGCTTGATCATCGGTCCGGTGTATTCGATGCGCTTACCTTGGCGATAAATCTCGAACACGTCGCTGTCGATCGTACCGCTGGGCAGCTGCCAGGACGGAATCTTGAGGATCTCAGCGCTGTTATTGACCAACTTGAACTCAACGGTGCCCATGAAGGCGCGTGCGCCATCAGCGACCATTCCGAGGCTCAGCGGGTTGTCGAGCGTGGTGCGAGTGACATCATTTTGGCGTGCGGCAAAGGCGGTGCCGGTGGCGGCAACCAAGCCGGCGACGAGCCAGACAGTGCGTGCGTTGTGGGACATGCAGATTCCCCTCAAATGAAGATAAGGCCCCGACGGCTGTCCGGGCGCCCCGAACATATCGGACCGCGGCCTCCGTCGCACGTTGCGCTGCCGCAGGCTGATGCACTGCAGCAATTGTTGCAGTGCATCACCGATACTTAAAACCGGTAGCGTATCTTCGCCAACACTTGGTCGGAATCGCGCAATCCTATCGCTTCATTGATTAGATCGCCGCTGGAACGTAGGTCGCGGTCCTGCTCAAGGTATCCGCCTCGTGAATACACCAGGTAGAAGTCCGACTGCGCGCCGATCAGATAGCGATAGCGGAGCTGCAGTCCGAAACTATTGATTTCGAACGCAGGCAGGTCGATGCCGCCGTTACGCATGCGTCCGTCCGGCTGCAGTTGGTAGCGCAGGCCGCGGTCGGCACCAATGGCCAGCCACTGGGTCTTGACGCGAAATTCGTGTTTGCTGCTCGGAAACCAGCCCAGGTTGAACGACATTTCGCGTTCGTCCTTGCGGTAGCGACCGAAGTTCGTGCCGCTGTCCCAGATCAGCCAGTCGGCGGCTTTCTGACGGCCAAATTCGAGCCGGGCGTTCACCGCGTCATTCGGATACCAGTTGGCGGTGAAGTAAAGCACTCGCGCGTCGCCACTTTCCAAACCTTGGGGGTCTAGTTCGGCGTAGGCCGAAAACTGCCACTGGCCATGGCGCGCGCTGCTCAGCTCTAGCGACGTGTTAGTTCGGCCTGAAGGCCGCCACAAACCATTGCCGCGGGAGATCAAGTCGTTCCAACCGGCGCTGATCATGCTGTGCTGGACTTCAATACTGCCGCCGGATCGTAGGTCGAACTCGCTGGTAAGGATCAGCCAGGTTGGCAGTCGGTCGCCGCTGTCATTGCTGCGGTGTTGGCTCTCGGCGGTCCAACGTGAACTGCGCAGGCGCGACTCATCGCTCGTCGCACGACGCGTGTAGTTTGCGGTGAGCTCCAGTTCGTTGAGACTGGCGCGGCGCAAGAAGCCTAAATCGTTGAAATCAAGACGTCGATCAAAATGTGTCGCTTCCACTTCGTACTGCCAGGCCGGCGAGGGCGCGTAGTTGAGCCGGAACCAGCCGCCGTTTCCGTCCTTGGACAGGCCGCGTTGGTCAACGAAGCTGGCCAGGGCCTGGGCGTTGAGCAAGAGCGTGTCGTTCGGTTTCCAGCGTAGGTCTACTGCTTGCACCTGTGCGTTACGGTCGCGGAATGGTCGCTCGGTATCGGTGCCGATCCAGCCAAGACTGAGGTTTGGTGTGACAGGGTAGAGGAGGCGGCCAACGAAGAAATCGCGGCCCACGTCGTCTGCTTCACTGGCCACGATCACACCGTAGCCAAGCTTGCCGGCGGAGCCATTGAGTTTGACCGCCAAATTAATGTCCGCAGCGCCTGAGCCGTCGTCTGCGTTCGCGCCAATTCGGCGGGTGTAAACCAGTTGGCCGTTGTCGGGCGTGCGCAGGTCGAAGAAGCCCTGGTTTTCCGTGAAGAAGGGTCGCTTGTCGGTGTAAAAGGTTTCGACCGCATCAAAATTGACGACCAATTCGTCTGCCTCCACTTGGCCAAAATCAGGGTTGAGCGTAGCGCTAAGCTGGAACGTCGGGGAGGGTTTCCAAAACAAGTCGGCGCCGGTCTTGACCTCCGTGCTGCCATCAATCACGTCATGAAGGACAGTGACATAGGGCCAGATATGAAAAAGCGCCTTGCGATACTGCGCGATCTCGACTTTCTCGAAATCGGAAACAAAGCGCGCACGTTCGTACGAGGCAGCCGGCGTTGCGTAGCGCTCATTATTGCTGCCTAGGACGCGGTCGAAATAGACGCCGACCGTGCGCGTTGCTGAGTCGCCGCCGCGCATGGGGGCGACGGACCAGGGGATCAGCATTTCAACGTGCCAGCCAGCGGCATCCTCGGTGACAGCCCAGGTCCAATCGGTATCCCAGTCAGAATTGAACTGGTTTTCGTTCGTCACCACGACATCTTGGATCGAACCTGACAGGCCCACGGTGAAGTTGTAGGCGGTGCGGCCGTCACCGTCGAAATCGATCATGACGTTGACCCGATCGCTGGGCCGACCTTGATCGCGTTCCAATCGCGGCTTTAGGCGCGGTACCGACGCCGGCTGCAAAATATCAAAACCAATCGCAATGCCCTCGGGCGTTGAAAACAAGCGGGCTTGCGTCGCCAGCGAGGCGTCGATCGGCTTCAGCGAGTAGGGCTGCACGGACTTGAAGTCAGAAAAAACGCGCGCCCGCGCCCAGTCTGCCTCGTCAAGCTTTCCGTCCACCGTGATTGCGGCCTGCGCGGCGAAGGCGCTGGTAGATAACACCGCAGCAAAGAGTAAGCGGGACAGGGTTGCGAAGCGGGGCAAATTCATCTTAAAGCCTAGTGAAAAGG
>JBBSAA010000291.1:0-2827 GCA_038252715.1 Lysobacterales bacterium | reverse complement strand
TGCGCCTGCAGGCGCGGATTGCAGGTGTGCATCACCATCCCGCTGCCAGAGACGCCGAAATAGGCTTCCAAGTGACGATGGTTATTCCAGGCAATCGAGCCGACCACGCTGCCCGGACCCAGGCCCATCGCGTGCAAGGCATTGGCCAGTTTGCGTGAACGCACGGCGCACTCGGCCCAGGTGTACCGGAACAGCGGTCCATGGGTCTCGCGAGATACCACCTCTACCGCGCCAAACTGCGCCGCCGCGTGTTCGATGATCGCCGAGACCAGCAGCGGGAGATGCATCATCAGGCCAGGTTGCAGCATTCGCGCATCTCCGAGGGTTCCGCCTAGCAGGATGCTATGCGGCGACCCCGGTGGCAATCGCCCCCACCCGTAGGAGCCAGCTTGCTGGCGACAGCACCCGCTATCGAGCAATCAAAGAGCCAAATCGCTCAAAAACCGTCAAATTCCTACCCTGATCCATGACTTATGGCAGGGCAAACGGGGCGCCATGAAGCCACGCCCTCGGCTACCATCGACGTCTCTGCCAACCGCGTGCGAGCGTCACTATGATTTCCTGCGTTTCCCCCCGATCCACCATCATTCTAGGTGCCCTGCTTTGGTGCGCCATGGCCGCGCCGATCCATGCGCAAACCGCCACGCCCGCGCGTGCGGAAACGCCGTACCTGAGCCAAGAAGATGCCGCCGCGCGCTCGGCCCGGGTCTCGAACGTGGCTTACACGCTGGACTTCACGCTGACCGGCGAGCCCACCTTCAAGGCGACCAGCCGAATCGATTTCGACCTCAGCGATGCCGCCTCGCCGCTCACCGTTGATCTGGACAAGGCAACGATCAGTGCACTCACCGTCAACGGCAAGACGGTCGCGCCGGTATACAACCAATGGTTCATCACGGTGCCAGCGTCGGCGCTGCGCATGGGCCGCAACACGGTCAGCGTCAGCTACGAGCGCTTGCACAGCACCAATGGCGAGGGCCTGCACCGCTACGTCGATAAAACCGACGGCAGGGTCTACCTGTACTCGCATTTTGAACCGGCGGCAGCGCACCAGATGTTTGCGTCCTTCGACCAGCCCGACCTCAAGGCGACGTACACGCTGACCGCGACTGCGCCGACGGATTGGGAGGTCATTTCAACCACGCGTGAAACCCGCATCGATGCCGCCGTCATGACCGCTACGCCGGTGTCGAGCAAGACCGTCCCGGCGCGCCGCTGGACCTTCCCGGCGACACCTAAGCTGAGCGCGTACAACTTCTCAATGCACGCTGGCCCCTACAAGAAGTGGGAAGAGAACAGCGGCAAGTACCCGATGCGCCTGTTCGCTCGCCAATCCTTGGCCGACCAAGTGTCGCCGCCGGACTGGTTCCGCTATACCAAGCAGGGCCTCAGCTATTACGACAGCTATTTCGGCATTGATTACCCGTTCAAGAAGTATGACCAGATCTTGGTGCCGCAGTTTATCTATGGCGCGATGGAAAACGCCGGCGCCGTCACCTTCACCGAAAGCCGCTTCACCTCGCCCAGCGCGATGACCGCTGCTGCGCGCCAGAGCTTGGCGTCGGTGATCCTGCACGAGATGGCGCACCAGTGGTTCGGTGACTTGGTCACGATGCGCTGGTGGAACGGCCTGTGGCTCAACGAGAGCTTTGCGTCCTACATGGCGACGATGGCCAGTGAGACCTCGGGCGAGTTCGACAACCCGTGGCTGTCGCAGTATCGCTCCAAGCAAGGCGCCTATTTCACCGACGAAAGCATCACTACCCATCCTATTGAAGTGCCGGTGCCGTCGACGGCAAATGCGTTCGACAATATCGACGCCATTACCTACAACAAGGGCGCCTCGACCCTGCACCAGATGCGCAAATTGATTGGCGACGAGGCGTTTCGCCAGGGCGTTCACAATTACCTGCTTGCCCATTCCTATGGCAATGCCTCGCTCGATGATTTCATCGGCGCGCTGTCGAAGTCTTCCGGTCGCGACCTGCAGCCGTGGGCAAAAGAGTGGCTGTACGAGCCGGGCGTGAACAAGCTGAGCGCCGATGTCCAATGCGCGGGCGGCAAGGTCAGCGCCTTCACGCTACAGCAGTCGCCTTCGAACCCGGCCTACCCCACCCTGCGCTCGCAGCTGGTGCAGGTTGCGCTGTTCAACGTCGTTGACGGCAAACTGGCCCTCTCGAACAAGCAATCGGTGACCTACAGCGGCGCCAGCACGGCCGTGCCGGCCTTTGTCGGCCAGGCCTGTCCAGACCTGGTGTATCCGAACTATGAAGACTGGGGCTTCGTAAAGGTCGTGCTGGACGCCAAGTCCTTCGCCACCGCGCGTGCACACCTCGCTGGCGTTGAAGACCCCATGCTGCGCTCGATGCTATGGCAAAGCTTGGGCGACGGCCTGCGCGATCGCCGCCTGAGCCTTGAGGACTTCGTGCAGGCCACGCTGGACAACGCTCCCAAGGAAACCGACTACACCTTGTTGCGCCAAGCGCTGGGCAATTTCGGCACGGCCAAAGGCTACCTGCGTACGTTCGCGCCCGGCTCGGCCATTGATCGCCGCCTCAGCAAGCAAATGGAAGACACGCTGTGGGCCGGGATGGAGGCCGATCGCACCAACCGCGATCGTGCGCGTTCGTGGTTTGGCACCTACGTTGGCGTCGCCAGTAGCGACGCGGCGCTGGCCCGCCTGGCTGACATCCTCAGCGGCAAGAATGACGCCGCCGGCGTTGAAATTGATCAGGAGGATCGCTGGTCAATCATCGAACAGCTCAATCGCTACAACGCGCCCGGCAGCGAAGCCCTGATCGCGCAGGAGCTGGCGCGAGACAAGAGC
>JBBSAA010000290.1:0-2887 GCA_038252715.1 Lysobacterales bacterium | reverse complement strand
GCTGTCTTTGGTGACATAGAACGAGCGCGGCTGCGGCAAGGTGAACCAGCCATAGGCGTCGCTGCCGGTCAGGTTGATCTTGCCGTAGGACACTTCCGGCCAATAGTGACCGAGCTGGCCCGACACCGTGCCGTACTGACCTTGGAAGAATGCGATGGGTTTTTGCACGGTGGCGATATCGGCAAATTTGCACGCGACCGTGATCCAGCGCGTCGTGCCGCTGACGGCTGCAGCAAGCGCGTCGGCGCGCTTGAGTTGCTCGACCGACAGCACGGATTCGGGATTCGCCGCTGACACGATGGCCTGCACCGTGCGTTGGGTATCGGTCGAAAATTCGATGGCGACGCGGCGATTGGCTAAAGCGTACAAATTGTCTGCCGCGTGCAGCGCCTGCGTCGTGTCGAGGGGATAGCGCTTGCCATTGTCGGCAACGAGGATGGCATTGAACTTCGACCGCTCATGGCGATTGCCTTGGCCGGGACCGCCCTGTGGGTCGCCCCATTGCAGCAGCAGCGTGCCCTGCAGGATTTCAGCGTGAGCCGGTACGGCGGCCAGCGCCAAGCCGAGTGCCACGGCCGGGAAAATAAGCTTGCGCAGGGCCTGGGTAGAGGTCGCGAGACACAGGTCGAAGCAGGTCATGGAATTCCTCAAAGCCACAGAAGCCAATCGGGGGGTGGCGTGCCCCCAATTATTGGCGAAGTTCAGCGATGGCGGCTAGCTAAAATTGCGAGGCAGCCTCGCAAATAGTGAAATCCAGCTGCCCAGTTTCCCGTTGAGGCGGGCTCTATCGCGGCCGGTCGGGGCGAGCCGCTGCCGTTGCCTTGCCAGTCCCGGCGCCGGTGCGGTCCGTGCAAACCCTCGCAAGCCTACAATAGCGGCCTAATTGTCCTCGAGGTGCGCACCATGATTCCGGAGCAAAAAGGCACAAAAGCCCGGCAAGCCAAGGCCGACGCCCTGGTCATCAATGTCCTGGGCTTGGCCAAGCAATATGAGTCGATGGGCCTGAATATGCCGGCCAAGGTCGCTGAGGACCTCAAGATTTCCGCACGCGTGGTGCGGGAGATTCTGGAAGCGAATCCGGCGGCCTTCTGATCGTGCATCGCTCCGGCTTGCTTGGTCGCACTGATCATGCTCGCATTGGCGCTGAGATTGCGAGCACAAAGGTCGGTCTAAGCGCGCGTAAGGGTCGACGCCCTGAACACATCGCGGCTTACGCCGCTCCTACATGGCACGGAGTTTGGCTGAGGGTGTCGGTTACGCCGCCTGCAGCCCGCGCAGTACCGACAGCAGGCTTTCGCCGTAGCGTTCGAGTTTGCTGGCGCCAACGCCGTTGACTTGGCCGAGGCTGTCGAGGTCACGCGGACGCTGCGCGGCGATTGCACGCAGGGTGGCATCGTGGAAAATGACGTAAGCCGGCACATTCTGTTCGCGGGCCAGCGTTGCACGCAGTGCGCGCAGTGCGTCGAACACGGGCGCGTCCGCGGCTGACATGGCTGGCGCCATCGACGCGCTGCCGCTACTACCGCGGGTGCTGCGTTCGCGACGTTTTTCACTTTCACGGCGCAGCGCCACGCGAGTTTCGCCGCGCAATACCGGCCGACTGGCGTCAGTCAGGCGAAGGCCGCCAAAGGCCTCGGAATCGACTTCCAGCAAGCCCATCGCCACCATCTGCCGGAACACGCCTTTCCACTGTTTCGCATCTAGATCAGTGCCGATGCCGAAGGTGCTGAGCTGGTCGTGGCCGAATTGGCCCATGCGCTCGTTGCTGACGCCGCGCAATACATCAACCAAGTGCGTAACGCCGAAACGCTGGCCGGTGCGGTAAACGCAGGACAGCGCTTTTTGCGCCGCGACGGTCGCGTCCCAGGTTTGCGGTGGATCGAGGCAGTTGTCGCAGTTGCCGCAGGGCTCGGCATAGGTTTCGCCGAAATTCGCCAGCAAAGTTTGTCGACGACAACGCGTGGACTCGCAATAGGCCAGCAAGGTATCAAGTTTGCCGCGCTCTAGGCGCTGTCTGTCTTCACCGGCGTCGGAGGAGGCAATCATCTGCTTGAGCGTCACCATGTCGCCCAGTCCATAAGCCAGCCAGGCCTCGGCCGGGTCGCCGTCGCGGCCGGCGCGTCCGGTTTCCTGGTAATAACCTTCCAGTGATTTCGGCAAGTCTAGGTGCGCAACAAACCGCACATCAGGCTTGTCGATGCCCATGCCGAAGGCAATCGTGGCCACCATCACCACGCCGTCTTCGCGCAGGAAGCGGCGCTGGTTTGTCGCCCGCAAGCTCGCATCCAAACCCGCGTGATAGGGCAGTGCAGTCACGCCTTGCATAGCGAGGTAGGCGGCGGTTTCCTCGACTTTGCGACGCGACAGGCAGTACACGATTCCGGCGTCACCGCGGTGCGCCTGCAGGAAATCAAGCAGCTGTTTGCGCGCGTTGTCTTTTTGCGCCACCCGGTAATGAATATTGGGGCGATCAAACGAGCTGATGAACTGCCGCGCATCATCAAGCGCCAAGCGCTCGACGATTTCCTGGCGCGTTGGCGCATCGGCAGTCGCGGTCAAGGCAATCCTTGGTACCGTCGGCCAGCGCTCGTGCAGCAGGTTCAGCTCGCGGTATTCGGGGCGGAAGTCGTGGCCCCACTGGGAAACGCAGTGCGCTTCATCAATGGCGAACAGGGCAATCGTGGTGCGCTCGAGCAGGGCAAGGAAGCGACCAGTCAGTAGCCGCTCGGGCGCGACGTACAGCAGGTCGAATTCGCCGGCGAGGAGTTTGCGCTCTACCTCGGACGCGGCCTCTGAGCTCAGCGATGAGTTCAAGAAGGCCGCGCGGACGCCAAGCTGTTCCAAGGTTTCAACTTGGTCCTGCATTAGCGCTATGAGTGGCGAAACG
>JBBSAA010000289.1:0-2890 GCA_038252715.1 Lysobacterales bacterium | reverse complement strand
GAAAGCTCGATGTCGCCTTCAAGTCGCCCGCCGTGGCGGTGGAGATCCTGCAGCAGGGGATCAAGTTGGTCGAAGGCGGGACCGAACCAGCGGCTGACGACGGAGTCGATCATGCGGATGAAAGGCGACGAACGGTCAACGACCTTGCTAAGAGACGGTCGCCGTAAGCCACTGTTCGCGACGGCCCTCGTAATCCGACAATCACAGAGGCTTTCTTGGCGGTGTTGCCGTGGCTAGCGCGGCGCATTTCAAGCAAATGGGCAAGAGAAGGCATGACAACCCGCGAACGGAATGGAAAGATCGCGGCTTACGCCGCTCCTACAAGGCAGGAAATCTTTTTGGCGAGTACCTAGGTGCCAAAGCGCGTGCTGATGTCGCCCAGTGAGCCGGGCTTGGAGAACAGATAGCCTTGGCCTTGGCTCAAACCGAGCTCGCGCAGCTGCGTGCACTGTGCATCGGTTTCCACGCCTTCGGCAACGACTTCCAAGCCAAGCGAATCGGCCAGTACGCAGATCGCGCGCACGATGGCGGTGCTGCCGCCGCTTTCGCCGCTCTTGAGCGCGGCCACGAATGAGCGATCAATCTTGATGCCGTGCAGCGGGAAGCTGTGCAGGTAGGACAGCGACGAATAGCCGGTACCGAAATCGTCGAGGAAGGTTTGCACGCCGGCGTCGCGCAGCCGACCCAAGCAGCTTTGCACCTGCTCGGGGTTTTCCAGCAGGGCCCCTTCAGTCACTTCCAGCCGCAGGTGCTTGGGTTCAACCCTGCGATCTTGCAGCAGGTATAGTAATCGTTCGTCGAAATCGGCCGCGCGCAGGTGCCGCGGCGAGACGTTGATGGTGACGTAACGATCGCCCAACGCGAGCACGCGAATATCGCTACAGACTTGGTCGTAGATTTGCCAGTCAATTTGTTCCAGCGTGCCCGATTCTTCCGCTGTCGCTAGGTAGTCGCCCGGGGCGAGCGTGCCGCGCTCGGGGTGGTTCCAGCGCATCAGCGCTTCGAAACCCAAGACCCTGCCGTCGTCGAGACAGACGATCGGCTGGTAATAAGGCACGAATTCCTGCCGCTGCAGGCCGCGGCGCAGGTCGCCTTCGAGTTCGAGTTGGCGTAGCGCGTCTTCGTGCAGCTTTTCGTCAAATAGCGCGAACCGCTGCCGGCCAGCGGCCTTGGCGCGGTACATGGCCACATCGGCGTCGCGCAACAGCTCCTCGGGATTACGATAGCGTTCGTGCGAAATCGCAATGCCAATGCTGGCCGAGGTGTAAAGCTCTTTGCCAGCAATGCGCATGGGTTCGGACAAGCTGCGGATCACGCGTTCGGCCACCATCACCGCATCGTGCGATTCATGGATTCGGTCAATCACGATGGCGAATTCATCGCCGCCCAAGCGCGCGACCGTGTCGGGCTCGCGTACGCAACGACTGATGCGCAGCGCCGCCTCCTTGAGCAGTTCATCGCCAACCAAGTGCCCGACCGAGTCGTTGACGACCTTGAAGCGATCAAGATCCAGGAACAATACCGCGAAATTGTGCTCGCCTTTTTGCCGGTAGCGCGACAGCGACAGGCCCAGCGTTGCCAGCAGCTGGCTGCGGTTGGGTAGGCCCGTCAGCGTGTCATGCAAGGCCTCGTGCTTTAGCTTGTATTCAACGCGCTCACGCACCGAGATCTGGTCGCGCAGCTCTCGGTTGGTGACGGCCAGTTCGCTGGTGCGCGCCTCGACGCGCTGTTCGAGCTCGGCGTAGGCCCGACGCAGCGATTCATCAGCTTGGCGACGCTCTAGGGCATTGGCGATATGGAAGGAAACAAAGCTCAGCAATTCTTCGTCGCGCGCGGTGTACAGGTAGTCGGGCGTATAGCTTTGCACCGCGATCAGCCCAATGGCGCGACCGTTGCTGAGCAGCGGCACGCCCAACCAACACACCGATTTGGTACCAAACACCTGCACCTCGCCGGCCAGTTCGAGCTCGGTGGTGCCGGCGCGGTCGGTCAGCAGCGGCTTGCAGGTACGCAACACGTATTCGCTAAGTCCCCGGCTTACTTTGCGGCTGCTCTTGCGCTCGTCGCGCTCATCGACCGAATACGGAAACTCAATCGTGCCACCGTCTTCGGTAAGCAGGGCGATGTAGAAATTGCGGGCGTCCAGTAGTTCGCCGACAATCTCATGCACCGAGGCGTAAAAGGTTTCGATGCTGTCGCTGCTGCCGGAGAGTTCAGCGATGCGGTACAGCGCGCGCTGCAGTTGTTCGCTGCGCTCGCGCTCGTGGATTTCCCGGCGCAACTCTACCGTGCGCTCTTGGACGCGTTTTTCCAACTCTTCCTGGGCTTCGCGGCGCGATAGCGCGCTTAGGATGTGCTGGGCGACGTAGCTGAGCAGGGCTTGGTCTGATTCGCTGTAACGTACGGCGGGGTCGTAGCTCTGCACTACCACCGCGCCGCGGACGATGCCGTCCTCGACGATCGGAACGCCCAGCCAATCTTCACTGTCGGGCCCAAGTGCATCATCGCGCACAACATTGAGAGTTTCGCGCAGGGACTGCGACGGCCCACGCACCGCTTGGCCGTGACGCAGCATCGCCAAGGTCAAGCTGTTGCCCATTTCCGCCGCGCTGAGCTCGCTCTCTGGATCGGGCGCGTCCGGGTCGTGGCTGTCAGCGAAGTACAGGAACCGGATGGTCTCGCGCTGCGGCTCAAACCGGACGATGTAAAAATTCTCTGCATACATCAGCCGCCCGACGATTTGGTGCAGGCCATGCAGCACGTCATCGGTGCTGCGACCTGAGCTG
Source organism: Lysobacterales bacterium (assembly GCA_038252715.1). Classification (GTDB taxonomy): domain Bacteria; phylum Pseudomonadota; class Gammaproteobacteria; order Xanthomonadales; family Xanthomonadaceae; genus Arenimonas. The sequence continues at coordinate 104 of JBBSAA010000289.1, read as the reverse complement.
ACGATGTCGCTGATCGCGAACAGCGCACGCTGCAGGCGTTCGGCATTGGCGAGGCGTTCCACGTCCACCTGCAGGCGCTGGGTATGCAGCAGGGACTGGCAGCG
>JBBSAA010000288.1:0-2897 GCA_038252715.1 Lysobacterales bacterium | reverse complement strand
GCCGCGTCCGCGATCTTTTCCCGCCGCCGCGAGCCGCAGAAGCTGCGTGCGTCCTAACCCCGGGCCTCGGCATGCAGTGCCGCATGCCTGCGGAACAACGTTCCCGCGCGCACGCCACTTCGGCAAGGGATCAATACACGTATTCGACGCTTAGCCAGGCTTTCCGGACATTGAAGCCAGTATCGCCAGCGTGGAAGTCGGCGTATTTCACCAAGCCGCTCCAACGTGGCGCAAACGCCCACGATACTGAGGCATCAAACTCTTGGCCGTAGTGGAGGTTGCGCTGGTCTGAACGGAAGTCGTGCCAAGCAACCACGGCGCCGACAGGCCCCCATTTCCGGTTCCAGCCCAGGGACGTGTCCTGCAGGCCGTTGGCAGGCGTGGTCAGGAAGCGATCTGCCCAGCCGTTGAACGCATGCAAGGTGGCGAAGGGCGTGGCGAAACCGTAGCGGCCATCGCCGCCGAGTTTTTCCCAGCCGGCCTTGAACGTGTTGGCACGCCAGACCACGCCGCCCTCCAGCAAGGAATAGTCAGCATTGATGCTGGCCTTGCCATCGGCATAGCTGTCTTGGTGGGCAAACTCAGCCGTGGCCAGCCAGCCCAGGCCAGCAGGCTGTTCGTGTTTAGCGGCGTAGCGCAGTCCCAAGTTTCGATGCGAGGTCAGCGGCAGGGTCTGGTTATCGATGAAGTGGGCATACCCGGTTAGCACGCCGGGGCCTACGGCGTGGCTCAGGCTCAACAAATGCGCATCCAGCTGCCAGCGCGCGACATTGGGATCGGGATGATCGGCGCCATTGATCCGATTGACTCGATCCAGATAGCTGTAGCGCAAATTCAGGCCATTGCTGGCACGGTGTTCGATGTTCAAGGCATCGAAGGTCTGTTCGTTCTGACGCCAGCCGGAGTTACCAAAGAAGCGTTGGTTGTCATAAAGCAGGCGCTGCCGGCCCAGCATTACTTTGGTCGCGGCCGACGGTGCGTACTGCACATAGGCTTGATTCAGCGCGGTGTTGTCGGGGTCCACCACGGTGGGGTACCGGGTGCGACCATTGGCCGTGCTGTTGAAGTCCTCGCCGAAAACATGCGTCGTGCCCACGCCTTCTATGACGCCACTCCAGCCGCTATGGCTGGCTGTTCGGTAGCCCAAGCGCAGCCGCAAGGTGTCGGCTTCGCCGCGCGCCAAAATTCCGGCATCGTCCACGGATTCAATTCGTGCGCGGAAATCCAACAACAGCTTGCCTTTGTCCGTGCCAGCGGCAGGCTCGGCGGCCAAAAGCGGGGTGGTAGCCAGTGCAATCGCCACCGCCGTTGTAAGTAAGTAGGACTTGTTCATGGGCAGGTTCCAGAAGGACTGAAGACAGTCTGGTCTTTCCGAGAATTGCTGCCCTGACTTGGATCAAGATCGTCCGCCTTGGCAGCGGCTAACGATTCCACGCCTACACCGAACAGACGTATCAGCAAGGCCCCGTAGGAGCGGCGTCAGCCGCGATCTTTTCGCACCGCCGTGTCAGCAAGAAAGCAATTCAACAGCCGCGCAATTCAGGGCGGGACGGTCTGGTGGCGACAGCCACAGATCGCGGCTGACGCCGCTCCTACATTGCGCTGAGCGATAGCGCGTCAGTTGCTGTCGAAACTGCCGTCGCCAAAATCCCAGGTGCGGGTGATGTGCAGTTCGTCGACGCGCTCGTCGGTCTTGGGCAGCGGCGGGAAGGGCTCGGACAGGCGGACGATTCGCACTGCGGCCTGATCGAGCACTTTTTCTCCACTCGGTTCGGTGACAACGACATCGGCGACCGTACCGTCGGGACGCACCGCCACGTCCATCACCAGTCGGCCGGCCATGCGTCGGCGCCGGGCTTCGGCCGGGTAGTTGAGGTTGCCGACGCGCTCGACCTTCTCGACCCAGGCGCGCATGTAGCTGGCGTATTCGTATTGCTGGGTGCTGGCGGTGATGAATTTCTTCTTCGGGCGTTTGGCGCGCAGGTCTTCCTTGAGCGCAATCTCCGACGCCAAGCGCGCCGCTTCCAGGCTGCGCTGCATCAGTTCCCGCCCGGTGGGCAGGGGCGTGGGTTCGCTGTCGGGCTGGTCCTCGGGCCGCACCACGGTGAAGTCGCTGCTGCCGGTCGTCGACAGCACGCGTTTGCGCGGGTCCAGCGCCGGCGGCGGTGCCTGCGCTGTCATCAGGCGCGGCGCGATGCCAGGCTGCGGCTTGGGCACGACCGCCGCCTGCGCTTCGCGCGGGCGCTGGGGCGTGGCGCTGTCGCCGCCGCCTTGGTTGTTGGCCTGAGCGATGAAATCGGCATCCTTGGGCGGGGCGTCGGTCTGGGTTTGGGTCAGGATCACGTCGAGCGTCGGCACCACCGGCGCCGCGTCGTCCTTGACGAAGCCGATGCCCAAGATCAGCACGCCAAAGGTGATCAGGGACAGCGCCAGGGTCGCCGACAAGCGCTCGGAGGGCCCAATTCGCGGGCCAGGGCGAGGCCCGGTCGGGGCCGGCGGGTCGGGCAGGGCGGCGGGGGGCACACTCACTGGTCGATCATCCGCGGGCGCGCCGGGCCTCGATCGCGTCGAACAAGGTGCCGGCGATGTTCAAGCCGAACTGCTGGTCCAGCTCCCGAATGCAGGTGGGGCTGGTGACGTTGACCTCAGTCAGGTAGTCGCCGATGACGTCTAGCCCGACGAACATCATGCCGCGACGGACCAGTTCGGGACCGACCTGGGCGGCGATCCAGCGGTCACGGTCGCTGAGCGGACGGCCTTCGCCGCGACCGCCGGCGGCCAGGTTGCCGCGGAACTCGTCACCCTGCGGGATTCGCGCCAAGCAATACGGCACCGGCTCGCCATCGACCAACAGGATGCGTTTGTCGCCATCGACGATTTCCGGGATATAGCGCTGG
>JBBSAA010000287.1:0-2906 GCA_038252715.1 Lysobacterales bacterium | reverse complement strand
TCCTGACCCCAGCGCGACAGGTCGTAGTGGGAGACGATCTCGAATAGCGAGCGCTGCCGGTCCTCGCGCTCGGACTCAGCCATCGTTAACGCAAGGCGCAAAGTCGAGACCATTTCTTCGCTATCGTGCGGATTGGTGAGCAAGGCGCCCTTCAACTCGGCCGCGGCGCCAGCGAACTCGGACAACACCAGGACGCCATTGCCCTTGGCGCGGCCCTGGACGGCGACGAATTCCTTGGCAACTAGGTTCAGCCCATCGCGCAGTGGCGTAATCCACATGACGTCGGCGGCGGCGTAGTGCGCGACGACGCTTTCAAACGGCAGCGCCCGCGCGAAGAAGCGCACGGGCGTCCAGTCTAGGCGCGACATGCTGCCGTTGATTCGCCCCACGGCGCGCTCTATCTCCGCCTGCAGGCGTCTATACACGGTCATCTCGCGCGCCGCCGGGACGCAAACGACCACCAAGGTCACCTTGCCGTGCAGTTCGGGATCGCGTTCAAGCAGGGTTTCAAACGCCCTCAGCTTTTCCAAGATTCCCTTGCCGTAATCCAGGCGCTCGATCGACAGGACCAACTTGCGCTCGCCAATCTCGGCGCGGATATCGGCAACATGCTCACTCACCTCGGGAGCGTCCAGGATTTCGCCGATTCGATCAACGTCGGTGCCGACCGGGTGCGCGCCAAGGCGAATGTTGCGGCCCTGTACGCGCAGCAGGGTAGGCATGCTGTCGAGCCCGACACAGCAACCGTAGGTGAGGAATCTCGGTGCGCACGACACTCGGGAAACCACCTCGACGGGCGTCGCGCCACGCAGGGCATCGACGAAGTTCTCGACGTGGCGTGGGATTTGGAAACCGATGTAGTCGCACGCCAGCAGGCTGCCCAAGATTTCGCGCCGCCACGGGATGATGTTGAAGATGTCGCCGGTGGGGAAATGCGTGTGATGGAAAAAAGCGATTTTCAGGTCGGGGCGCAGCTCACGAAGCGTGGACGGCACCATCCACAAGTTGTAGTCGTGCAGCCACACCGTGGCGCCAGGGGCCGCTTCAGCCGCCGTGCGTTCGGCGAACAAGCGATTGACCTGCTTGAATACCTGCCAGTCGCCGTCATCGAAGCGAGCACGCTCCCAAAACGTGTTGATGATAGGCCAGAACGCTTCCTTCGAAAAGCGCTTGTAGAACACGTCCACCTGTTCCTTGCTCAGGGGCACGCGCGCTGCCGTCAAGTTCGGGTAGCGCACGGCGTCGACGGTGGTATGAACCTTGAACGGCTCGTCGCCGGGTTCGGAGACACTCCAGGCCACCCAGGACCCGGGATGACCTTCACCGAAGAAATTCAGCAGGCTTGGGATGATCCCGTTCGGTGAGCTGTGCGACTGCCGAACCATCCGCCCATCAACGCGCTTTTCCTCGTAAGGTAGGCGGTGGTAGACCATCACCAAGTCAGCCTTGCCCGGCTCGACGCCATCATCGAGCTCGAATCCCGGTGCTGTCTGGTCGATGAGGTGGAAATGGCCCAGCGCGGCCAGGATTCCAGCGCAACCAATCAAATTGGAATGCATGACATCGGGCATGGCGCGGGTGGCGTCTAACAGCGCCGGCTCCGATGCGCCGACGCAAACGCCCTTGAAGCCAAGCTCGTACATCGATAGGTCGTTCATGGTGTCGCCAGCGACCAAGACCTGCGAGCGGGCAATGCCCATGTGCTCGGTCAGTGCGAGTAAGGTGCTGCCCTTGTTGGTGCCGTGCGGCAGTATGTCGAGGTAGCGGTCGGCGGAATAAAGGACGTCGCAATTGAGCAGGCGAGCCTGCCTTTCGATGGCGGGTCGCAGGCGCAGCAGGTCGCCTGGCTCACAGTAGTAGGAGCACCGGCGTTGCTGCGGGACGTCCTGGCGAATTAGCGCGTCAAATTGTGCCATCGCCTCAACGACCGCCTTCTCCCCCGGCCAACGCGCCTCGATGCTTGATTGCAGCGGCTGCAAGGGCTGCATGTCCGCCGTCGCCACGATGGTGGCCCCGACATCGCAGACCAAATAGTCGGGGACAGGCATTAACGGATCGGACAGCAGTGGCAGGACTGTTTCAATTCCACGCCCAGTTACCCAAGCAGTGCGAACGTCTGGATGGGTTTCGATCAGACGATACAGTTGTCGGCGATCCGTCACGCTTCCAGCAAGGAAGGTGCCATCGAGGTCCGTCGCCAACAGAACTTTCTGTTTCGGATGTTTTCCAGTCACGTTGCATCTCCTTGGGTGTCGTCTGGTTCATTCAACTCAGCCAATAGCGCTAAGGCGATTGGCGTAGTGCGTAACATGGGGCTGAAGCGCGATGGGTGCAGCAGCGTGCGCGCATGCAATAAGCGGCGACCGCCGGCAATGACGGCAAGCGCAAGCAACGTCGCGGAAAAAAGTATCGGTAGCGCGGTCGGGCCCATGCGCTGCATTGCCGCACCGGCGAGCAAAGGGCCAATCGCTGCACCCACGCCGTTGAGAAGTAAAAGCGCGCTGCAGCCTGAGAGCAGCGCGTTCCTCGGCAAATGGTCCAGCAGGTGCGCGACGCACAGGGGGTATAGAGCGAAGCACAGGCCGCCAAACAGGAAGAACAACACGCCGAGCGTTAGGAATTGCGGCGCCGGCAATAGCGCTGCGCTTGCAGCCAATGCCGCGCCCAAGCCGCTGACGACGGCCAAGGCCGTGCGTCGATCGTGCTGGTCAGACAGGCGACCAATGGGAAGCTGCATGAGTGCGCCGCCCAAGATGGTGATGCTCATGAACGCGGACACTTGCGCGCGCTCTAGGCCCACGCCCGCGGCATACGCCGGCCCCATGCCCCAGAACGCGCCGAGCACAACGCCAGCAAGCAAGGCCCCCGCGGCCGCGCCCGGCACGAGGCGGGCAATCTTGCCCACG
>JBBSAA010000286.1:0-2947 GCA_038252715.1 Lysobacterales bacterium | reverse complement strand
GGAAGCCCTAGCACGCATGGTTACCGACACACTCTACGCCCGGTGCCGGTCTTCAACCGCAGTCACGGATATTTTTGGTCCGTCCAATGAGAAGCCCATGCCAACGCGACCTTCTCCAAAGTTGCCTAGGCGCGGCTAAGGGGCCGCGGGCAACCACGGGGTTCATCGCACGACGGCATAGTCGCGCGCGTCCTCGCGCCAGGCCGGCGTCGCTTTGATCTTTGGCAACACCTCTTCGACCGCATCGACCAGCGACCACATCGCCGCATGTTCGAGGTTCATGAACTTCTCTTCGATCACCTGCTGCATGAAGGCATCCAGCGGCGCGTAGAAATTGCGCGTGTTCACTAGCACGATCGGATTGAAGTAGATTCCCAAGCGCTTGAGCGTCATCGCCTCGAACAACTCTTCCAACGTACCGCAGCCGCCGGGCAGGGCGATGACTGCATCCGAACCGGTCAGCAACTTATGCTTGCGCTCGCGCATGTCCTCGACCAAGTCGAGGTGGGTGAGGCCGGGGTGGCCCCATTCGAGATCCGCCATGAACCTCGGCAAGATGCCAATAACCTCGCCGTGCTTGGACAGCGCGCCATCCGCCACCGCGCCCATCAGCCCCTGCGAACCACCGCCATACACGAGGCTATGACCGTCGCCGGCGATCGCCTGGCCGAGCGCAAAGGCCGCGGCCTTGAAATCCGGCGCTACCTGCGCGCTAGACGCGGCGTAAACGCAGATACGCATGTTTATTCCACCGTCACTGATTTAGCCAGGTTGCGCGGCTTGTCGACGTCGGTGCCGCGCTTGAGCGCGGTGTGGTACGCCAACAGCTGCACCGGGATCGCATGCACCACTGGGCTCAGCACGCCGACATGGCGCGGCGTGCGAATCACGTGCACGCCTTCGGACTCACTGAAATGGCTATCGGCATCGGCAAACACAAACAGCTCGCCGCCGCGCGCGCGCACTTCTTGCATGTTCGACTTCACTTTCTCGAGCAAGGTGTCGTTGGGCGCAATAACCACCACCGGCATTTCCGAATCCACCAGGGCCAGTGGCCCATGCTTGAGTTCGCCAGCGGGGTAGGCCTCGGCGTGGATATACGAAATTTCCTTGAGCTTGAGCGCGCCTTCAAGCGCGATCGGATAGCTCAGGCCACGACCCAGAAACAAGGCGTGGTGTTTCGGCGTGAACTTGTCCGCCCACGCGACGATCTGCGGCTCGAGGTTCAAGGCGTGCTGCACGCTGCCGGGCAAATGACGCAGTGCTTCAAGATATTCGGCGGCTTTTTCATCATCGAGCCGGCCGGTCAGTCTCGCTAGCGTCCCAGTCAACGCAAACAGCGCAATCAACTGGGTGGTGAAGGCTTTCGTCGACGCCACGCCGATTTCAGCGCCGGCGCGGGTGTAGAACACCATCGAGCTCGCACGCGGAATGGCGCTTTCGGGCACGTTGCAAATCGACAGCGTCTTGGCATGGCCTAGCGACTTGGCGTATTTCAGCGCTTCCATCGTGTCGAGGGTCTCGCCCGACTGGGAAATGGTGACGATCAAATGCTTGGGGTTGGCGACCGCCGCGCGGTAGCGGTATTCGCTGGCGATCTCAACGCTGCAGGGCAGACCGGCAATGGCTTCGATCCAGTAGCGGGCAGTCAAGCCAGCGTAATAGCTGGTGCCGCAGGCGAGAATCTGCACCCCTTCGACGTCACGCAAGATCTCCGCGGCATCGGCACCAAACAAAGTCGGCGAAAAGCCTTCAGCCACCACGGCCTCCAGCGTGTCGGCGATGGCGCGCGGCTGCTCGTGGATTTCTTTTTGCATGAAGTGGCTGTACGGGCCCAACTCCAGCGAGGCCAGCGACACGTCGGACACGTGCACCTTGCGCTCTATCTTGTTGCCGGTGACGTCGAACACCGTGACGGCGTCGCGGGTGATTTCCGCGACATCGCCTTCCTCCAGGAAGATGACTCGACGCGTCGCCGAGATCACCGCCGAGACATCGGAGGCAACGAAGTTCTCGCCGTCGCCCAAGCCCACCAGCAAGGGGCAGCCCATGCGCGCGGCGATGAAGCGGTCTGGCTCGCGGCGGCTGACCACGGCTATAGCGTAGGCGCCGGTCAACTCGCGCACCGCACGCTGCGTGGCCTTGAGCAAGTCACCGTCGGCCTTGAGATAGTGCTGGATCAGGTGGGCAATGATCTCGGTGTCGGTCTGCGACTCAAACACGTAGCCTAGGCCGCGCAGACGCTCGCGCTGCTCCTCGTGATTCTCGATGATGCCGTTATGAACGATGGCCAATTCGCCGTCGCTGATGTGCGGATGCGCGTTGAGCTCGGTGACGCCGCCGTGTGTGGCCCAGCGCGTATGACCGATACCGATCGTGCCTTGCAGACCTTCGGCTTGCACGGCATTTTCCATTTCTGAGACACGACCGGTACGACGCACGCGGCGCAGCGTGTCGTTCAGCACGGCGACGCCCGCTGAATCATAGCCGCGGTATTCGAGGCGCTTGAGGCCATCGACGAGGAAGGGCACCACATCCCGCTGGGCAATTGCCCCGACGATTCCGCACATGACTGACTGTCTCCCACAAAAAGTGATTTTAGCCGATTTGTATTTGCCGCCCGCATCCCACTGCCCGGTGTCCGGCGCGTCCGCGTGCGCCGACCGGACGCGGATCGGACGCCGCGGACAGTCTGGCAAATGCGAATAAAATGATTAAATACAGCATGTTAGGTCATGGCATGGAACGTGCTGACTCCTCTAGGACACAGGGAAGCCCACATGATCCGCGACACCTCCGCCCAAGACCGCGTCCTTTCGCCACCACCCGGACACACCGGCAAACGCCGCTTATGGCTGATCGCGGCCATCGTCGTCGCCTTGCTCGTCGCTGTTGTCGGCCTGGTTTCGATCTGGAGCGGCAGCAGCCGCTCGGTGGACGGGGCGCG
>JBBSAA010000285.1:0-2947 GCA_038252715.1 Lysobacterales bacterium | reverse complement strand
GCCATCCGACCGGCCCGGTCGCGAACTGCCGCGATAGATCGGGTGGCTGCGGTAACCGTAACCGTAATAAGGCGGACGCGAATAGCCGTGGCCATAGCCTCCGTAACCGTCATAGCCGCCATAGCCGCCGTAGCCGCCATAGCCGCCGTAAGAGCCGAAGATCAGGCTGAAGCCGTAGCGGCTGTAAGAGGGGGAATAGCCGCCGTACCAATACGGCGCACAGGTGCTATAGCGCACCGAGCAATACCCGTCATAGCTGCCGTAACCGATTGGGCCGAGGTAATAGCGGTAGTCGTAGTAACTACCGCCGTAGTAACCGTCGGAGTAGTACGAGTCGCTGCGCTCAGGCGCATAGTAATAGTCGCCGTTGTCGCCGTCGGCGGGCGAGTAATAGCTGCCGTCGACGTACGAATCACGGTAGTCGTTGGAATAGGTCGCGCAACCGGCTAGCGATAGTGCAAGCGAAGCGGCGAAAAACAGGCGTGTGGTCATGGCAATCCCCCCGTGGGAATGTCGAGTGTTGGCCCCACGCGGTGAATTACCGCTTAACCTGTACGCCCGCGAGGCCCAGTCACCATGCTGCGCCCACTGCTGCCACAGGACGTGAAGATGACGATGCATCGCGCCTCCGGGCGCTGGAAGCTGGGGCTGGCGCTCGCGATGGTGACGGCGCTGTGTTGGGCGACCCTGCCGCTGGCCCTGAAAATCACGCTCGAAGTCGTTGATCCGATCACCCTGACTTGGTTCCGCTTTCTGACTGCGGCCGGCATCGTCTTCGCTTGGCTGGCCGCGCGCGGCGGGCTGTCGGTGTTTGCCGGCCTCGATCGTCGTCGCTGGCTGCTGTTGGCCGTCGCGGCCCTGCTGTTGATCGGCAACTATGTGTTTTACCTGTTGGGCGTGTTTTACACGACACCGGCCAATGCGCAGCTGCTGATTCAATTGGCGCCGCTGTTGATGGCCGTTGGCGGCATCGTCGTTTTCCGCGAGCGTTACCGCCCTGGACAATGGGCCGGCTTGGCGATCATCGCGCTGGGCTTGGGCCTGTTCTTTCGCGACCAGCTCAGTGCCAGCGCGGTCACCGGTCGCGCCTATGCGCTGGGCTCGGCGGCGGTGATCGTCGGTGCCGTGTCTTGGGCGGGGTATGCCCTGCTGCAAAAGCAGCTGCTGTTGCGCTTGTCGTCCACGGCGATCTTGCTGTTCATCTACGCCGCAGCGGCGCTGCTGCTGTGGCCGTTCGCGCACCCGACGCACCTGTTTGCGCTGGATGTGCGTCATGGCCTGATGCTGGGGTATTGCGCACTTAATACCTTGGTCGCGTACGGCGCCTTCGCCGAAGCGCTCGCGCACTGGGAGGCGTCGCGCGTCTCGGCGATCCTCGCTACCACGCCCCTGCTGTGCCTGGCGGCCGTAGCCGCCGTGCACGCCTTCGCGCCCACCGTGCTCGCGCCGGAGCACGTGACTTGGCTTGGCTACGTCGGTGCTGGACTGGTGGTGGTGGGTTCGGCGCTGAGCAGCCTGCTGGGGCAGCGCGCGACCGACGCCGTCGTCGATGCGGCCTGAGCCTTTGTTAGGCTGTCCTGCCCTGACCTCGCTGCCGACATGACCGACGCCCTTGCCACTTTCAATGACGTGCTCGATGCCGCCGCACGCATCGCTCCGTTTGCCCAAGTCACGCCGGTGCTGCGTTCAAGCTCGCTAGATGCGCTTGCCGGCGCCGAACTGTTTTTTAAATGCGAGAACTTCCAGCGCGTCGGTGCGTTCAAGTTTCGCGGCGCCTGCAATGCGGTGTGGTCGCTAGGCGACGCCGAGGCTGCGCACGGCGTGGTCACGCATTCATCGGGAAACCACGGCGCTGCCCTCGCGCTGGCCGCGCGCACCCGCGGCATTCCGGCGCACGTGGTGGTGCCCGAAGGCGCGGTAAAATCCAAGGTCGCCGCGATAGAAAATTATGGCGCCTCCGTTCATCGCTGCGCGCCCACCCAAGCGGCGCGCGAAAGCTTGGCCGCACAGCTGCAGCGCGACACCGGCGCGCAGTTGGTGCATCCATTCACCGACCCACGGGTGATCGCCGGTCAGGGCACGGCAGCGCTGGAGTTGCTGTCACAGGCTGGCCCGCTGGAGGCTGTGCTGGCGCCCGTGGGCGGCGGCGGCCTGATCAGCGGCACCGCCATTGCCGTGCACGGTTTTGCAGCCACCACCGCCGTGTTCGCAGCCGAACCCGAGGGCGCGCCGGATGCCTTCGAATCGCTTCGGGACGGAAAACTTATCAGCAGCCAAACACCGAACACGATTTGCGATGGCCTGCGTACGATCCTTGGCGCGCCTAATTTCAAGATTGTCCAAGCGCACCGCGTGCAGGTGCTGCTGGTCAGCGATGCCGAGACCTTGGCGGCCATGCGCTTGGTCTGGGAGCGCTTGAAAATCGTGATTGAACCGTCCTGCGCGACGGTGCTGGCGGCTGTACTGCGTTACCGAACCCTGTTTGCTGGCCGTCGGGTGGGCCTGATACTGACCGGTGGCAATGTCGACTTGGATGCACTGCCGCGCTGGTCGGACTGACCGCGCGTTTTTCGATTTATTCGCGCCCCAGGAGAAATGAGATGACCGACGAACGCGTTGAATGGACGGGCCACCCGTCGCAGTGGCAAAACTTCTGGTGGTTCGCCGCGGCGCTGTTGGTGATCCCGCTGCCGTGGACGGTATGGAAGTGGCTGCAGGTGCGCAGCACCGTCTACACCTTGACCGACCAGCGCCTAAAATTCACCCGCGGCGTGTTCAGTAAGATTACCGAAGACTTGGAGCTGTACCGGGTGCGCGACACCAAATTCGAACAGAGCTTTATCGAACGCGTGCTCGACCTCGGCAACATCGTCTTGTTCACCACCGATACCAGCACGCCGACGATCACGCTGAGCTTCATCAAGGATGCCGACGGCGTGCGCGAGAT
>JBBSAA010000284.1:0-2969 GCA_038252715.1 Lysobacterales bacterium | reverse complement strand
TGCGCCGCGCCGTCGCGCATCACGCGATGGATGGGCCGCGTCTCCCCCAGTGCGGCCCAGACCAGCGCATCAACATCCAAGCCCAGCAGCGAGCGCCCGTGCGCCCGGCTCGCACTAAATTGCAGCAGGCCAATGTCGTAGATGCCGGACAGCACGCCGGTCAGCACGACATCGCCCAGATCCAGCGTGTACGCGCGTTGGCTCGCGACGCCGATGGCCCACTCTCGCCACACCGCGGCTGGCTCTTGCAGGCTCTTGAGTACCGCCGCCAGCTCCACGCCACCGTCGGCGCCGGGCGCCAGTCGAGCTTCGGCCAGCAAGCGCGCCTGCAGTGCGCCCTCGTCCAGCGTCGGTTCCGACACCAGGGCGGCGAAGATGCGCTGGGTCAGCCCGAACGCGCGCAGGCTGTCGTCGTTACCGAGTGGTTCGCTGTCGAGCAGCTCGGTGCCGGCCGTGTCGAAACGCAGGCCCAGGCCGTTGCGCAGGTAAGCGCGCGCTGGATTCACCAGCGTGCGCACGATGTCGTTGCGCGACACCGCTGCTGCATCGGCGGACGTCGGCAACGCGGCGGAAAACGCCGGCAGCTCACCACGCACGCCGTCGGCGGCCTCTACCGACGGCCGCCAATTGGCGCGATAGCTGACCCGTCGTGCATCCCCTTGGCCGAACGCCGCCGGTGAGAACGGTTGTAGCGGGTGCTGGACCACCAAATCGAGACGCGCGCTTTTCGGATCGGCGAAATACTGCGAGGCCGCGTCGGCAAGTTCCGCCACGACGACCGACGGCGGTAGGTGTTCGCCACTGCGTGGGTCTTGGCCGAGATAGCTGAGGTAAAACACCTCGCCGGCCGCCGCAAACAGCTGCAGGAACAGGCTGCGGTCGTCATCGCGAATCGAGCGATCGCCGTGCTGGCGCTGCGGCGTGCCCAGCAAGGCGGCCAGGCGGTTGAGGCTGCCGACCGGATCACGGCGCGGGAATTGCCCGTCATTCATACCGAGCAGGCAGATCACGCGGAACGGGATCAGTCGCATCGGCACCATCTTGCCGAAGGTAACGCCGCCGCTGAGCCAAGGCTGCCGCGAATCATCGGCGGTGAGCGTGGCTTGAAACCATGCGCGCATGACCTGCGCCGGGATCGGCGTGTCGATGTCGGCGTCGGCGACCTCGGAGGAGAATTTCGCAACTAGGCTTCGTAAGAGCTCGAGCGTACGTTGGTCGGCGCTGGCCGTTGGGCGATCGGGAAAGACATCGAGCAGCAGCTGCGACAAGCGCCGCTGCCAATCCTCGGCCAGGTGCTCGCCCTGCAGTTGCCGCTGCCAGCGCGCGAATATGCGCAAGCCCTGCAGCAGCGCGTCGAGGGTCGCGATGGCCGAGCCTTCCAGAACCGGCAGCGGCGCGACACCGGCGACGCTGTCGTCGCTGCCCACCGCGTGCCCGAGCAGCAGGCGATCGATCGCCCACGCCCAGGTGTACGCCGGTTCGTCGGGTGCCTCCAAGGCCATGCGGTGCGCCGCGTTCAAGCCCCAGCGTGCGCCGGCTGCGTGCAGCCAATCGCGCAAGGTGTCGAAATCAGCGCCGTCCAAGCCGAATCGTTGCGCAATCGCCGGCACCGCCAACCACTCCATCACTTCGGTCGCGGTGAACTTGGCCTCGGGCAGGGAAAGCAGGCGCGCAAAGCCTTCCGCCAGCGGCTGCGTGGCGAGCACGCTGCTGTCGCCGATGGCGTACGGAATCGACAAGGCGCCCTCGGCGCCGCCAAACACGGCACTGATATGCGGCGCGTAAGCGTCTATGTCGGGGGTAAGTACGGCAATGTCGCGCGCCTGTAGGCCCGGTGTGGCGTCCAGCAGCGCCCGCAGTTGGTCGTGCAGCACCTGCACTTCGCGCAGGCGCGTGTGGCAGCTATGAAATTGCAGGCTCCGGTTGCCGGGGGCCAGCGGAACGAACGCCGGGCGCTCCAGGTCGCCGCGCGCGGTCGGTGTGGCGCGACGCGCCAACAGGTCGCGCTGCAATTCGTGCAGCAGGCCCGGGCGCGTGAGCGGATCCGGCGGTTCGTACACCGCCTGCTCCCAACTCGGGTGCGCGGCCTCGTAGGAAAACAGCAGCTGCACGAAATCGCGACCGGCGGCGCCGTTGTCACGCAGCAGCGGATTCTCGCTATCGGCGAACACGGTCTCACCGCCGTCGCGCACACGCTCGCGCGCGGTGCGCAAATCGCCCCACCAGCCCGCCACCGGCGACACGAAATAAAAATGCAGCACGCCGGCGCGCGCCGAAGACGCGATTACCCGCAGCACGTCCGGCGACACGTTTTGGCAGGCGAACGCAAACACGCGTGGCGGCAAGCCGGTCGGCGGCGGCGAGTCGTCTTCACCGAACTGCGTCAGGTAGGCCTGCAGGCGAGTGGCACGATGTGCTTGCCCGCGCGTCGCGCGTCGCCACAGTTCGGCTTGCCAATCGTCACGGTCGGCGCCGGCATCCCAGCGGATCAGCCACGCGCGGCGCCAGGCTTGGTATTTCTCGAAGACGTTGGCGACATCCCCGGCCAGCGTCCACGCTGCCAGCGTGCGATCGCCCGCCATCAGCACCGCCCGCAGCGGCGCAAACACCGGTGCGGCCATTGCGCGTTCGTCCGAGAGCACCGACCACAGCCGCCAACGCAGGGTCGCGGCGTCGGCCAAACCGTGATCGTCGCCGCCCAGATTGGCCTTCAGCGCGCGGCCCACGAATTCTCCCGGCGTCAGGAATTCGATGTTCGCCGCGACGCCGTGGGTTTCCGCCAAGGTTTTCTGCAGCCAGCGCCGCATCGCCGGCTGCGGGATCAAGATGGTGTCGGGATCCAGCAGGTGACCGCCAGCCGGCGTCTTGAGCTCGGCCGCCAGCAGGCCAGCGAGCAGGTCGAGGTCGTTGCCGTGGTAGAGGCGGAAGTCAGGGGTCGCGGACATGTCGCCATGATGCCGGATGGCGGT
>JBBSAA010000283.1:0-2976 GCA_038252715.1 Lysobacterales bacterium | reverse complement strand
TCCAAGGCCTCGGCTTCGCCGCGATTTTGCTGACCGGCTACGGCGTCCTGCTCGGCCAAGGCATGGCGGTGGCACAGAGCCACACGGCGGTTTTCCTCGCCTTGATCACTGGCCTGTTCCTCCTGATCCTCGGCAACCGCGCCGTCTCGCATTCCCTACTGACCCACTCACACACCCGCAACCCCTGGCTGCTGCGCATGTTCGGCGGTGTCGCCGTAGCCTTGGCGCTAGTGATAGGCGTGCCCTTCTTCCGCAACTTGATGCGGCTCGCAGTGCCCGACGCTGCGACCTTGCTAGCGGCGGCCGGGCTGTTGCTGGTGACCTTGGTGTGGCTGGAGGTTTGGCGGCGTGTGGCGGGGCGTATTCGGACGTGGCATTTTCAGTGACGAGACGCTATTTGATTGGAGTAAGAAGGGGAAAACTGCAATGGGAGTTGATCAGACTGGATATGGCCATTCGTACTTAAGGTTCGCCCTCGAGTGCCACGACGAAGGGTGAGTCCGTCGAAGTACTTTTTGACCAGGTAGAGATGCCTCAATAGCTTGCTGAACGTGGGTGCGGAGTTGATCAGCTGGCCTATGCACGCTTCCTCTAGTACAGGCGTTCACAATGACATCTCCCGGCAGAAATAAACTTCTCAATCGTTTGATAAAGTCATCTCTGCCACCCTTTTTCCACATTTCAATAAAAACCTCGTCTCTCTTAACAATTGTTGGTAGTCCAAGAGAGCACTGGAACTGAATCGCGTTGATCAATAGAAGGCCAAATTCCTCTGGGAATTCACGCCCGATTGCCCGCTGAAGTCGATTCGCGATACTGATGCCAGTCGACCCTTTTGCTGGCCCAGGATCTCCAACGTACTCACGGATATGAGGTCACTCAAGAATCAGAAGTACACAGGGCTGATGGCGCGGACGCTTTGATGCGGGTTGGCGAGAACCTAATGCTTTGAGTGACTGCATCTCAGCCAAGCGACCGACGTATTGGTCTGGGCAGCGCCGATGATCAACTCTTGAAGTGAGGTCCTGAAGATGTCGGTCTGCAGTATCGGGAAAGTTCATCGGCCGCCTAGTTCTCAACGTGGGTTGAAGTTTGCTGGTTCCACAATCTTGCATCATCGCGAAAATTACTTAGCCAAACAGCGAGTTGAGTTGTCAGCCTCAGCTCCGGGAGAGTCTAGCTGCGCAACCGAAGCCGCGGCTTAGTTCAGATCCGTCGCAAATTGGCATCTTCTTACGCCATGATCTATTTTTAGTCGGCAGCGTTTCCGGCAAGGCGGGAGAGGAAACGGCGCTGTATGGGTAGGAGCCACTAAATGCAGAGGCACCAAATTGAAAGTAAATCTCACCGTCTACTTATTCAATTCAATTATCTTTTATTGCGCACTCTCTACCGAGCAGTTCCGCTATCTTCGCCGCAGGAAACCGCTGCAACCGGCACAGCAGCTCATGGCTAATGCGATGAAGGCCGTACGTGGCGCGCAACTCCGCCAGCAAATGCAGCGTGAGGTTCGCCGCCATCTCCGCGTCCGCCATCGCCCGATGGGCGTGCCCGGTTTCGGGCAAACGCGCCCACGAGGTCAAAGTACCCAAGCGATGATTCGGTGCCGCCGGTAGCAAGCGCCGTGACAGCAATAGCGAACACGCAAAAGCCTGCGAGCGTGTGCGGCGGATGCGCGCTAACTCTGCATCCCAGAAGCGCTGATCGAATGATGCGTTGTGCGCCAGCAGCGGCGTGTCGCCGACAAAATCTGCCACCGCCGCCATCACCTCCGACGCCGGCGGCGCCGCACGCACCATCGCCGTGCTGATCCCGGTCAGCGCTTCAATAAATGCCGGCACCGCGACGCCTGCATTCATTAGGCTTTGAAAGCGATCCACCACGCGCCCGTCTTCCAGCATAACCACCGCAATTTCGGTCGCGCGATCACTTTGGCCCGGCGACAGACCGGTGGTTTCGAAGTCGATGACGGCAAGGCGATACATAGGATTCCAGCTATTTTTTACAGGGCAATTTAGAAAGACCCCGTTTCCTGCGCCCATTGCATGGCGCGGCAGGATGACGCCCGAATTGTAGGCCGATCGCGCAAGAAACGTAGCGAAGGGCAAAGCAAACGCCCTTTACCTGACATTGCGGCCAGCAATCGCCAGGATTTTTTCCATTGGCCAATTTTGATGGCTCGGTGGCCGGAAGCAGGCGCGCAAGGCGTCATTGGTGAAGGGAGCCTGGCGTGGGGAGGGTTGCCAAATATTCGTGGCACTGGAACGCCAGGTCACGCAACCGCTATCACTTTGGGGAATACACATGGTCACACCGAAACGATTTACCCGGCTGGCGTTCGCCTGCTGCATGGCCCTGGGCGCCGCAAGTACCGCCAGCGCCGGCACCGTCGTGACCGACTGGAACGACGACGCACTGCAGGCCATTCGGGTGACCCATCCGGGCCCGCCGATGGTCGCGCGCGCGCTTTCCATGACCGACACCGCCATGTACGACGCATGGGCCGCTTACGATGCCAAAGCCAATGGCACCGAGCTGTCGGGTGAGCTTCGCAGGCCCCTGGCCGAGCGCACCGCTGCCAATCGCAAGAAGGCGGTCAGTTACGCGGCGTACCGAACGCTGCTAGATTTGTTTCCCAGCGAGGCCGCCAGCTTTCAGGCGCGCATGATCGCGCTGGGCTACGATCCGACCGACACCACGTCGGATATCACCACCCCGGCCGGCATTGGCAATATTGCCGCCGCCGCGCTGTTGCAGCATCGCCACCACGATGGGTCCAACCAGCTGGGCGACCTAAACCCGGGCGCGTACAGCGACTACAGCGGCTACTTGCCGGTCAATACACCCCAGCAGATTGCCGACCCGAACCACTGGCAGCCCTTACTGATTTCTGATGGCCATGGCGGTTTCGTCATGCAGAAATTCATTGCCCCGTTCTGGGGGCAGGTCGATTCATTTGCCCTGCACGGTTACAAC
>JBBSAA010000282.1:0-2977 GCA_038252715.1 Lysobacterales bacterium | reverse complement strand
GTGCCGTTCGCCGGTGGCGTTGCGGATTCGGTGGAACACCGAGACGTCAATGAATTGGCCGATTAGGAACGCAATGACCGAGCCCCAAATAGTCCACAGACCTTGGCCAAACACTGCCGCGAACGCGGCCTGGTAGTCGGGCACGCCTTGGTCTGCCACGACACCTACCCACCAAGTCGCTGGGGAAAGATGGATAGCCAGATAGGCGAATCCAAAGCCGTACAGGATCAGCGCCACCGCCAGCCAGCTGATGAATTT
The DNA here is from genome assembly GCA_038252715.1 of Lysobacterales bacterium. Classification (GTDB taxonomy): domain Bacteria; phylum Pseudomonadota; class Gammaproteobacteria; order Xanthomonadales; family Xanthomonadaceae; genus Arenimonas. Next base: position 2,719 of record JBBSAA010000282.1, on the reverse strand, counting down.
CACGCCGCGTCGACCGTAATATTCATTGATCGTGTCGGTCATGATGAACACGATCGGCCACAGCAAGGTGCCGGCGGTGAAATTCAGCGAGCCGGTTTGCCCGAACCGATTCCACTCGAATGGGGCGAGTCCCAGCGTGTCTTCGAGGGCGAAGATCTTGACGCCGATGAACTCGGCCAGCACCGCGTTGGCGACGAAAAACGCCGCCAGCATGACAAACATCTTCTGGCCGCGGTTCATTGCAATCAAGGCAGGGGTCGTCCTGAGAACGGGATTTTTTCCGGGCTAACGGCGCCGCCCGAAATAATGAACGTCATCGCCTCGTCCACGCTCCAATCGGTCGGGGTGAGTCGATCGACGGGGACGATTTCAAGATAGCCCGAGGTCGGGTTCGGCGTGGTCGGAACGTAGACTGCGGCGAGTTCCTGGCCGGTGAGTTCGTCGCGCAAGATGCGGGTGACGAAACCAACTGACTTCATTTCCTTGTGCGGGAAATCGATCAACACCACGCGTTTGGTGCCGTCGGGCTTGGTCTGCAGTAGGTCGAGCAGTTGCCGCGCGCTACCGTAGATATTTTTAGCCAATGGAATACGTGCGATAACCGCTTCGGACCAGGCCAGCAATTTTTGCCCAATCGCGCGGCGCACCAGCGCACCGACTGCGATGATGAAGGCAATCGTCGCGACCAAGGCGATGGCGGTCTGCACCCACGACTGCGCCAGCCAACCCAGCATTTGCGGATAGGTCGCGGCGATGTTGGCCGCAATCGGACCGATCACGGGCCGACTGATATCCGACAGCAGGCCAAAGACGAACTTGAACACCACCCACACGACCCAGATTGGGAGCAGGGTGAGCAAGCCGGTGAAGAACATCGCTTGAAGTTTGCGCATCGCTCGATTGTAACGTGCGGCCTGCAAGGCGCAGCAGTCGCCAGCAGGACGAGGCGTTGCGGTTACGGCTTGCCGAGTTCGTCCGCGCTGACTTCGCGCACCAAGCGGAAACCGATGTCGTCAAAGCCCTTGTCGCCGGCTTCCGGACTGGTTCGACCCGCCGCGGTGCTGGGTAGGTCGCGCCAGCTCAGGCCGGCGGCGTAGTAACGATTTTGGCCGTTGGCGCTGTCGCCTAGCCATTCGCCGACGTTTCCGTGCAGGTCTTGGATACCCAGCGGACTGGGGGAAAAACCGCTGCCGGGCGCCGTGCCCTTGGCGCCGCAGTCAATCTGGCCACCGCGGCAGGCATCACCGCTGCGGTATTCGTTGACGCTGCGCCACTCCGCCAGCGTCGGCAGGCGATAGCGCTCGCCACTGCGTTGGCTGAGCCAGTTGGCGTAGGCGCGGGCATCGGCCTGACTGACGCAGACCACTGGATGCTGGTCGGTCTGCGGAAAACCTGGGCTAATCCAGCTGCGCTTGGCACCGAAGATTGACGACAACGCGTTGCGGGCATTGCCGCAGCGGCTGGCGCCGCGACGGGTGGCGTTGGCAAAGGACGCGTACTCGCCGCGGGTCACTTCTTCGCGCATCACGGCTAAACCGTTGCGCGAACCGCTGGGCAGAGCGGCAAGCACGAGGGTTGGACCATTGCCGCGGGCGAGCAGGTCGCCCGGTTTCGGTAGCACGCGCACGTTTGCGCGGCCCCAGGCCGGCTCGAGATCGGCTTGCACCACCTCCAGCGTCGTTGCCAGCGCCTTGGTGCGCTCGATGCCGGGATAGTTGAAGGCCTTGGTGTCTTTTTCCAGCCGGGCCACCAGCGGCGGCGCCAGCGCGGCACGCGCGGTCGTCCATGCTTCGGCATCAATTCGACCGCTATCTTTGGCAAATTTTGCCGCGCGCACGTTTAAGGTCCGGGCGTTTTCATCTTTGCCCGCCTTCACTGCATCGGCAATCGACTTACCAAGGCTGCTAAGCACCTCATCGGCCAGCTTAGTGAACTCGGCGTTCTTCGGTGCCAGTTTGCGCGCCGCGAGCAGGGACTCGATGGCGTTGTCACCCGCTGGCGCCGTCAAGCGCTTGGCTTTGATTTGCTTGCGTGCCGCCGACAGTTCACGTGCCGCGGGCACCGTGGGGTCGTAATCAAGCGCTGTGACCGCCACCGACGCAGCGACTTGGGCAAAGGGCGAGCCGCTTGCCACCGGCGCTGCGGGTACGACGGCCGGGACGGCGGCGGGCGCGATGACGCCGGGAGACGGCAGGTCTTTCTTCGGCGCGACGACGGCGGGCGTTGCCGCGACGGAAGGCTTGGCGTCGGTTGATGTATAAAAATCGTTGTCCGCCCCGGGCGCCTCGGCGTCTTTGGCCGGTCGCAGGCTCCAGACCAAGAACGCAGACAAACCGACGCCGAGGATGCCGAATATGGCCGGTTTCAGCCACGGTCGCATCGGCTTTGCCACCGGCACTGGCCGTCGCGAATTGCGCGGCGTGACGTTTGGTAGCCCGTCCACAACGGTGCTGCCGACGCGTCCGGCCACCTGTGACAGCGCGCTGAGCATCTGCTGCGCATTTCGGAAGCGGTTGTCGGGCGATTTCGCCATCGCACGATCGAGGAAAGGCTGCCAATGACGCTTGTCCAGCGGTAGGCGCGGGATCGGGTCCTGCGCGTGCATCAGCGCCAGCGCCAGCGGATCGCTCGACAAGTAGGGCAGGCGACCGGTCAGCAGTTCGTAGGCAAGCACGCCAACGCTATACAGGTCGGCGCGGCCGTCAACCGCTTCGCCGCG
>JBBSAA010000281.1:0-2979 GCA_038252715.1 Lysobacterales bacterium | reverse complement strand
GACCAAGCAAAACGGCCGCTTTCGCGGCCGTTTCGTGGGTTGCGGTGGTCGGCGGATTAGCCGGCCTTGCGCGCGCCCAGGTCTTCCTTGATGCGCGCCTTCTTGCCTTCCAGGCCACGCAGGTAATACAGCTTGCCGGCGCGAACCTTGCCGCGACGCTTCACCGACACGGAGTCGATGATGTGGCTGTGGGTCTGGAACACGCGCTCCACGCCGAAGCCATGCGAGATCTTGCGCACGGTGAAGGCCGAGTTCAGGCCGGCGTTCTTGATCGCGATAACCACGCCTTCATAGGCCTGGACGCGCTCGCGATTACCTTCCTTGACCTTGACGTTCACGACGACCGTGTCGCCGGGGCCGAAATCCGGAAACTGGCGGGTGATCTGTTCGGCTTCGAATTGCTGCAAGAGCTTGTTCATGGTTGCACCGGTTGTGATCTTGGCGATCTGATGTGTTTCTAGGGCCGCCGTGCGTGGCGGTAAGCCGTGCATTATAAACAGCGAAGCCGCTGATTGGCTAGGGGTTTTCAGCTTTTTTTGCCTGGGCCCGCCAGTCGGCCTGGAATTGAGCCAGCAGCTCGGCGTCCTTCTGGCCCAGTTCGCGCCCGACCAGCAGGTCAGGCCGGCGCAGCCAGGTGCGGCCCAGGCTTTGTTGGCGCCGCCAGCGCGCGATCTTGGCGTGGTCACCCGAGAGCAGGACCGCCGGGACGCCGTCCGTGCCGAGGCTGTCGGAACGGGTGTAATGAGGGCAATCGAGCAGCCCGTCCTCGAAGCTGTCCTGGGCCGCGGACTCGGCGTCGTTGAGCGCCCCGTCCTGCAGCCGGCCGATCGCATCGATCACGACAGCGGCGGCCAATTCACCGCCAGATAATACGTAGTCACCGATCGAGATTTCCTCGTCGATCTCGCGCTCGATGAAACGCTCGTCCAAGCCCTCATAGCGACCGCAGACCAAGATCAGGCGCGGCAACGCGGCCAAGGCGCGGGCTTTTGCCTGCGTCAACGGAACGCCTTGCGGGCTGAGGTAGATCACCCTCGCCGGCGCATCGGCCGCCGCGCGTGCCGCCGCTAAACAGGCGCTCAAGGGCTCGGGCAGCATCACCATGCCGGGGCCACCGCCGAACGGGCGGTCGTCCACACGCCGATAGTTGTCGAAGGCATAATCGCGGGGATTCCAAGGCTCAACGGCCAGCAAGCCGCGCTCAATGGCGCGCCCCACTACACCGACGGCCGCGCATTGCCGGATGAAGTCCGGAAACAAGCTGAGCACGTCCACGCGCATTAGAAATCCGGATCCCAATCGACGGTGACGACGCCGGCATCAAAGTCGACGCTGACAATGAAACTGTCATTGATGAAGGGAATCAGCCGGTCGCGCTCGCCAGCCACGACCATCACGTCGTTGGCGCCGGTTTCAAACAAATAGGAGACCTTGCCCAGATCGACGCCTTCGCGCGTCACCACCGCCAACCCCTCAAGATCGACCCAGTAATATTCGCCGGGCTTTGGCGCCGGCAAACGTTCGCGCGGCACCCAAATTTCTGCGCCCGCCAGCGCTTCGGCGGCGTCTCGGTCATCGCAACCGGGAAAGGTCACGACCATGCCCTTGTTGGTTTCGCGGCCGCGAACTTTGTCGAGTTCCCGTTCAATGCCGCGATGCACCAGCAGCCACGGCTGGTATTTCATTGCAGTCGACACCGGGTCGGTGAACGAGTGCAGTTTTAGTTCGCCACGAACGCCAAAAGCGCCGAGGACCCTGCCCAGCAGGATTCGGCGCTCTTGGGTCATCGACGAGGCCCTCGCGTCAGCAGCGAGAGCCAGCGGCTCAGGCTGCAGCCTTGCTCGCGGATTCCTTCACCAGCATGCGGACCTTGTCGGTCAACTGCGCGCCTTCGGAAACCCAGTGATTAACGCGCTCGATGTTGAGCTCGACGCGCTTTTCGTTGCCCTGCGCGACCGGGTTGTAGAAACCCACGCGCTCAAGCGAACGGCCATCGCGCTTGTTGCGATGGTCGGTGACGATGATGTGGTAGAAGGGACGCTTCTTGGCGCCGCCACGGGTCAGGCGAATCTTGACCATTTCAGTGTGCTCTGTAGTTCTGGATGGAAGCCGGCGGGCGTCGCATTGAAATGCAATCCACCGGGTAGCCGGAGAGTATAACTGCTTGTGCGGGCTAATAAAACCCGTTTTAACGACCGTGGACTGGGTTGCTACCGGGGAGCCCCTCGGTTCGGGGGCTCAAACCCGCACCCAGCCTAGGTGCCAAGGCCTCAGCGCCGGAAACCGCCTGGGAAGCCCCCGCCGCCCATCAGGCCCTTCATATTCTTCATCATGCCCTTCATGCCGCCCTGGGTGAGCTTGCGCATCATCGATTCCATCTGGTCGTACTGCTTGACCAGCTTGTTGACCTCGGCCGGGGTCGTACCCGCGCCCTTGGCGATGCGGGCCCGACGCGAACCATTCAAGAGGGTGGGGTTGCGGCGCTCTTTCTTGGTCATCGAATTGATGATCGCCACCATGCGCGGCACTTCCTTGCCGGTGACCTGACCCTTCACGTGGTCTGGGATCTGACCCATGCCCGGTAGCTTGTCCATCAGGCCGGCCAGGCCGCCCATGTTCTGCATCTGCTGAAGCTGGTCGCGCATGTCGTTGAAGTCGAATTTCTTGCCCTTGGCGACCTTTTCGGCGAATTTCTGCGCCTTGTCCTGGTCCACCTGACCCTGCACCTGCTCAACCAGTGACAACACGTCGCCCATGTCGAGGATGCGGCTGGCGGCGCGGTCAGGGTGGAATACGTCGAGACCGTCGGGCTTCTCGCCCACGCCGGTGAACTTGATCGGCTGGCCAGTGATGTAGCGCACCGATAGCGCAGCGCCACCGCGCGCGTCACCATCGGTTTTAGTGAGCACCACGCCGGTCAGCGGCAAGGCCTCGCTGAAGGCCTTGGCGGTGTTGGCCGCGTCCTGGCCGGTCATCGCG
>JBBSAA010000280.1:0-2997 GCA_038252715.1 Lysobacterales bacterium | reverse complement strand
CTTTTTTTTCTTCGGTTTTTTTTTTTGGTCATTTGGTGGTGGGGTTGGGTTTTGGGGGGCTTTACCCCGGCTCTGGCCGTTTTGTTTTTATCGGGGGGGGCCTCCCCCCGCTCCTACAAAGCCCTGGGTTACTTCGGCGCAAGCCGGACGGCGCCATCCAAGCGAATCGTCTCGCCATTCAAATAGACGTTGCCGAGGATGTACGCGACCAGGTCGGCGAATTCTTCAGGTCGGCCCAGTCGCGCCGGGAACGGAATCGAGGCCGACAGCGATTTCTGCACCTCCTCCGACATGCCGTCGACCATCGGCGTCCAGAAAATACCGGGCGCCACAGTCATGACGCGGATACCGAAACGCGACAGCTCGCGCGCCATCGGCAAGGTCATTGCCACCACGCCCCCCTTCGAGGCCGAATAGGCGGCTTGGCCGATCTGGCCTTCGTAAGCGGCGACTGACGCGGTGTTGACGATCACGCCGCGCTCGCCATCGGGACCGGCCTCATTGGCCTGCATCAAGGCCGCAGCGCCCTTGGCGACATTGAAGCTGCCGACGAGGTTGACCAACACCGTGCCGCCGAATTGTTTCAGTGGCATCGCGCCTTCCTTGCCCAGCACGCGACCGGCGCCGAGGATGCCGGCGCAGTTGATAGCGACATTGAGGCCGCCGAGGAAGTCTTTCGCGGCAGCCAAATTTGCCTGCACGTTGGCTTCGTCGGTGACGTCGGTACGAAAGTACTTGGCGCTTCCGGCGCCAAGTTCGGCCACGGCGGCGGCGCCCTTGTCGTCATTGATATCGAACAGAGCAACCTTGCCGCCGTGCTTGACGAGGTGCTGGGCAACGGCGAGGCCGAGGCCGGAAACGCCGCCGGTAATCACGGCGAGGGACTGGGAAATCTGCATGGGACAGGCCAATTGGCTGGAAAGTCGGGATTTTAGCCGATGCTGGCTGGACGCGGCGATCCTCGTAGCCATGCAGGGCATAACGGCGGCCCAGCTGGCGACGCTGGGACCTGCAAACGTCTTGCCCGGGCGCAACACCGTGCACGGTAGGAGCGGCGTCAGCCGCGAGCTTTTCGGCGAGCGTGCCCCGGCCGCGTCAAGCTTATGACCTGGGGGTAGTAGCGACCTTGTTAGGCATGATCGCGGCTTACGCCGCTCCTACAAACGCAGCACCGCTGACATTCAGCTCGGATTTGGAGCTCAGTCCAACGCGCGCAAGTAAAACGAATCACAGCCGCCATGCCCGGTGTCGCCCAGCGGCCCTGGGATACGCTTGAAACCGCTGCGTTCGTACAATTTCATCGCCGCATCCATGCCGCGCAGCGTTTCCAGGTAGCACTGGCGGAAACCGAGTTCGCGAGCGGCATCCAGGCAGCGCGCCATCATCGCCGCCCCGACGCCTTGGCCGCGGACGGCCGGCATGAAATACATCTTGCGCAGTTCACACGTGCCTTCATCGCCGCCGACCAAGGGCGCAACGCCCGCGCCACCCATCACCATGCCATCGTGCTCGACGACAAAATAGGCGCAGCGTGGCTCGGCATACGCTTTCGACAGCCAGTCCACTTCCGGGTCGTTGATAGCGAAGCCGTCACCGGTTGCGCCAAACTCCGGCATGACGGTACGAATCACGGTCGCCATCGCGGCGTCGTCGGTGGCGCGTATTGGGCGGAGCAAGGTTGTCATTGGGTGTTTGCGGTCGTTTGTCGGCGTAGCAAGTCTGCCATTGCCGCGGGCGACAGGCCATGGCTGTAGAAAAAGCCTTGGCCGCGTTCGATACCTAGACCGAGCATGAAGTCGCGCTGGGCAGCGGTCTCGACACCCTCAGCAATTAGTGACAAATTCATGCCATGCGCCATGCCAGCAACGGCCTGGCAAATGGCGACGTCGGACGGATTCTGGGGCGCCCCCTGCAAGAACTGCCGGCTCAACTTGAGCCCATTGATTGGCAGGCGCCGCAGGTAATTCAGGGCGCTGTACCCCTCGCCGAAATCGTCGATGACCAGACTCACCCCCAGCGCACGCAGCGCCGAGAACATCGCCAAGGTCGCGGGTGCGTCGTCGATCAATACGCGTTCGGTGATTTCGAGCTCAAGCGCCGAGCCGGGCAAGCCGTGCGCGAGCAATGCGTCATGCACGACTTGCGGCAAATCATCGCCTTGGAATTGCCGGTGCGACACATTCACCGCGACGCGCTCGATCACCAAGCCTTGTTGGCGCCATTCACTGATCTGCCGACACGCCTCGTCGATCGCCCAAGCGCCAATGCGAATGATGTCGCCGGAACCCTCGGCCTGCGGAATAAAATGATCGGGGTTCATTTCCCCCAAAGTGCGGTGCGTCCATCGAATCAGCGCCTCGGCGCCAAACGCGCGGCCATCGCGTAGTGTGACCAAGGGCTGGTAGACAAGGCGGAATTCATTCTCGTCTAAGGCGCGGCGCAATTGTGATTCAACCTGCACGCGGTCGAGTTGACGCTGCGCGAGGCCGCTGTTGTAGCGCTGCCAAGTATTTCGCCCACGGCGCTTGGCGTCGTACATCGCGGCGTCGGCGTTATTGAGCAATTCATCGGCGTTGCGGCCGGCGTCGGAGGCGCAGGCAAGGCCAACGCTGGCGGTAATGGAAAAGTCCCGATCGCCGATACGAAACGGATCGGCAAAGGCGAGGTTGATGCGCTCGGCGAGCTCTTCGGGCGGATCCGCCAGCTGCGCCGGATCGACCACGACTAGGAATTCATCGCCGCCAAAACGCGCCAGCGCGCCACTGCTGCCGACCACACGCTGCAAGCGCTGCGCGGCCGAGATCAAGGCGTGGTCACCGGCGCCATGGCCGAGCACGTCATTGACCATCTTGAAGCGATCAAGGTCGATATAAAACAGGGCGGTGTCCATGTCGGAGCGGGCGAGTCGCGCTTCGATCTCATCCATCATACCTTCGCGGTTGAACAATCCGGTCAGCGGATCGGTGCGTGCCAGGACGCGTAGGCGTTCTTCTTCTT
>JBBSAA010000279.1:0-2998 GCA_038252715.1 Lysobacterales bacterium | reverse complement strand
GGCCGAATTCAGGAGGCGAGGCCATCACGACCGTGGCAGGTCCGCGGGTCGCCCGCTAGCAACCGGCGGAATTGGACCCACCCAAAACCCGGCCCACAATCAGGAAACAAGGCCCCGGATCAAATCAGCAGCACGCTCGGCAATCATCATCGTCGGTGCATTGGTGTTGCCGCCAATCAATTTCGGCATCACCGAGGCATCGACCACGCGCAGGCCGCTGACGCCGCGCACGCGCAGCTGCGAATCCACGACCGCATCGGCGTCGTCGCTGCGGCCGATCTTGCAGGTGCCGACCGGGTGGTAGATCGACTCGGCCTTGCGGCGGATGAAGTCGACGATTTGTTCGTCGCTTTGCACGGCCTCACTGGGGAACAACTCTTCCCCGCGGAACGGCGCGAACGCGTCCTGCGCCAAAATTTTGCGCGACATTTTTACCGCTTCGACCATGTGCTTGAGGTCGACGCCGTCGGGATCATTGAGATATCCGGACTCGATGCGGACCTTGTCGCCGGGATTGGCGCTGCTCAGGAATACGCGGCCGCGGCTGCGCGGACGCAGGAAGCAGGCGTGCAGGGTGTAACCGTAGCCGGGCAGGCGATTGCGGCCATGGTCGTCGAGCTGGGCGGGCACGAAGTGGAATTGCAGGTCCGGTCGTTCGTCTTCGGCCAGCGGCGAGCGCAGGAAGCCGCCGGTCTCGGCGATATTGCTGGTACCCGGGCCTTGCTTGAACAAGTAGTACTGCAGGCCGACCAGCACATCGCTGGCCTGGTCGTAGGTGATTTTCTGCGTACAGCGAAACATGGTGCAGGCGTCCAGGTGGTCCTGCAGGTTGCCGCCGACGCCGGGCAGGTCCACGCGCACCTCAATGCCGTGCTCGCGCAGCTGTGCCGCCGGACCAAGGCCCGACAACATTAGCAACTGCGGCGAGTTGAGCGCACCCGCGCTGACGATCACCTCGCGTGCGGCCTGCTGGTGGAATGCGCCCTTGCCGGCAACGGCGTACACCACGCCGTCAGCGCGACCGCTGTCGTCGAAGCTGATCCGATTCGCGGTGGCGTGGGTGACCACGGTCAGGTTGTCGCGTGAGCGCACTGGCTTGAGGTAAGCCTCGGCGCTGGAGCTGCGCGAGCCCTTGCGGGTGGTGGTCTGGTACCAACCAAAGCCTTCCTGCTGCGCGCCGTTGAAATCGTCCGTGGCCGGGAAACCGGCCTGTTGCGCGGCCTCGATGAACACCGGCGACAGCGGGTTGTTGTAAGTATGGTCCGAGACACCCAAGGGACCGTCGCCACTGTGGAACGCACTGGCGCCGCGGGAATTGCCCTCGCTGCGCTTGAAGTACGGCAGCACGGTGGCCCAGTTCCAACCGTCGGCGCCCAAGCTTTCCCACTCATCGTAGTCGCGGGCATTGCCGCGGATGTAGCACATGGCATTGATCGAGCTGGACCCGCCGAGCACCTTGCCGCGCGGCCACCAGAGGCTGCGGTTGCCCAGGTTCGGGTCCGGGGCGGTGTTGTAGTCCCAGTTCACGCCCTTGCTGCCCACGAGCTTGGCCAGGCCGGCTGGCATGTGCACAAAGGGATGCCAGTCGCTGGGCCCGGCTTCAAGCAGCAGGACGCGAACGGACGAATCTTCACTGAGCCGGTTGGCCAGCACACAGCCGGCGGAACCGGCACCCACGATGATGTAGTCGTACACAGGACTGTCTTTTTCTTAGTTCGGCCCGAGGCTAGGCCCCTGCCTTAGAGTAAATGCTTCAAGAATCGCGCGTCTGGCGCAATGGCCGCATGTTCGCTTATGGTGCGCCGTCCCCCTGTGATGCCCCGATGACCGACTCGATGGCCCTTTCGCAGCGCGTCGCCCAATTCCGCGACACCCTGCATGACCACCCGCCGCTATGGTGGTCCTTCCTGTATTTCTTCTGCCTATTGACCGGTTACTACGTCCTGCGACCGGTCCGCGACGCGATGGGCGCGTCTGCGGACGTGGCGGCGGTATTTCCGCCAGCGATGATTGCGTGGTTCTCCGCGCGTGGCATGGCGCTGGGCGAATTCACGCTGCAGGCGCTGTTCACTGGCACCTTCATCTGCATGGTGGCGCTGCAGCCGCTTTACGGCCTGCTGGTAAGCCGATTTCCGCGGCGGGTGTTCCTGCCGCTGGTGTACCTCGTCTTCGTCGCCTGCCTGATTGGGTTTTACGTCGCTTTCAACCACGAGCTGCCCGGTCGCGGCGCGGCGTTCTTCATCTGGGTCGCGGTCTTCAACCTGTTCGCCGTGTCGGTGTTCTGGAGCTACATGGCCGATATCTTTGCCAATCACGAGGCGAAGCGGGTGTACGGCTACATCGGCGCTGGCGGCACGTTGGGCGGCCTGTGCGGACCGGCCTTGACCAAGGCCTTGGTGGTGCAGATTGGCGTGGCCAACATGATGCTGGTCTCGGTCGCGTTTTTGATTGTTTGCATCTTCTGTATCTGGCGCCTCGGGCCTTGGGCCAAGCGCGCCGAACAGCTGCGTGGCAATGTCTCGGGCGAAGATGCGATGGGCGGGCGGATCCTCGAGGGACTGCGCCTGATCGCGCGTGATCCGTTGCTGCGCTGGCTGGCAGTGCTGATGTTTTTCGGCGTCGGTATTGGCACCTTGCTATACAACCAACAGCGCGAAATCGCCCAAAGCCTTCTGGAAGACACCTTCCGCACCCGGTTTTATTCCAATATCGACCTGTGGATCAACTTGCTCACGCTGGTGATCCAAGTATTCGTCACCCGCCAGCTGCTAACCCGTTTCGGCATTGCGCCGGCGCTAATGATCCCGGCATTCGCGATCCTGTTTGGCTTCGGTGTTTTGACTTTGTCGCCCTTGCCGATCGTCGTCGCTGTGGTGCAGATCATGACCCGCGCCGGCGAATTCTCGCTAGGCAAGCCAGCGCGGGAAACCATTTACACGCGGGTGGATCGGGAATCCCGCTACAAGGCGAAAGCAGCGATCGACACCGTGATCTACCG
>JBBSAA010000278.1:0-3025 GCA_038252715.1 Lysobacterales bacterium | reverse complement strand
TCTTTGCCGGCACAGTCCGCGCCGCAGGCCTACACCCAGGTTTGGGGTGGCGACACGTACTTCGTTGCCGACGTGCCGGTGCCGAGTCAGCGATCCACGCGTGCGCTGCCCAAGGTCATTGGTTTGCTGTGGGACAGCTCAGGGTCGGGCGCGAACCGAGCGATAGCTGCGGAATTGGCGACGCTGGATGGCTACTTCCAAGCCATCGGAACCGGTGAAGTGCAGCTGACTCGTCTGCGCGATCACGCTGAGCCGACGCGCAAGTTCACGATTGTGGGTGGCGATTGGTCGGCGCTGCGCAAGGCCTTGGAGTCCACCGTATACGATGGCGCCAGCGCCCTCGGCGATTGGCAGCCCGACGCGGCGGTGGGTGAATACGTGCTGGTTAGTGACGGCCTCGGCAACTATGGCCCGACCTCGTTTCCGAGCTTGCCCACCGGCACACGGCTGTTGACGCTCGATTCGGCAACCAGTGCCGACAGTGATCGCCTGCGTTCGCTTGCGGTGCGCAATGGCGGCAAACGCATCCCGGTGACGGCAGCGACGGTAGCGGCGGCCGTGCAGATGCTGCTGACTGACACGACGAATGTAGAGCGCGTGGCCGGTGACGGTGTCAGCGACCTAGAGCTTGAATCACTCGATCCCGAGAGTGGCTTGGTACGGGTCGCTGGACGCCTGCTTGCGCCACGAGCCAAGCTGACCTTGTCCTTGCGCGTGGACGGACAGCGTCGCGAGATTACCGTGCCGATTGATGACAAGGCGTCGGACCACCCCTTGGCGGCGAGGCTTTGGGCGAGCTTCCGCTTGGCGTCCTTGGCCGCGGATCCAGAGCTCAAGCGCGCCGAGATTGGCCGCATCGGTAAACGGTTTGGTGTGGTCACTGAAGAGACTTCGCTGATCGTGCTCGATACGGTAGAGGACTACGTGCGCTACGACATCGCGCCGCCAGCGACACTACAAGCGCAGTTTGCGGTTCTGAAAGAACAGCAGCGCAGCCGTCAGAAAACGACACGAGATCAGCATCTGAACGCGGTGGCCGCACAGTTCGCCGCAAAAACCGCGTGGTGGGACAAGTCCTATCCTAAGGACCTGCCGCCGGTGCCAAAAGAATCCAAGCAAATTTCTGCGGGCGCGGCAGCGCCCAGGCCCTCAGTCTCCTCCGCGCCCAGAGTTCGATCGCAGAGTGATTTGTCCGCCGCGGCGGCTGCCTCAGACCTGGACTCCGTGACGGTCACCGGCTCGGCGATCAATGCCATTGAAGTGAGCAGTGTCGAGTCCACCACCATCCTGACCGCCGAGCAAATCGCCCGCGTTCCGGTCGGCAGGAATATAAACGCCGTGCCCTTGCTGGCCCCTGGCACCGTTCGCAGTGACAGCCCTGTCCCTGCTGACGGAAGCTCGGCTCCAACCCTCGGCATCGTGCTCAAAAAATGGTCGGCTGATGCACCCTACATCGCGCGCCTGAAAGCAGCGAAACCCGACCAACTCTATGCGATCTATCTGGATGAAAAGCCGGCCTATCTAGCCAGCAGCGCTTTCTTCCTCGATGTTGCCGATGTGTTGCTCGATGCCGACCAACGCGATCTCGGCCTGCGCGTATTGTCCAATCTTGCTGAGATGGACTTGGAGAACCGGCAGGTGCTGCGCATTCTCGGCTATCGTTTGATGCAGGCCGATGCCCCGGCGCTAGCGGTGCCGGTGTTCGCGCAGGTGTTGCGCTTGGCTGGTGAGGAACCGCAATCGTTCCGAGACTTGGGCTTGGCGGAGGATGCGGCGGGTCAATCGCAGTCAGCCATTGAGAACCTGTATGAGGTCGTACAGCGGCCCTGGGACGATCGGTTTGCCGAAATCGAATTGATCACCCTGGCTGAGCTCAACGCGATCGTTACTAGAAAAGGCGGCAAGCTCGACACCAGCGGTATTGATGCCCGCTTCCTGCGTCACCTGCCGCTGGACTTGCGCGTGGTGCTCACCTGGGATGCGGACAACAGCGACATGGACCTCTGGGTCACCGACCCCAACGGCGAGAAGTGCTACTACGGGCACAAAGATACGTACCAAGGTGGCCGGATGACGGACGATTTTACCCGCGGCTACGGGCCCGAGGAGTTTTCATTGCGCGCTGCGAAACCTGGTAAGTACAAAGTTGAAGTGAACTATTTTGGCGACCGACAGCAGGTCGTTGCTGCCGCGACGACGTTGCAGGTGCAGTTCACGACCGGGTTTGGGTCACCGCAAGCCAAGGACCAACGAGTGACGCTGCGTTTGCAGGACAGCAAGGAAACGGTGTTAGTCGGCGAATTCACCGTCACACCGTAGTTGGCGGAAGGGGTAGTCAAGCAACTTGTTTCTACCCCTGTCGTCGAGAATGAAGTTGGCTCGAGCAGCACAAAGGATGAGGTGATCGCGCGCGAAGTCTGCTGATCGGATTTGGCGAGCGCGGGTCGCGGAGAGGTTTACGCCATCACGCCGGGCGACGGCGATCGCGCGAGAACCGGCGCAGCTTCCGTCAACGCGCCGCCGATGGGCGTGTGCTGGGTTGGCCTGCGCGCCCTTGGTAGGTCTGCCATCACATGCGTATGGCAACTATTGGCTAGGCAAACGAACAAGACGGTGGATGGTGATTAATTTCTAGCCACGCAGCCCGAGAAAGCACGCCGGGGAGATACAAGCTGCGACAACGACTCAATGCGCGCCGGTGGCGGAAAGCACTGGTTTTGACTTGCTAAAACGATTTTTCGCACGCCGGGCATCGCCCTCAAGCCCAAGGCGGCTGCGAAAATTGAAAGTGGATCATGGATAGTATTGGGCCATTGCTTGGTTGGTCCTGAACAGGAAGAGTAGATGCAAGAAGTAAACCCCTATGCAGCGCCGACAGCGCCCTTGTCGGAGGCTATGCCGAAACTCGCGCTGACGCGTCATTTCGTGGTTGCCGAGCGCAAATTGTTGGTGATGTACCTAGGAACTTGCGGACTTTATGGTTTCTACTGGATGTACCAACATTGGGCCCACCTAAAGCGCGTGG
>JBBSAA010000277.1:0-3044 GCA_038252715.1 Lysobacterales bacterium | reverse complement strand
CGCTCGATCACCCTGCCCTCGACCTCCAGCGGCGCCTCCAAGCTGGGCGCCGTGGTCACGGGTGCGTATGCGCGCATCCGTAAGCAGTTCGGCCTGTCGATCGGCCGCTTCGAAGGCGTCGAGGAAGCGCTGGCGCGAATCGCCGGCAATACCTACGCGATGTCGGCGCTTTCGCAGGCGACGGCGGCGGCGGTTGATCGCGGCGAAAAGCCGGCAGTGCCATCGGCGATTGCCAAATACCACTGCACCGAGATGGCCCGCGAAGTCGCCAAGGACACGATGGACATCCACGGCGGCAAGGGCATCATCCTCGGCCCGAAGAATTACCTCGGACGCGGCTGGCAGGCGGCGCCGATCGGAATCACCGTCGAAGGCGCGAATATCATGACGCGCAGCCTGATGATCTTCGGCCAGGGCGCGATCCGCTGCCATCCATGGGTACTCAAGGAAATGCAGGCCGCGCAGAACCCGGATCGTGCGCAAGGCCTGCGTGACTTCGACACCAACTTGTTCGGTCACATTGGCTTTGCGATTTCCAACGCCGTACGCAGTTGGGTGTTCGGCCTGACCGCCAGCCGCATCGGCGCCGCGCCGGGCGACGATTACACGCGTCGTTATTTCCGCCGCCTCAATCGCTACTCGGCCAATTTGGCCCTGCTTGCCGACACGGCGATGCTGACCCTTGGCGGCAAGCTCAAGTTCAAGGAAAAACTGTCCGGCCGCCTCGGTGATGTGCTCAGCCAGCTGTACTTGGCCAGCGCAATGCTCAAGCGTTACGAGGATGAGGGTCGTCCGGCGACCGAGCAGCCGCTACTGGCGTGGGCGTTCCACGATTCGGCGCACAAGATCGAGCTGGCGATGTCGGGCGTGCTGCGCAACTTCCCGATCCGTCCGGTCGCTTGGGTGCTGTGGCTGCTGGTGTTCCCGATCGGCCGTCGCGCGCAAGCGCCGTCGGACCGACTGGGTCGCCGCGCCGCTGCGCTACTGATGTCGCCTTCAGATGCGCGTGATCGCCTCGCCGACGGCGTGTTCCTGACGCCCTGCGAGAACAACCCGGCCGGCCGCATCAATGCCGCCTTGGCCAAGGTGATCCTCGCTGAGCCGGTGGAGCGCAAGTTCCTCAAGGCGCTGAAGAATAGCGATATCGAAGCGCTGACCTTCCCCGAGCAGCTGATCGAGGGCGTCAATGAGGGTTGGATTACCGCCGAGGAAAAAGTGCAGCTTGAAGAGCTGCGCGAGCTGACCTGGGATGCCATCTCGGTGGACGATTTTGATAGCTCGGAACTCGAAGCAGCGTCCTTGCATCAGGGTCTGCAAGCGCAGCATCGCGCGGCCTGATCGCAAGCCAAGGAGGGGTCGTCATCCCAGCGCAAGCTGGGATCTCGACCCGGCTGCCGCGGCAGAGTCTGGATCCCGGCTTTCGCCGGGATGACGAATTAGATTGCCGACGTGGAATGGCGAAAGCCGGCGCCCACGCAGAGTAGGAAACTCGGACATCGCCATGACACCCCTACTCGCCACCTACCAAAAATTCATGCGCCTGCCCTTCGGCCAATGGCTGTTCACGCGCGCGGTATGTTTCAAGGCGCCTTATTTCGGCAGCATGGGTCCGCGCATCACCGGGCTTGAACACAGCCGTTGCGAAGCGACCATCACCGACCGCCGCAAGGTGCACAACCACATCGGCACGGTGCACGCGATCGCGTTGTGCAACCTCGCCGAGCTCACCGCCGGCGTGATGACCGATGCCAGCCTGCCCAACGGCATGCGTTGGATCCCGAAGGGAATGACGGTCCAGTATTTGAAGAAGGCCATCGGCACGCAGCGCGCGGTTGCAACGCCGACGATTCCGCTGGTCGTCAGCGACGTGGGCTATGACTTGCCGATCAACGTCGACGTGTTCGATCCGTCCGGCGAGAAAGTATTCAACGCCGAAATCCGTATGTGGCTGACGCCCGCGCCCCAACGCTGAGCCGCGTTAGGCCACGTCGAAAACCCACTCCCGCGCTGCCAGTTTTTCACCGGCCGCGCCGCGAAAACCAGCGCTGACGCCGGCATTGAACAACAGCCGGTAGCGAAGTCCTGGCGACAGCGCGACCGGGATGCGCAGGATGCGCCCGTTCTCGTCCCAGCACGGCGGGCCAGTGACCTGGGGCAGTTCACCGAACAGATGGATCGTCGACGCCATCGGACGATCAAACTCTATTTCGAGCACTTCGGCACCGGCGGCGATCGGCGCTCCAGCGTGTGCCGGGTGCAGCCCAGCGATCTGCGCGAAATCCTCTTCGGGCGAACAATCATCAGGCTGCAGGCTACGCATGAATCAATCACACCTCCCCGCTGACGGACCGCGTGCGAGGGCACGCCGGCGTCCGCTGGCTGGTACTGGGATGCCAGTGCGCCTCGGAAGGTTTATAGGCCGGCCAGCATTCGGTCGCTGCCGAACAATCGCGGTCGCTGAAACTTAGTCGGACGGCATCGCATCGAAACGAGCGATCAAGTTGCCAGCGCCATCGCGGAACTCCAACTGCTGGCCGACCACGGTCGCGAGCACGACCTTGCCCAGCATCGCCAAGAAGTCCGATTCGGCCAACATCGCATTGGCCGAACAGGCCATGCGCGTGCTAACGGCGGGAGTGAGCCGCAGCACACCCTGATCGAGCGTGTAGCCGGCGCTGACGCGATTGCAGCCGGTCGAGCCCTGCAGCTTATGCGTTGCCGCGTCGAACGTTAACGTCGCTTCGGTCGGCGTGACACCGGCAAGCACGGCCTGCGCGCCCAACTGCGCTAGCTTCCAGCGCGTGTTTTCTAGCTGGGCCTCGGAATACCGCGGTCCACAGCCTTCCTTGGGCCAAAAGCGACGTTGGCGATCGACCACCAGCACGTTCTGGGTGCCGTCGCCAATGGTGCGCGCACGCTCGGCGATGCGGCCCTCAAGCGTCACCAGGAAGGCCTGTCCGGGCGTTTTTTCCAAGGTCTCGTAGGCCCGCTCGGTATCCAGGTAATTGGCTTCGAGCGCCACCGGCATCGTGCGGCCGGTCAGG
>JBBSAA010000276.1:0-3052 GCA_038252715.1 Lysobacterales bacterium | reverse complement strand
TGCTCGCACTCACGCTGCTGCGGCTGGGCTGGCGCCTAGTGAGCCCGGCACCGGCGCCGGTGGCGGGCACGCCGCGTTGGCAGGACGGCATCGCCAAGCTCACCCATGGCGCGCTCTATGCGCTGCTGCTGGCGATGCCGCTCAGCGGCTGGCTGTACGACTCGGCCAGCGGCCTGCGGCCCTTGCGATGGTTTGGCTTGTTCCTGGTCCCGAAACTGTCGGGCATCGACCCGGACATCAAGGCGTTTGCGCTGCAATCGCACGAAACTATTTTTTACGCGCTCGCGGCGTTGCTGCTGGTTCATGCAGCGGCTGCCCTCTTCCATCATTATCGATTGCACGATCTGACCCTGGTACGAATGTGGCCTGCGGCTCGAGCCAAAGCCGTCGAACCCGTCAGCACTCCCGCGCCAGCCGCGAATACCTTTCCCGAGGACGCCTAAAATGATCCGCCTGTTGCCGCTGACCCTGCTGCTTGCCGCCTCGTTCTCTGCCCAGGCCGCCGATTGGACCGCACAGCCCGGTTCGACACTGGGCTTCAGTGCGTCTTACGACGGCGAAGCGTTCCAAGGGGCATTCACCAGGTTCACTCCGCAAATCCGCTTTGATCCAAAGAATCCGGCGACCGGCCTGTTCGACGTGCGCATCGCACTAAGCAGCGCCGACACCAAGAACGGCGAGCGCGACGACACTTTGCGCGGTGACGATTTTTTCAATACGAGCAAGTTCGCGGAAGCGCGCTTCGTCGCCAATAAATTCCGCGCGCTCGGCGGCAACAAGTTTGCTGCCGACGGAAACCTCACGCTGCGCGGCATTACTAAGCCGGTCACGCTGAGCTTCACCTGGACCGGCGGCGCGAAGGCAATATTGGATGGCACCGCCTTGCTCAAGCGCCTCGACTTCCAGGTGGGCACCGGCGATTGGGCCGACATCGGCGTTTTGCCGAACGAGGTGACGGTAAAGACGCATCTGGTGTTGGCGCCGGCAATGGTGAAAGCAACGGTGCCGAAAGCGCTGACGCCGGTCATGCCGGCGAAGGCGCCGGCGGCGGTGAAGAAATAATTGTCGGAGCCTGAGCTGGACGGCTCAGGTTTTTCACGCTGCGCTCAACGAAACATCGCGGCTTGCGCCGCTCCTACATCGCCAAAAACGTTTTCACGGCACCCGCCTCAAACGGCCAGTCAAGCTCCGCGCGGGTATCCTCTCGGCGAAGTACCGGGATACGACTGCCATAGATCGCCTCTAACCCGGCATCGCCATCAATCCAGATCGGGTCAAAGTCCGGCACACCGGCTTCGACCATGACGTCGTAGGCCAGGTCGCATAGGTGGCAGTCATCGCGCTGGAACAGGGTGAGGCTGCGAGGCATGGGAACTCCGGCATTCGGCGGCGTACTGCGTGCCGAGCGGCGCGCAGGCATAGAATAACGGCCTCACACGGAACTCAACACCCATGGCTGTCAGCGTTTTCGACCTGTTCAAGATCGGCATTGGGCCGTCGTCCTCGCATACTGTCGGCCCCATGCGCGCCGCGGCGCGGTTCGCCGGCAAGTGGCTGCAGGAAAGCGGGATGCTTGAGGAGGTCACCCGGGTGCGCGCTGAAATGTTCGGCTCGCTGGCGCTCACTGGCCGCGGCCACGGCACCGACAAGGCGGTGCTGATGGGGCTTGAAGGGCAAGTGCCAAATACGATTGATCCGGACATGATCCCGGCGGCGCTTGAACGCATCCGTTCCACCAAGACGCTGCGCCTGCTCGGCACCCATCAGATCCGCTTCGACGAGAAGCAGGACCTGATCATGAACAAACGGCAGAAACTGCCGTTCCATACCAATGGCATGCGCTTTACCGCCTTTGCCGCCGATGGCCGTGAACTGGCGACGCGCGACTATTACTCGGTGGGCGGCGGTTTCGTCGTCAATGAAGACGAAGCAGCCGAAGATCGAATCGTCGCTGACACCACCGAGCTGGCGTATCCGTTCCACTCCGGCAACGAATTGCTGCGTCAAAGCGAAACCAGTGGACTGTCGATTGCCGCGCTGATGTTCGCCAACGAACACGCTTGGCGCAGCGCTGAAGAAATCACCACCGGCCTGCGCGAGCTCTGGCAGGCGATGCAGGACTGCACCGCGCGCGGCATCCGTGAAAAAGGCACCCTGCCTGGCGGCTTGCACGTGGTGCGGCGCGCGCCGGCGCTGCACGCCGAACTGTCCTCGAAACCTGAGGCCGGCATGCGCGATCCGCTGACCGTGCTCGACTGGGTGAATTTGTATGCCTTGGCGGTGAACGAAGAAAACGCCGCCGGTGGCCGCGTCGTCACCGCTCCGACGAATGGCGCGGCCGGCATCATTCCCGCCGTCTTGCTGTACTACGACCGATTCATCCCGAACGCCAGCGAAAAGGGCATCTTTGATTTCCTGCTGACTGCCGCTGCAGTGGGCATCCTTTACAAGGAAAACGCCTCAATCTCGGGCGCCGAAGTTGGCTGTCAGGGCGAGGTCGGCGTCGCCTGTTCGATGGCCGCAGCGGGCTTGACGGCGGCGCTGGGCGGCACCTCGGGACAAATAGAAAACGCCGCTGAAATCGGCATGGAACACAACCTGGGCCTGACCTGCGACCCCATTGGCGGCCTAGTGCAGATTCCGTGCATCGAGCGCAACGCGATGGGAGCGGTGAAGGCGATCAATGCCAGCCGCATGGCCCTGCGTGGCGACGGCAAGCACAAGGTATCGCTAGACAAGGTCATCAAGACCATGCGCGACACTGGCCGCGATATGCAAGACAAGTACAAGGAAACCTCGCGCGGCGGCTTGGCCGTCAACGTCATCGAGTGCTGAGCCCTGGGCCCAAGCGCGAACCCACCGCGACCAAGCGGCCGTGGCCGCGCAATCCGGAAGCGTCTTCCGGTTTCACCGAACAAAGACCAAATTCACGTTATTCCTTGGTGTCTGCGGCGTACACTCGCTTAGGGGACACGGGGACGCACATGCTGCGATTTATCCTGTTGACGGCGCTGTACCTGTTGGGCGCGTGGTACGCCAATGCGTTCATCCG
>JBBSAA010000275.1:0-3109 GCA_038252715.1 Lysobacterales bacterium | reverse complement strand
TGGTGCTGCACGCGAACTACGTCGGGATGCTTGTCGGTGAAGGTCAGCAGCAGCCGGTCACGCTCAGCTTGCAGCTCACCTAGGCGGCCGCGAATCTGGCCACTGCGGGTTTGCACCAAGCTCACTTCATCCTCGCCCGACAGCTGGCCCTGAATCGCGCCTTCTTGTGAGCGCAGGTCAATCATATCCATGCGTGAATTTTCAATTTGTCGGCGCAGCTCGCCAATGCGTGCATTCACGTCGGTGTCGATGCCGGGACGCGCGTCGGGATTGCTGCTGCGATAGGCCTCGAGCTTGCCCTCGGCTTCAGTCAGTTTCTGGTGATACTGCGCCACCTGGGAGTCGATGAATTCATAGGCGTCGCGGCTTTCACGCTCCTTGGTGGCCAGGCTTTCACTGATCACCATGTCGGCGAAACGGCGGGTCACGTCGTACGCGCGCTTGGGATCGGTGTCGACATATTCAATCTGGATCAGGTTTTCGCGCGGATTGGTGATCTGGGTGCGGCTGGTGATTTGCTCAATCAGCCGCTCCTGCGCTACCGGGGTGGGTTGGCTGTCCATCCAGCCGCCGGTCTTGAGGATTTCGTTCATCACCCGGCGGCTGAACGCGACTTCCTTGGCGATGATCGCGCGGTTGACCACGTCGGTCTGCACCGCGCGGCCTTCCATCAATGGGCCGATGATGTTGCTTTCCTCGACCAGGATGGTGGTGTTGGATGCGAACTTCTTCGGCAAAACCAAGCCCAACACCAGCGCGCCCAGGGCGATACCCATGAACACGCCGGCCAGCAGCACCGTGCGGCGCCGCCATTCTTCGGCTGCGACCGGCAGCAGCGTGGTCAGCGGCGAGCTATTTTCGGCCGACCAATCGGGTTGACCATTGCTCACAGGGCGCGGTCCGGAATCGTGATCACGTCGCCGGGGGCAACCTTGAAGTTGGTCGACAAATCACCCTTGTCGAGAATGCGGTCGAGGCGCACAGCGTAGCTCTTGGTCGAACCGTCGCTGCCCTTGCGGTACAGGTCTGAACGATCGGGCGCGGCGAACTCGGTCAAGCCGCCGGCGGCAAGGACGGCGTCCAAAACGGTCATGCCCTGACGGAACGGAATCGAAACCGGTTGGCGCACGGCGCCGGTGACGCGAACGCGCGACAGGTACTCGTGACTGCGCAGTTCGGTCAGGATCACCGCGACCTGGGGGTCACGAACGAACACGCCGAGCTTGTCTTGGATGTCCTTGGATACTTCACTCGGGGTGCGACCGCCGGCAAGGACGTCGCCAACCAAGGGCACGGAGATCATGCCGTCCGGACGGACCGGCACCGTGATGCCTAGCTCAGGATTGCGCCAGACCGAGACTTGGACGATGTCGTCCACGCCGATGTGGTAGGTGTCCACGGCGGCGGCGGTTTCGGTCGGCGGTGGCGTGACGCTGCCACCTTGTGACACGCACGCGGCGAGGAGGGCGATAAGGCAGGTGGTCACAAGACCGCGAAGTAGACGCATGGTGGTATCCCCTAAGTTTCGATTGCAGCAACGCGTTAAGTGCATTATTCCGGCCAGTTCAGCCGGGAGTTTTGTGCGCTCGCGGCGCGTTTCAGGCCTGGTAAAAATCGCGGTACCAGTCGACGAATCGACCAATTCCAACTTCAATGGGTGTTGCCGGTTGATAGCCGGTGTCGCGAATCAAGGCGCCCACGTCAGCCTCGGTGTCGGGCACATCGCCCGGCTGCATCGGCAGCAGGCGGCGTTCAGCGGTTTTGCCCAGCTTTTGCTCCAACACTTCGATATAGCGCAGCAGCTGGACCGGCTGGTGATTGCCGATGTTGTAAACGCGATAAGGCGCTGCCGATGTGGCCGGCGTCGGCGCCATCGGATCGTGGCTGGGGTCTGGGCCGGGCACGCGGTCAAGCGTGCGGATGACGCCCTCGACGATGTCGTCGACATAGGTGAAATCGCGGCTGTGGTGGCCGTTGTTGAACACGTCGATCGGCTCACCGGCCAAGATCTTGCGGGTGAACAGGAACAGCGCCATGTCCGGTCGGCCCCAGGGGCCGTAAACCGTGAAGAAGCGAAGGCCCGTGGTGGGCAGGCCGAACAGATGACTATAGGTATGCGCCATCAATTCATTGGCTTTTTTAGTCGCCGCATACAGGCTGACCGGGTGGTCAACGGAATCTTCGACCGCGAATGGCAGTTTGCGGTTGGCACCGTAGACCGAGCTCGACGAGGCATACACCAAGTGTTCGACGCCAGAGTGGCGACAGGCTTCGAGGATGTTCAGGAAGCCGACGATATTGCTGTCGATGTAGGCGTGCGGGTTTTCAAGCGAATAGCGTACGCCGGCCTGCGCAGCGAGATTGACCACGCGCTCGGGCTTGAAATCAGCAAAGGCTTTATCCACCGCGGCGCGATCTTCCAGCGACGCCTTGATGAAGCTGAAGTTCGGATGCGGCGTCAGGCGGTCTAGACGCGCCTGCTTGAGCGTTGGATCGTAATAGTCGTTGAGGTTGTCATAGCCCAGCACCTCATCGCCGCGCGCAAGCAGGCGCAGGCAAAGGTGGGAGCCGATGAAGCCGGCGGCGCCGGTGACCAGGACGCGCATCAGGCGGCTTCCGCGCTAAGAATTAGCAGCAAATGTTTCACAGGCAGTCGTCCACGCTGGCGCGCGGTAGGGCACGTTTGACGTCGAACAGCACCGAACCGGGCTTGCCGAGCGCGCGCACGCCGTCGGCGCCTAGCGCGATGAACTCGCGGTGCGACACGGCGAGGATGACGGCGTCATAGTCGCCATTTTTTGGCGCGGCCACGAGGTCCACGTTGTATTCGTGCTTGGCTTGTTCGGCGCTGACCCACGGGTCATGGACGTCGACGCGCGCGTTGTAGCTGCGCAGTTCGTTGAGGATGTCGACCACCTTGGTATTGCGCAGGTCCGGGCAATTTTCCTTGAACGCCAAGCCGAGGATCAAGATTCGCGAACCCGCCGTTTGGATATCACGCTGGGTCATTAGCTTGACCACGCGGCGTGCCACATGGCTACCCATGCCGTCGTTGATGCGGCGGCCGGCCAAGATCATGTCCGGGTGGTAACCGATCTGCTGGGCCTTG
>JBBSAA010000274.1:0-3145 GCA_038252715.1 Lysobacterales bacterium | reverse complement strand
GGCATTGGACGGGGGAGCCGTGCCCAAATCCAAGAAAACGTCGCTGGCGTCAGCCTGGCAGAAGCGGCATTTCACGTGAAAATTCCTTGGAAATCAGCGGCAATCGCGGCGAAGGTCCGGTCCCGTTCGGACAATTCAACCGCAGGTAGCGGCCATGCGATTGCCAGACTGGGGTCGTCATGCCTTACGCCGCCTTCGTGAGCACGCGACCAAGGGGCACTGTGGAAATACAGCAGCTCGACGTCATCGTCGAGCGATTGGAAGCCATGCGCGCAGCCTTCTGGGATCAAGAGCGCCAGGTCGTTGGTATCGGACAATTCCACGCCGTGCCATTGGCAAAACGTCGGCGACCCATGCCGCAAGTCAACCGCGACATCGAACACGCGCCCACGCAGGCATCGCACGAGTTTGGTCTCGGCGAAGGGAGCCGTCTGATAGTGCATGCCGCGGATCGCGCCGCGTCGGGCAGTGCGTGCAAGATTGGCTTGCTTTACCTTCAGCCCCGGGGCGGCCACCGCGAGCTCGGCCTCGCAAAAAATTCGCGAAAAGCGCCCGCGTGCGTCGCTGACCGGCTCAGATTCGACGACGAACAGCCCTTCAATCGGCGTCGAGTGGGTCTTCATGAAGCCCACGCCTGACCTTGGCTACGTGCGTCAGAAACGTAGGCGGCAAGGTCGTTGGGCGTACTGACGTAGCCTTGTTCATGGAATGCGCGATACCAGCCGGCGGTGCGCGCTAGCGTCGTCTCGGCCGTCCATACGGGCCGCCAAGCGAGCAACTCAGCGGCCTTGCTGCAATCGAGGCGCAGTACGTTCGCTTCATGGGGGTGGCCCCGGTCATCGACCTTTGTCAGCAGTGCCGGCCAATGACGGCCGAGCCCGCTAACGAGACCGGCCACGGAGACTTCGCCGGCGGCGCCCGGACCGAAATTCCACGCGCCACTAAAGCCAGCGTCATCAGATAATTTTTGTCCCAGCAGCAAATAGCCCGACAGCGGCTCAAGCACGTGCTGCCAAGGACGGATAGCGTCGGGATTTCGCAACACAAGCTGCTGCCCGGACTGAACGGCGCGGACAAGATCGGGAACCAGCCGGTCCTGTGCCCAGTCACCGCCGCCGATGACATTGCCAGCACGTGCGGTAGCGACGCTGACGCGCGTTGATTCGCTGCCGTCGGTGAAGAAGCTGCGGCGATAGCATTGCGTGATCAACTCCGCACACGCCTTTGATGTGCTGTACGGATCATGGCCGCCTAACGGGTCGGTTTCTCGATACCCTGCGGTCGCCGTTGCTTCGTAAACTTTATCCGTGGTCGCGTTCACCAGCACACGCACGCTCGGGCACAAGCGCAATGCCTCCAGGACGTTGACCAAACCCATCACATTGGTGGCAAAGGTTTGGGTGGGCTGCTGGTAGCTGCGACGAACGAGAGGTTGGGCCGCGAGATGGAAGACGAATTCAGGCGCAAAGTGTTCGATGGCGGACGATATTTCCTTCGCATTGGCCAGATCGATGCGCAGATCGGTGATGCCATCGTTCTCAAGCAGCTGCCAATGCGACGGCGTCGTGTCGGGGTCCAGTGCGATTCCCGCGACAGTCGCGCCCAATTCGTGCAGCCAGTGCGCCAGCCATGAGCCTTTGAATCCGGTATGGCCGGTGACAAGGACGCGCTTGCCCCGATAGACGTCGCCGAAGGGCACGCTTAGGTCCAAACCTTCCACGGCGCCTTGCCCGAGGCCCACAACTCCTCAAGTTTGGTTTTGTCGCGCAAGGTGTCCATCGGTTGCCAAAAACCGGTGTGCGCGTAGGCTGAAAGCTGCTGCTGCGAAGCTAGGGTCTCGAGCGGTGCACGTTCCCAAATGGTCGCGTCGCCCTCGATGTAGTCGAGGACGGAAGGCTCGAGCACGAAAAAGCCGCCGTTGACCCAGGCGCCTTCGCCAGCAGGCTTTTCTTCGAAACGAGTGATGCGTCCGCCGGCGATGTCGAGGGCACCAAACCGGCCCGGGGGCTGCACGGCCGTCACCGTCGCGCGCGTCCCGTTGCTTTGATGGAAGGCGATCAAGCTGCCGATGTCGATATCGGAAAGACCATCACCGTAGGTGAAGCAGAACGTGTCATCACCCAGGTAGTCCGCGATTCGTTTAAGCCGCCCGCCGGTTTGGGTGTCGATGCCGGTGTCCACCAAGGTGATGCGCCAGGGTTCGGCATGCTTGTGATGGACCTCCATGCTGTTGCTGCGCAGGTCGATGGTCACGTCGGAACGATGCAGGAAGTAGTTGGCGAAATATTCCTTGATCAAGTAGCCCTTGTAACCCAGGCAGATCACAAAATCATTGATGCCATGGTGGGAGTAGATCTTGAGGATATGCCAGAGCACGGGCATACCGCCCACCTCGATCATCGGCTTGGGCCGAGCCGAGGTCTCCTCGCTGATTCGTGTGCCGAGGCCGCCGGCGAGGATGACTGCTTTCATGGGTTCCACGTGTCCGTGACTTGGCAATCATCCTATCGCAGTTGCACCTGCGTCGTTCAAGGCAACG
Source organism: Lysobacterales bacterium (assembly GCA_038252715.1). GTDB lineage: Bacteria > Pseudomonadota > Gammaproteobacteria > Xanthomonadales > Xanthomonadaceae > Arenimonas. Next base: position 606 of record JBBSAA010000274.1, on the reverse strand, counting down.
AGCCCTGGACTCTCTAGCCGGATGGCGGGGTAGCGGCAGTCCGGGCCCGAATTGCCGAGATGTTTTGTTGATTGAGTTGCACATCGTCAACAAGCAGTCGGCGCAGCAGCGGCAGCCTGGCCGGATCATAGTGTTCAAGCACATCGATGGCGGCCTTGGGTAGACCGGCATCCATCAAGTATTTGGCCTTAAGACGCGGTATTTCCGGATCGGGGTCGTGACTGGCGACAAGGTCAAGTTCGGACAAGGCCGTCGCGAGGTCGCCCCGCGATACCGCCAGTGAATGGCGCTGGTAGTGCAGGGTGCCCATCGCGATGGGGTCCGAGCGGAATGCCGGGTTGGACAGCAAGGCATCCGACATCGCCAGCCAAGCTGTTTCATCCAGGCCAGCGGGACAAGTTTTCGAACTCGCCAGAACTCGCAAGTGGTCTAGGCCTTCGAAGGTCAATCGACTCCAAGCAGAGCGCCGCAATTTCTCGGTTGCATCGGCCACGGCCTTTTTTTCCAGCGCCCCATTGCTACAGTCTAGAAACATGACGCCCAACGTAATTCCTGCGTCCTGAGGGTGGCGCTGTGCCGCTGTCGCCATGACTGAGCGGGCTTGTT
>JBBSAA010000273.1:0-3186 GCA_038252715.1 Lysobacterales bacterium | reverse complement strand
TGTGCTTTCTGCTTCTGTGAGCGGCGTTTTGCAAGGTAGTTGTCGCGTCAGCCGTGTTTTTAAGCGGCTAGTTTCAGTACCTTTTGCTCCCTGTCTGGGTTGAGCGTCACGGCGCCTATCGGCTGCCAGTTTCGAGTCGCTCCTGACCAGCGATGCGGGTGTTGATTGCGGGCTTGTTGGTACAGGGTATGTCGCTTTGCCAGTAATTGCTGATCCTCGCCGCGATGCCGCTGCGCAGGGGTGATAAAGCCGATGCGGCTGTGCCGGTGTTCATGGTTGTACCAACGGATAAAATCACGCACCCAGTTGCGAGCGGCGTGCAAACTTTCAAAGCCATCCTTGGGCCATTGCGGGCAGTATTTCAGGGTTCGAAACAGCGACTCTGAGTACGGATTGTCGTTGCTCACGCGGGGCCGTCCGCGCGACGGCGTGATGCCTAGGTCGTAAAGTTTACTCAGCAGTGTCACCGATTTCATCGGCGCGCCATTGTCCGAATGCAATACCAGCGGCTGGCCGGCGCAGCGCTCGTTGAGCACGGTGCGCTCCATCAGTTCGGCCGCCCGCTCGCCACTTTCTTGTTCGTAAACCTCCCAGCCGACGCCCTTGCGGCTGTAAATATCCTCGATCAAATACAGGTAGTAATACTTGCCGCGCACCGGCGATGGCAGATAGGTGATATCCCATGACCAGAGCTGATTGGCCGCCGTGGCGCGGTGCGTGGTCGGCGTAGCGTGCTTGTAAGGTGCATGACTGCGGCCGCGCCGGTGTTGCTGGTTGGCGGCTTTCAGGACGCGGTAAAAGGTCGCCTCCGAGCCCAGGTAGCGGCCTTGATCCGCTAGCCTTGGCACGATCTGGCTGGGCGGCAAGCTGGCGAATTCTGGGCTGTTGCAGGCAGCCAAGATCGCACTGCGCTCGCACTCGCTTAAGGCGTTCAGTGGTCGCGGGCGTAACGTGGTGGTGCGCACGTCAGCCTGCAAAACCGTCGACAGTGTCCAGCGTTGCAGGCTGCGCAGCGACAGCCCGACCTCCGCGCAGGCTATTGCCTTGCGCGCACCCGAAGCCACTGCATGGTTAAAACGCTCAACGAGTTGTTGCCGTTCTGGCAGCGAAGTTAAACGTCCTCGCTGTCGCTTCCCCAGAAGGCATTCATCTTTTTTCGCAGCACCAAGATCGCGGCGGTTTCGGCCAGCGCCTTATCTTTGCGGCGCAGTTCGCGCTCCAGTTCGGCGATGCATTTTTTGTCGGCACGCGCCTGCTCTCGTTCAGCCTTGAGCTGCGCTTTGGCTGACATCTGGCCGGTGATACAGGCTTGGCGCCAGGCGTTGAGTTGCTCAGGGTACAAGCCCTTGCTGCGACAGTATTCGCTGAGCTCGATTTCACTCAAGGACGCAGCGTGCAATACCGCAGCAAACTTGGCTTCAGCCGGCCAGTCATCGACGTTGTTCTTGTCTCCGGGCACTACCGCGCCTCCTGCTTTGAGCTTGGTGCGCCAAGCATACAGGGTGGCTTGGGAGATGCCTTCTTGACGCGACAACTCGGCCACAGACATGTTTTTTGGCGGGAGTAATTTGTTCAACAGCGCAGCTTTACGCTCAGGTGAATAGCTCGACATTTCAGCTCTCTTTGACGCCCCCGATCTATCGTTTTGATAAATCAGCTGAGGCGACAACTAGCCTGACACCGGGGGCCCGGGTCAGCTGCCGGTAATGCGTAGTCATCTGCGCTTGAATCCTTTGGTGTGAGAGCCTGGATTCTACCGGTGGCTGGCCCTCTGCCTATCGTTTCAAGCGTTGCACTTATTCTATGAATTCAGGAATGGAACAGCTGTTCGACTGGCTCTAAAAGGGCATTCGCGGGACGTTCTAGATTAAGGGACTTAGGGAGGCGCTGATTAATTCGGTTTTTCGCACCGCTTTCAGCCTCGCGGCATTTTCAATCCGGCTTTTTCAACTTTCCGGTCTAATTTCGTGTTTTCGGGGCCGATTTCGGGCGCTATTGTGCTGATTAGCGGGTAAATCCCGCCTTTCAGACGGATTTATCCCGCCGCGCGTTGCAAATACCTCTTGGCCAGCATCAGATTGGCCAATCCGAACAGACTGAATAACTGCGCCGTGTTCTTTTCCAGCCCGCGGTAACGCACCTTGCGATGATTGAAGCGCACTTTGATCACCTGGAACGGATGCTCTACCTTGGCGCGCAGTTGCGCCTTGGCGTATTCGATCTTGCGCTTGACCCGGAACAGCACACTGTCTTTGCCGTGATGCTGGTAGCTGCTTGGCCGCGCCGCAATCGACCAGATAACGTCACGTTCAGCATGCTCCGGTCGCTTGGCCGCACCGGTGTATCCAGCGTCTCCCGAGACATAGGTTTCGGCACCGTGCAGCAGCTTGTCGACTTGGGTGACATCGGCCACGTTGGCCGCCGTTCCTACCAGGCTGTGCACCAGCCCCGACGTTGCGTCGACGCCAATGTGGCACTTCATCCCGAAGTGCCACTGATTGCCTTTCTTGGTCTGATGCATCTCAGGATCGCGCTTGCCTTCTCGGTTCTTGACCGAGGGCGGCGCGGCAATCAGGGTGGCATCGACGATGGTGCCTTCCTTGAGCAGCAGGCCACGACTGGCCAGATGCTGGTTGATCGTTTCAAACAGCACCCGCGTCAGCTGATGGGTTTCCAGCAAGCGGCGAAAACGCAGCAAGGTGGTGGCGTCCGGTGCCGACTCGCGGCCCAGGTCAATACCCATAAAGCCACGAATGGCTTGGCTGTCGTAGACGGCATCTTCGGTGCCTTCATCGGAGAAACCGAAACACTGCTGCACGACATACATGCGCAGCATGCGCGACAAGCCAATCGAGGGACGTCCGCGCTTGCCGGTGGTGTCACCGTAGAACGGCGCCACCTGCGCCTCCAGCTGTGCCCAGGGCACCAACTGCTCGATATCAGCCAAGAAGCGGTCGCGTCGAGTCTGCTTTTTCTTGCCGGTGTATTCGAGTTCGGAGAAGGTCTTCTGCATGGCGCGTAACGAGGCTCACGAAGAGGGTGGCTGATTGAGGGGGCCAGTGTGCCAAGGCTGCGGGCGGTTGGCTATTTATGCAGCGTCTCCTTAGTGGGCAATAACTTCCCGACGTTCTTTATCCGCGACGCCATCAAGTTTCCGGACATGGTCCATGCGTTCAAACCGGACCC
>JBBSAA010000272.1:0-3202 GCA_038252715.1 Lysobacterales bacterium | reverse complement strand
GCCGAGCGTGCTGCTGATTTGATCCGGGGCCTTGTTTCCTGATTGTGGGCCGGGTTTTGGGTGGGTCCAATTCCGCCGGTTGCTAGCGGGCGACCCGCGGACCTGCCACGGTCGTGATGGCCTCGCCTCCTGAATTCGGCCTTGGGCGTCGCCGCCTTTCTTGGTCGCGACTGATGCGATCTTGTGCACGGCAACCCACTTCTTTTGCTGGCTAGCGCCGGACGTCTCGGCCCCGACACTGGCGAGCTTCGCCCGCAGCAAATGCCCGGCGGCGTCCACGGCAGGGGCGGACGGCCGATGCGCCCAAAGCCAGTTAGAACGCCAAACACAGTCTCAGACCTAGGCCTGTTCTTGGCTTGGCTTGGGCCTTTTCTGGGCCGTTTCTGGCCCTTTTCTTGGCCTTTTTTGGCAAATTAATACTTAGGTATTGACATAAGTATTGAATCGGGTGACGCTCCCGGTCGAGTTAGCCAATGCTCGTGAGCAACGGGGTGCCGGAATGGTTCAAGCCGCAGTCGCTGATGTTGTTTTCCACGCGCTGTCCAATCCGACGCGGCGCAAGGTGCTGGAAAAACTGTCGTACGGGCCAGCCACCGTCAGCGAGCTGGCGGCACCGTTCGACATGCAACTTCCCTCCTTCGTGCAGCATATGTCGATTCTTGAAAAGAGCCGATTGGTGAAGTCGAAAAAGCGCGGCCGGGTGCGCACGTATGAAATCGCGCCGGCACGCTTTACCGTCGTCGAGTCGTGGCTGGGTGAACAGCGTGCGCTATGGGAAGCCCGCCTGGATCGCTTCGACGGCTACCTCAAACATCTCAAGGAAAAGGAATCGCCGCCGTGAGCAAGCTCTTCAAGATCAACCCGAACGTGGACTTCGTCCTCGAACGCTTCATCGACGTGCCCAAGCGCTTGGTTTGGGACGCATTGACCCAGCCAGAACACCTCAAGCAGTGGTACATGCCCAAGGCGTATGGATCGGTCGCCGCCTGCGAAATGGATCTGCGGCCGGGCGGCCTGTTGAGCATTGATATTGCTTTGCCCGACGGCCAGCAATTTCCCAACCTCGGCTGTTTCCTAGATGTGGTCCCCATGGAGCGGCTGGTCTGGACGTCGATGCTGTTTCCGGGCTATCGCCCGGCCGTGTTTGACGACATTCCGATTACCGCGATCTTCACGATGACCAGCGAAGGCAGCGGCACGCGTTACGTATTCACGGCCCTGCATCGGGACGAAGCCGACTTTGAGAAAAACAAAACCTCCGGCTGGCAGCAGGGCACGGAGATCGCCGTCGACCAATTCGTCGCGCATGTGCTGTCGATGAAGTAAGCGCTGCGCTCGGGCGCCGCCGGTCACTTCTCGGCGGCCCGGCGCGGCGAAATTTGGCTAAACACGCTCAGGACAGGCGCGAATCCGGCGTCTCGAGCATCGGCGGCAGCGGGCAATGCAGTGAAGCGCAAATCGTCCGGAGCAATTCCGCTTCGGCGACGGCGACGCGGCCGTCGCTGCTGATCGCGGCTACCAAGCCTTCCAGCAGCAATTCCTTGCCCATCGGCTCGATCGCATCGAGCAAGCCCCAAGCCGATTCAAGGGAGGTGATTCCCTGCGTCGGCGGTTGGTAGGGCGAATTCAGGCGCGGGAAAATGCGCAGCAAGCCGGCATTGAACGCGCGCTGCGCGTCAGCAGGATTGTCGTGGCCTTCCTTCGCCAGCGCCGTCAACAGGGCCACCACCGGCACCGTAGCGTCTACCAAGCGCTTCTTGCCAACGAGCCCGGTCCGCGAGGGATCGAGCGATTCCAGCACCTGCGTGTGCAGCAGGCGGCCAAGGCAATATTCGAACAAAGACACCTGGCCATCGGCATGCACCAAGGCATACACCGTATCCATGAACTGCTGCAGCTCGGCGCGTGGACGACGCCGCAGCACTGGGAACGCCAAGGACGCCAGCGGCAGCCGCAGCATCGGGTGCAACCCTTCCAGCCGATCGGCGTAATCGAGCGCCTGCTGCGCCATCCGTCGGTCCTGACGCGCGCCCAGCTCGAGCTGCTGGCGATCGCGCACCTTGCCCGCCGGCGCATGCAGCAAGCCAAACAGCAGCGGCATCACTTCCTCGTGGTCTCGGGTAGCGCGCTGCAGCACTTCCGGAATGGCCTCATTGATTGCGCCCGCCCGACGGTAGTCATCCGCCTGCGGCCGCGCCACCTGAGCGATCACGCCGGGTGCGGTCAAGGTCACCGATAGATTTTCCGCCGGCAGAGCCTGCGCGTGCCCAACCAAGCCAAGCGCGACGTCTTCGTCCAACCCATTCGGCGGGTTGATGCTCCAACGCGCAGTGAGATCGCGCAGGTGGTCACTGCGAAACGCTGGCTCCAGCGCCTTGATGCGCTCGAACAGCGGCGGATGCGTGGCCATCAGCGACGAGTAACCGACGCCATCGCCAAACAGCATGTGCGCCACTTCCTCGGTGTCGGCATTGGCAAGCTTGGAGCCTTCGGACAAGCCGGCGATTTTCTTGAGCGCCCCCGCGATGCCGGTTGTTTGCCGCGTGAACTGCACCGCGGAGGCATCGGCAAGGTACTCGCGCTGGCGACTGATGCCGGCCTTGATCCAACGGGCAAAGAATTGGCCAAGGTAGCCGACGACCAGCAGGCCGATCGCCACGACCAAGATGCCGGCAACGTCCTTGCCGCGGCCGCGGCCGCTGTTTTCAAGAATCTTGCGGCCAATCAAGGCCAGCACCAGGATGCCGAACAGGAGCCCGATCAGGCGGATGTTGAGCCGCATATCGCCGTTTAGGATATGGCTGAACTCGTGCGCGATCACGCCCTGCAGTTCGTCGCGATTGAGCTTGTCGAGCGCGCCACGCGTCACCGCCACCGCCGCGTCGCTGGGCGCATAACCGGCGGCAAAGGCATTGATCGCCGACTCGTCTTCAATTACGAAAATCTGCGGCACCGGGACGCCGGACGCGATGGCGATTTCCTCGACCACGTTGCGCAGGCGGCGCAAATTGGTATCGGTGGTGTTCTCCGGCACCGGCATCGCGCCGAATTGATGCGCGACTGCAGCGCCGCCGGTGCGCAGACTGGCAATGCGGAACATCGATGCACAGCCGATGATTGCCAGCGTCAGCAGGGTGGAAAACACTGCCGTGCCAACGGCGCCACGGGCGCTGAACTCGTCGCTGCTGGCGCTGTAGGCGAT
>JBBSAA010000271.1:0-3272 GCA_038252715.1 Lysobacterales bacterium | reverse complement strand
GCCGGCGGTGCGGGTTGAGGTGTATTTGTCGCCGGGCTTGCCGCAAATCCAGATTGTCGGCTTGCCGGAAGCGGCTGTGCGCGAAAGTCGCGATCGCGTGCGCGCCGCCATCCAGTGTTCGCAGTTTGAAATGCCGAACCGACGGATGATCATCAACCTCGCGCCGGCCGACTTGCCCAAGGACGGCGGCCGCTTCGACTTGCCCATCGCGCTGGGTATCCTGGCGGCCAACGGCGACGTCAGCGTCGAGGCCTTGGGGCGCTATGAATTGCTCGGCGAGCTGGCGCTGACCGGCGAACTGCGCATGGTTGACGGCGTCCTGCCGGCGGCGTTGGCAGCGGCGCGCGCAGGCCGGGCGCTGATCGTGCCGGCGGGCAATGGTGACGAGGCGGCGCTGGCCGGTGATGTCGAGGCCTATACGGCGCGCACGCTGCTGGAAGTCGTCGCCCACATCAACGGCAGCAAGTCGCTGCCGCTGGCGCTGCCGAACCAGCTTGCGGGCACGCTGCCGACCTACCCCGACCTCGCCGACGTCCGCGGCCAAGCGCAGGCTCGACGCGCGCTGGAGGTAGCGGCGGCTGGCTCGCATCACCTGCTTTTTATTGGTCCCCCGGGCTGCGGAAAAACCCTGCTCGCCTCACGCCTGCCTGGACTGTTGCCGGAAGCGAGTGAGGCCGAGGCATTGGAAAGTGCGGCCATTGCCTCGGTGTCGGGACGCGGGCTGGACATCTCGCGCTGGCGCGTACGCGCATTTCGCTCACCGCACCACACCGCTAGCGCCGTGGCCTTGGTCGGCGGCGGCGCCGAGCCACGCCCGGGCGAAGTCTCGCTGGCGCACCACGGCGTGCTGTTCTTGGATGAACTTGCCGAATGGGACCGACGCACGCTGGAGGTGTTACGAGAACCGATGGAATCGGGCGTGGTGACGATTTCGCGGGCGGCGCGGGCGGCGGAATTTCCGGCGCGGTTCCAGTTAGTTGCCGCGATGAATCCCTGCCCCTGCGGCTGGGCCGGTGACCCCTCGGGTCGCTGTCGCTGCGCCGCCGACGCGGTGCAGCGCTATCGCTCGCGGCTTTCGGGGCCCCTGCTCGACCGCATTGACCTGCAGCTGACGGTGCCGCGCCTGGCTCCGCATGAAATGCGCGCCGACTCGCCACGCGGGGAAACTACCGCCACGGTACACGCCCGCGTAGTTGCAGCGAGGGCGCGTCAAATCGCCCGCTCCGGCAAGACCAATGCCCAGCTGACCCAGTCAGAAACGGAAAGCCACTGTCGGCTGACCACACGCGATCAAAGCCTGCTCGAGCGCGCCATGGAATCGCTGCAGCTCACCGCCCGCGCAACGCATCGAATCTTGCGCGTCGCTCGCACGCTGGCGGACCTCGACCATGCCGATGCCATCGGTACGCCGCACGTCACCGAGGCCATTGGTTATCGGCAGTTGGATCGCGGGCAGGGTGGGTCAAGCTAGGCCCGCAGACTCTCGGCGAAGCCCCGGAGTGGCGGGTACTCACCGCGTCGTACGATCCACTGAGCGCTGCCCTAGGGCTAGGTCGACACTGCGGCTGCGTGGCATTTGCTTGCTAGCGAACGGCCTCTACAGGCCAACGCGCAGAAAAATCATTCGCGGCTGCCGTTCGCCGTGGGGTCTATCGCGAAAACAGGTGCTTCGGCAGGCAGTCCGTTGATTTCGAAATTTACGGGGACCACTCGGTCAACATTGGCGACTTTCCCAGAGCGGATTTCCTCCACCAAAACTCTGATCCGCGAACGCACATAGGGCGCAAATTCGAGTTTTGCTTCCCGTCTAATAACTTCGCCAGCAATGGCATCGAGGCTGGAAAAGTCCGTCGAAAATGCTGGGAATGGGCGCCAACCAACCACACCGTCTCGTGCAACTGTAACGACACCGACGTTGCTCCAGCCGCTGCCATCGTAGAAGTCGAAGGCTTGGACGCAATAGCTCAACTCTGCCCCCACGATATTATCGGGAGACGGAACAAAACGAACCATCGGTCTCGGCTCGGACATATCACTCCGGCAACAAATTCGTTACAACAAACAGTACACGCCGCCGCGAGTGCCCAGCGCTGGAAAGGTTCTTCGCAGAAATGTGCGGTGCAGCGCGAACGTCGCGGTTTGTTGGGTTCAATTCGTCGAGCTCAGCTTCGACGGCAGTGACTGGACGACGGCCATATCACCGCACCGCCTTGCCCAACGGATCCATCTCGACGACGTCGGTAACCGGGCCCCGTTGGCCAAAACCACAGACCGCGATCGGGCCGGTGCTGATGCCGTCGAGGCCGAACAGGCGCTCGGCGCAATCGTCATTGATCGCGCCAGTGATAAAGGCGCCGTAGCCTTTCTCAGTCGCGGACAAATAGAGGTTCTGGGACAGATGGCCGGCGTCGAGCAAGATCACCCGCCAGGCCTTGGTGTGGTTGCGATATTTCCAGTAACTGCGTTGGAAGCGTGCAACCAATACGATCTGCAGCGGCGCGTTCGCAAACCAGGTTTGCCCGGCCACCAGGTCGTGTGCGGCGGCAGCGGCAGCGTTGGCGTCAAGCAACTGCATCGGCTCCAGCGCATGGGCCACGCATTGGTAGTGATACAGGCCGGGTGCAAGCCCATCCACGCGTTGCGCCAGCACGTAGGCATCAATCGGGTGCAAGCCACCGCCGGAGGGGCTGTTTTTCTTCAGTGCGATCGCGCCTGGCATCAACTCGTGCTGGGCTTGGGCGCCGAACACGCGATGCAGCACATCGCTCAGCGCCGCCAGCGGTACGGTCGAGCCAGGTTCGAAATTACGACAGGTCGTTCGACTTTCGAGCAGCGCATCGAGCGCGGTCTTGGACGGTGCGGGCAGCGCCTGCCACGACTCAGGGTCAGTGACGTCGACCACCTCCGGCGGTGGCAAGCCGTTATCGGCAATCATGCGATTGAGTGAACGTTTACTCCGTACGGACTCTTCGCTGGACACGTCGACGCCTTCCCAGCGCCCGAATGCGCTAGCCACCGCGGCCAAGGGCCACCAGCTGGTGACGCTAAACGCTTCGTCGCGCTGGCGCATCACCGCATGCGCGTCCTCATCGCTAATCAGTAAGCCGGCAGCGAGTAAGCGATCCAGGCGCGCTGGGTCGAAAAGATGCTGCAGCGCGTCGCTGTCGCGCCAGTGCTCGGGCACGACCGCCTCGATGATTCGCAGGTCCTCCAGTTCAAGGACGACTTCTTTGCCAATATGCGGCGCCAAGCCAATCCACTGGCTGGTTGCG
>JBBSAA010000270.1:0-3335 GCA_038252715.1 Lysobacterales bacterium | reverse complement strand
GCTACACCCACTAGCCTTTCGCAGACTCCATGCGCCTACGCCAATTCGTCGCCACCGTTTTGTTCCTGAGCGTCACCATTGGTTCGTCCCAAGCGGCGGACTACCGGACTGAATACGACAAGAAGATTAAGGCGCAGCAGGATGTAGGTGTGCTTGGCGACGGCCTGGCCGGAGACAGCGTCAACTTCTATACGGGCTCTACAAGCTTCGCTGCCACCGACCTGAGCCTTCCGGGAAACAATGGCCTCGGCGTGGCAATCAGCCGTAGTTATGACGTCGAAAACAATCACCAGCTCGCAGCCACCAAAGGCAATGTAAATAATCAATCGGTGGTCAGCACCAAGCTCCGTGCCTTCGGAGACTGGGACCTAGACGTTCCGTCCATCAGCACGGTGATGACCCAAAGCGGTTGGACAATCGATACGAAAGGCGATCCAAACAATCGCTGCAGCGTCATTGGCCAAACCGGAACCAATAGCAATCCGGCCACGGGCGCACCGCCTAGCGCCGCTAAACAAATGCCTCCCACTGGGAGCTACACATTCGAGCCGGGCGACTACTGGCACGGTTACGACTTGCATGTCGGAGGCAGTTCGCAATCCCTGCTGACGGCTACTTTGCCCAACCCACAGCGTCCGACGACGGGCGGCAGTTACCACTGGACCACGAATCAGAACTGGTGGGTCTCCTGTCTTTCATCGCTCGCCAACTCTGCGGGCGGTGAAGGGTTCTTGGCGATCTCGCCGGACGGCACCAAGTACTGGTTCAATTGGTTGAGCAAGCGCAAAACTGACAATCTGTCGTACTTAGACGATACCGGCGGCCTAGGCACTAACCGCACCTACCTGCTTTTCCGCGCGGAGTATCTGATGCTGCCCACGCGCATCGAGGATCGCCTTGGCAACTGGGTTGAGTACCACTGGACGTCTGACGAATTTGCGCAACTCAAAAGCATCATCGCCAGCGATGGTCGCGCAATTCAGGTCAACTACAACGCGCAGGGCCTGATCACCTCAATACAAGAAGGAACGCCTAATCTTCTGACGCAGGCAGTGGATGACGTCGTGGTTGGGCCACGCAGCTGGCAGTACACCTACACCCCTGTCTCGGTGGCGGGCATCACAAGCTATAACCTGACCCAAGTCACCCAGCCAGACAACAGCACCTGGAAATACAACCTAGGGCAACTGACCTTTCGGCTTGCGCAAGCGCCGTACTGTGCCGATCCTTTGGAGCCCCCCCAAATTGACTGGACCTGCTTTGGAGGCGGAACCAATCGCAATACGCCAGTCACTGTAGACATTACGCACCCATCTGGCGCCAAGGTCGAATTTACGTTTAACGAGCATTTCCAGATGAGCGGCCAAGGCTACGGGTATAGCTGGCCGTTCGGCATGGTCTCGAAGCGAATATCTGGCGCCGGCTTGGCGCCCGCCACCTGGCAATACGCGTTCGCACCCTCGCGCGAAGACGCCAGGACGGCGTGCCAGGCCAATAATTGCGCCACGCGCATCGTCACCGATCAGATTGATCCCGACGGCAGCGTTAGCCGACGCATCTTTGGTGTGGTCGCCAATCAAGATGAAGCCATGCTGTTGGGCGAACTACAGGGCAAGCTTGAGCCTTCTCTTCCTTCCGGGGGAAGCCAGCAGATTACGTGCAGCCCACACTGGGGCTGCGGGGACATGGTCGACGACCCGACCCCCGGCGGCACCACGGTGCCGGTGTTCTACCGTGAGCTCAGCCTACTGTACGTGCCAGCAGCGCAAGCAACTCCGTATGTGGTGCGTGTGGGTGTCAATCCGCTGACTGCGGTACCGGCGAGTGATTCGGCGGCCACCTATGTCAGTGAACGCCGCCTGCCGGTGCAGAAAAAAACAACGACCCAGCAAGGGGTGAACTTCACCTGGCAAGTTGATACGCACGCCAGTTGCAGCAACTTGCCGTGCTTTGACGTCTATGGCAATCCAACGCGCGTCACGCGCTCCAGTGCGGGTAACGCCATCGCCGATTCAACGCGAACCGAGGTCTCGGCTTACCAGAACGACACCGCGAAATGGGTGATCGGCCTGCCCCTGTCCATGACCGACGCAACCACGGGAAAAATTGTCAGCCGTACTGAGTACGATGCCCAACTACTTCCTTGGAAAACCTACGGCTTCGAGGTTCTGCAACAGACCATCACTTACAACGCCGACGGTACCGTAGCGACGGCGAAAGACGGCCGCAATAACACCGTGACGCTGGGCAGCAGCTGGAAACGCGGCACGCCGCTTGGCATCACCTACCCGAATGGCTTCAAGCAATCGGCAGCCGTTAACGATGCCGGCTGGATCACCAGTGTCACTGAAGACCGAGGCGGTGGCGATACCACGGTCACCGGCTATGGTTACGACGTGATTGGCCGAATGAACCTCATCGACTACACCAATGCCGACACCGTGTTGTGGAATGACACGAGCCGCAGCTTCGTCCCGGTCGCCAGCGCCGAATACGGCCTGCCAACCGGGCACTGGAAGCAGACCGTGCAAACCGGCAATGGCCGGGCGACCACGTATTACGACGCCCGCTGGCAGCCGGTGCTGAGCCGCAGCGAGGACACCGGCAATGCCGCCACCGTCAGCTTCATCATCAAGCGCTACGACACCTCAGGCCGCGAGATCTTCACCAGCTATCCGGTCGCCAGCCTCACCGATGTCAACGACACCACGCTCAAGGGCGTGCGCACGAGTTACGACGCGCTGGGCCGGGCTATCAAAACCGAGCAGGACGCCGAGGCGCCCTTGACCCTGGTCACCGCGACCACCGCCTATCTCACCGGCTTCAAGACGCAAGTCACCAACCCGCGCGGCGCCATCAGTGAAACGACCTACCAGGTCTTCGATGCCCCCAGCATGAACGCGCCCGTGCAGATTATCGCCGCCAAAGGCCTGGCCGAGCAGCAGACCACGACCATCGGCCGGCAGCCGTCGCTGGGCAAGTCACTCACCGTTACGCGCAGCGGCACGTACTCGGGCAGCGCGGTCACTCTGACCCGCAAATACGTTTACGACACCGCCGAACGTCTGTGCAAAACGATCAACCCCGAGTCGAACGTCACCATCGTCGACTACGATCCAGCCGGCAATATCGCCTGGAGCGCCGACGGCACAAGCTACACCGGCACGACGACTGCCAGTTGCACGGCGGACCGAGGCTTGGTCGCCGCCAGCGCCAAAACCGTTCGCACCTACGACACGATGAACCGGGTAACCCAAGTGACGACGCCCGGCGGCACGGCCGATGTCACCACGGTGTACTCCGTCGATGGACTGGTGACCAGCCTTACGGCCAAG
>JBBSAA010000269.1:0-3362 GCA_038252715.1 Lysobacterales bacterium | reverse complement strand
GGCGGCGACCCTGGCCCAGGCCACCGACGACGCGGCCTGGCGCGACACAGCCAAGGCGGCCCTGGCCGAGCACCGCGCGGCGCTGCAGCAGTCTTTTTCCTCGGGTGAGGCGGTTGAACGCCTGATTGCGCGGCAATGCGCTGTGATCGACTCGATCGTGGTCTGCGCATGGCAACGCTGCCTGCCCGCGGACCAGCCCTTGGCACTGCTCGCTACCGGTGGTTATGGCCGCGGCGAAATGTATCCGCAGTCCGACATCGACCTGTTGATTTTGGCCGAGCCCAAGTTCCAGAAGAAACAGGTGGCGGCGCTCTCGCGCTTGTTCGCCTTGTTATGGGATGCAGGCCTGGCCTCCAGCCATGCCGTGCGTTCGATGAGCGAATGCGTTGATGCGGCAAAGGCCGATATCGCCACGCTGACTTCGCTGATGGAGCTGCGCACGCTGGCCGGCGATGACAAGGGTCGCACCGAACTCATCGCGGCCTTGGCGCCAAAAAAACTGTGGCCGCCGAAAAAATATTTCGAGGCCAAACGCGAAGAAGAACGGGCGCGCCATGCCCGTTATAACGACACGGCGGACAACCTCGAACCAAATTTGAAAGAAGGTCCGGGCGGTTTACGCGATCTGCACACCGTCACTTGGATGGGCATGCGCCTGTACGGCGTGCCGGGTCTGCGCGCGCTGGTGCCGCTGGGGCTGCTGGGCGCTGATGAATGCGCCACGCTGGAGCGCGAGTGGCGCGTGTTGGCCAAACTGCGCTTTGGCTTGCACTTGGTGGCGCCGCGCCGCGAAGAACGCTTGGTATTCGATCATCAAAAGACCTTGGCGTCCTTGATGGGCCTGCAGGACCAAGACGACAACCTTGCCGTCGAACAAATGATGCAAGGGTTCTTCCGCTCCGCAGCGACGATGCTGCGGCTTAATGATCGCCTTTTGCAGCGCTTTGAAGAGCAGCTGTCTGGCACGACAGCCGTCGTGGACGTGGAGCCCGGCTACGTGCTGCGGCATGGCTATTTGGCTATGACCGATACGAATCGCCTAACTGGCGACATGGCGACGGTGCTGCACCTGTTTTCGCTGTGGGCAAGGCTAGACACCGTGCGCGGCCTGCACTCGGAAACGGCGCGCGCGCTGGCTGAAGCGCTGCCGACAATCCTGCCGTACCACGAACAGCCGCCGGAAGTGCGCGCGCAATTCCTTGCCATGCTGGCCGGCCCACGCGCGGTGCGCACGCTCAAGGGACTGGCGCGCTTGGGTGTGCTTGCCCGCTATTTGCCGGCGTTCGGGAAGGTGTCCGGGCGCATGCAGTACGACTTGTTCCATGTCTACACCGTCGACCAGCACACCCTGACCGTGCTGCGCTTCATGGATCAGTTCCTACAGGGGCCGGTGGACGGATTTTCATTGCCGCATGACGTGGTGCCACTGCTGCGCAAACCGTTCCTGCTGCTGATTGCCGGTTTGTTTCACGATATTGCCAAGGGCCGCGGCGGTGACCATTCCCAGCTCGGTGCCGAGGACGTTCGTGAGTTTTCAGACGCGCACGAATTGCCTGCGGTCGACACCGAACTGCTGATATGGCTGGTGCGCGAACATCTACTGATGTCCGTCACCGCGCAGCGACAGGATATTTCTGACCCGGACGTTATCAACCGCTTTGCTACGCGCATGGGCGATCGCGAGCATCTCGACTATCTCTATCTCCTGACCTGCGCCGATATTGCCGGCACCAGTCCAAAACTTTGGAACGCGTGGAAAGACCGCCTACTCGCCGACCTGTATACCGCCACCCGCTACACGCTGCGACGCGGGCTAGAGCACCCGATCCACGCCGCGGAAATCATTGCCGAGACGCGCAACATGGCGCTCGCGAAATTGCTCGACGAAGGCTGCGATGAACCGGCAGTCCAGGCGCTTTGGTTGACCTTCCCAGAGGTCGCCTTCCTGCGCTACCGGCCTGATCAGTTGGTCTGGCAGACGCAAGGCGTGCTCTCCAACCTCAGCCACGCCTCGCAGGTATTGGTGCGCGCGCACGACAGCCCAGGCAGCTTCGAAGTGTTTGTGCGCACGCCCGACCGCGACGGTGTGTTCGCCTCGCTGGTGGCGACGCTCGACCGTTTGGGCATGAGCGTGCTCGGTGCACGCATCCTGGGCTCAGTCGATGGCTACGCGCTCGACAATTTCCAGGTGCTCGGAGGTCCGCATACGCCTGAGGCCTTACGCATCGCGCAAACCCTGCAAGGCGCGCTGCGCGATCCGGCCCTGGTCAAGCCCTCGCGGCGCGCGCTACCACGGCAACTCAGGCATTTCCGCGTCGCGATGCGTATTGACATCGACACCAGCGACGATGGTTCCCGAACGCGCTTGAGCTTGGTCTGCACCGACCGTCCTGGGTTGCTAGCAGATATTGCCCAGGTGTTCCGCCAGCGCCGTCTGCGCGTTTACGATGCGCGTATTGCTACGTTTGGCGAACGCGCCGAGGATTTTTTCCTGCTGACCGACGAGTTCGATCGGGCAGTGACCGATCCCACTGCACTAGAATCATTGCGCAGCGCCTTGCTGGCCTGCGTGGAAGGAGAAACATCGCATGGAAAACCCGCTGTCGTCCGCTAGCATCGAAGAGTTGCGGGCTACCGTCGAGGATGCGTTTACGCGTCGCGCGAGCCTGACCAGCATCGAAATTGAGGGTTCCACCCGTCCCGCCGTGGAAGACGTCATTGACCTGCTCGAAGCTGGCCAATTGCGGGTCGCCGAGCCGGTGTCCGGCGGCGGCTGGCAGGTCAACGAGTGGGTCAAGAAAGCGGTGCTGCTGTATTTCCGCTGCAACGATATGGAGCTGGTCGAAGGCGCGCCCGGACCGTTCTGGGACAAAGTGCCGACGCGCTTTGAAGGTTTCGACGAAAGCGATTTTCGCGATCTGGGCGTGCGCGTTGTCGCCGGCACCGTCGCGCGCCGCGGCTGTTTCCTTGGCAAGGACGTCGTGCTGATGCCCAGCTTCATCAATATCGGCGCCCACGTTGGCGCGGGAACCATGGTGGATACCTGGGCAACGGTGGGCTCGTGTGCCCAAGTTGGCGCGCGCTGCCATATTTCTGGCGGCGCCGGCATCGGCGGCGTGCTCGAACCGCTGCAGGCCGCACCGACGATCATCGAAGACGATTGCTTCATCGGTGCGCGCTCGGAAGTGGTGGAAGGCGTGATCGTTGAACGCGGCAGCGTGATCGGCATGGGCGTGTTCATCGGGCAATCCACGCGCATCTACAACCGCGCAACCGGCGAAGTGAGCTACGGCCGTGTGCCTGCTGGTAGCGTTGTCGTATCGGGCTCATTGCCTTCGGCCGACGGCAAGTACTCATTGTAT
>JBBSAA010000268.1:0-3389 GCA_038252715.1 Lysobacterales bacterium | reverse complement strand
GGCTGCCACTTAACCTAAAGTCGGTGCCTCTACCCTAGGGGCCTCCACCATGACCATGCCGACCGTTTCGCGTTTGCGTGTCTTTTCCGCCGCGTTTGCTCTCGCCTTCGCCACCCTGCTAGCGCCATCGGCCGCCCTGGCGGTTGAACCGACGACGACTCCGTCGCTGCCGTCAAAGAACTATCCGATTCAAGATTTTGTAAACACCATTGGCTTGAGTGGCGACACGTTTTCGGCCGATGAATCACGCATTTTATTTTCATCCAATAAAAGCGGCGTCTGGAACACCTACTCCATCCCCGCCACGGGTGGTGAATGGAAAGCGATTACTACTTCGACTACCGACAATAATTATTCAGTCACCTATTTTCCTCACGATGACCGCGTGCTGGTGACGGCTGACCAAGGCGGCAACGAGCTCAATCATTTGTATGTGATCGGGACTGACGGCGAGCGCACGGACTTGACGCCCGGCGAGAAGCACAAGGCAGTTTTCGGCGGCTTCAACCGCGCCGGCACGTATTTTTACGTCGCCACCAATGAGCGCGATCCAAAGTACTTTGACCTCTACCGCTACGACGCTAAAACCTATGAGCGGCAGCGCATTTACGAAAACACCGAGGGCTACAACGTTGGTGCCTTGTCGGACGACGAACGCTGGCTAGCCTTGGTCAAGCCAAACACCAGCAACGACTCCAATTTGTTCGTGCGCGATCTGGCGTCTGGCAAGACCACCAAAGTGTCCGAACACACCGGCGTGGCGTCTTATAACGACGCCGCCTTCAGCCCTGACTCGCAGTGGCTGTACTACCTCACCAATGACGGCGGTGAGTTTAGCGAACTGCGCCGCGTGAGTACGGCCAACTGGAATCACGAGACGGTACGAAAGGCCGATTGGGATGTGACCGATGCTTTTTTCTCTGAAACTGGGAAATATTTGGTTACGGCCATCAACGAGGACGGCAGCACCAAGGTTCAGGTCACTGAAGCAAGTACCGGCAAGATCATCCCCTTGCCGGCCCTGCCCGCCGGCGAAATTCGCAACCTGCGTTTCTCGCGCTCGGACAAGAAGCTCGCGTTTTACCTCAACGGTGATCGCCAGCCCAACGATCTGTATGTCGCGGCATTGGGCGATAAGCCCGTGCAGTTGACGCGCTCGCTGAATCCCGCGATTGATCCGAAAGACCTGGTCGATTCGCAGGTCGTTCGCTTCGAAAGCTTCGACAAAATGGTGATCCCCAATATCCTGTGGAAGCCACATCAGGCCACAGCGGCAGCCAAGGCGCCGGCCTTGGTGTGGGTGCATGGAGGCCCGGGCGGACAAACCACGCGTGGCCATAGCGCGGTGATCCAGTTCCTCGCCAACCACGGCTACGTCGTGCTGGGCATCAACAACCGCGGCAGCTCGGGCTATGGCAAGACATTTTTTGCCGCTGACGATGGCAAGCACGGTCGCGAGCCGCTGTGGGATACGATTGCTGCGAAAAAATACCTGCAAACCTTGGACTATGTCGATGGCGACAAGATCGGAATCATCGGCGGCAGTTACGGCGGCTATATGACCGCTGCCGCACTGGCGTTCCAGCCGGACGAATTTGCGGTCGGTGTCGATATTTTCGGCGTGACCAACTGGCTGCGCACGCTGGAAGGCATTCCGGCATGGTGGGAAGCGCAGCGTGAGGCCCTGTACCAAGAGATCGGCAACCCAGTCACCCAGCGTGACATGCTGATTGCGATATCGCCCGCTTTTCACGGCGACAAGATCACCAAGCCGCTGATGGTGCTGCAAGGCGAGAATGACCCGCGCGTAGTGAAGGCAGAGTCCGATGACCTGGTCGCCGCTGTCCGCAAGAACGGCGTGCCGGTCGAATACGTGGTGTTCCCCGACGAAGGCCATGGCTTCAGCAAGCCCAAGAACCAGATCGAGGGATATGGGAAAGTGTTGGAGTTCTTGGACAAATACTTGAAGGGTTCGAATACACCTTGATGTGCTGGGCACCTGGCGC
Source organism: Lysobacterales bacterium (assembly GCA_038252715.1). Classification (GTDB taxonomy): domain Bacteria; phylum Pseudomonadota; class Gammaproteobacteria; order Xanthomonadales; family Xanthomonadaceae; genus Arenimonas. The sequence goes on along the minus strand of JBBSAA010000268.1, from coordinate 1,383 downwards.
GGCGCAAGCCGCGCACTTTCGAGGACCCTGTGCGAAAAAGATCGCGGCTGACGCCGCTCCATCGGTCGGGGCATCGCGATAGTGGTAGGCTCGCGGCGTTGATTAGACGCTCGGACTCGCCATGAACCCCGTTGTCGGCCCCTATGAATTGGTCAGTGAGCTTGGCCGCGGCGGCATGGGCGTGGTGTACCTCGCCAATGAGCCGGCGCTGGAGCGACGGGTTGCGGTCAAGTTCCTGAGCGATACGTTTGCCGTCGACAACGATGTCCGCGAGCGCTTCTTGATCGAGGCGCGCAGTATGGCGCGCATCACCGACCCGCACGTCGTGCAAGTATTTGCGGTCGGCGAAGCCGAGGGCCATCCGTACTTCGCGATGGAATTCCTCGACGGTGGCTCGCTCGACCAATTGCGTCGTGGCTCGCAACGGCTACCGCCGCTGCAAGCCGCGCACTACGTGTACCAAGCCGCGCTAGGCCTACATGCTGCCCACGAAGCCAGCTTGGTCCATCGCGACATCAAGCCCGCGAACTTGCTTCTGACGGCCAAAGGGCTGCTCAAAGTCAGCGATTTCGGGATTGCGTATGCGCCGGCACAGAACCGCGCACGGCTGACGGCCACCGGCGGCGTGATTGGCACGCCCGGTTACCTGTCACCGGAAATTTGCCTCGGCAATCCCGCGGACGCGCGCTCGGATCAGTTTGCACTTGGCGTGGTGTTCTTCGAACTGCTCACTGGCTGCATTCCGTTCGATGACCCCTCGCCCCTGCGCGCGATGATGGCGACCGTCGAATCTGAAATTCCGGATCTGCAGAATTTCAACGTGGTGGTGCCCGAGGCCATCGACGCCGTGCTGCGCCGAATGCTGGCGAAACGACCGGAGGACCGGTATCGCAGCATGGGCGAGGTGTCCGATGCCCTGCTTGCGTTGGGCATCGATACGCGCTTGCGGGCCGTGACGCCGCCGGACGGCGCGGCCAAACCGCTGTCGGCGTCGAGTCGAATAAAGACGCCCACCACTCAGGTATTTCGACCCGGCGCCGACGTGGCCACCAGCGTCTGGCCGGAAAACACCACGGCGGGGCCCTCCGTGGCGCCTACCGCGCCGGCGCGTCGTCAATCGCGCACCGCGCTGGCGTTGGGCGGCGGCGCAGCCGCGTTGGTCCTGCTGGCGGCGATTTGGTGGCTGCGGCCAGCTGAAGACACTATTTCGGCCGGCAACCCCACGGCAGCGCCGGTAACCACCGCGCCTACCGTACCCGCCGCGATTGCTTCCACGACAACGCCCCAGGTCGGCTCGCCCACCGAGTTAGGTAGCGATTCACCGCCCGCAACGCAGGTCAGCCCGCCAACGACGCCAGCGTCGGCGGCAACGACAGCCTCAGT
>JBBSAA010000267.1:0-3397 GCA_038252715.1 Lysobacterales bacterium | reverse complement strand
TTGCGCCAGCGCCGCGCAATCGCGCTGCCCCAGCGATACACCGGCGCGGCATCCGGTCGCGACGCCAGCAAGTTTGATTCGATGATGTCGACCGCCGCGCCCGGCAGCGGCGGCAGGCCCAGGCCAGCGACCCAGGCGCGCAACACATGCGCGCGCCAGCCCGGCGCGAGCGCCATCAACCTCGGCACCGACAGCGTGTGCGGTTCCGTGCCCTGCACCTGCGCCAAATGCCGAGCAGTCTCGCTGGCAATCAGCGCGGCATCCTCAGCCAGCAGGGCGGCGCTGCGCGCGAGTGCGGCATTGGCCTGCGGCCAACGGGAAGCCAGCAAGGGCAAGACGCGGGCGCGCAGGAAATTGCGATTGAGGGTTTCATCGGTATTGCTTGGGTCTTCGATCCAGCGCAGGCCTTGGCTCCGTGCGTAGTGCAGGAGAGCCTCACGCGGCAGGACCAGCCAGGGCCGCCACAACGCGCCGAGAGCGAACGGGCGTAGCGCCGGCATCGACGCCAGCCCGGCGCTGCCTGACGCGCGCAGCAGGCGCAGCAGCACGGTTTCAGCCTGGTCATCGCGGTGGTGGGCCAAGACCAAGGTTTCACCGGCGGTCAATACCGTTTCGAACGCCGCGTAACGCGCCGCACGGGCCGCCCCTTCCAGTCCCAGACCGCTACTGTCGTTGACGAGGACGCGTGCCAGAACCATCGGCACGCCCAAGCCGTCGCAGATTGATTGGCAGTGCGCCGCCCAAGCATCGGCATCGGCATGCAGGCCATGGTGAACGTGGATTGCGTGCAGCCCTTCCTCGAGTACGCCAGGCATTTTTGCCAGCGCATGCAGCAGCGCGGTGGAGTCGAGGCCGCCGCTGAAGCCGACCAGCAGCCCGGTCGATCCTGCGGGCCGGGCAGCCAGCGCCGTGATGAGAGGTTCAGGCGCAGTCATGATGGGTCGTCGAGCGCATCACGTCGTCAGCGCGATGACGCAGACGAGGCAGGAACTCACGCCGCCTCGTACGCACCGTAAGCGCGAAGTCGCTGGTAACGCCGTTCGAGCAGGGTCGGTACGTCGATTTTTTCCAACTGATCCAGCTCAGCGAGGATCGCCTGCTTGATCGTCGCCGCCATCGCCGCGGGGTCGCGGTGTGCGCCACCGAGCGGTTCGGTCACGATCTTGTCGATGAGCTTGTGCTCGAGCAGGCGCGGCGCCGTCAGGCCGAGCTGTTCGGCAGCCTCTTTCGCCTTGTCGGCGGTCTTCCACAGGATCGACGCGCAGCCCTCGGGCGTGATGACCGAATAGGTGCTGTATTCCAGCATCAGGGTGACGTCGCCAACGCCGATCGCCAACGCGCCGCCGGAGCCGCCTTCGCCAATTACGGTGCAAATAATCGGCACCTCGAGTTGGGCCATCTCGAGCAAGTTGCGGGCAATCGCTTCCGATTGCCCGCGCTCTTCGGCGCCGATGCCCGGGTACGCGCCGGGTGTGTCGATGAAGGTGAACACCGGCAGCTTGAAACGTTCGGCCATTTGCATCAGGCGCAGCGCCTTACGGTAGCCCTCGGGGCGCGGCATGCCGAAGTTGCGGCGAATCTTGCTCTTGGTGTCGCGGCCTTTTTGCTGGCCAATCACCACGCAGGAGCGACCGTCGATGCGCGCGAGGCCGCCGACAATCGCGGCGTCGTCGGAATACGCGCGATCACCGGCGAGTTCGTGGAATTCGTCGCAAATCGCGTCGAGGTAGTCGAGCGTGTACGGCCGCTGCGGATGACGAGCCATCTGGGAGATCTGCCAAGGCGTGAGCGCAGCGAAAATGTCGGCCGTGCGCTGGCGCAGCTTGAGCTGCAGCCCGCTAACCTCGGTGTCAATGTTCACCGACTGGCCGGTACTGGCCTTGCGCAGCTCCTGGATCTTGGCTTCCAGGTCGGCGATGGGTTGTTCGAAATCGAGGAAGTTCGGGTTCATGCGGGGGTTCTGGCAGGAAACTGAGGGGGAAATACTAGCAGGGTGCTTGGGGCGCGGCAGGTTGGCGGTGGCGGGAGTCCGGGCAGTCGAGGTCGGCCCGTCGTTTCCGGGTCACTTCCCGCGCTCCACCCATCCCGCACGCCACCCATCCCGCACTCCAACCATCCAGCACTCCAACCATCCAGCACTCCAACCATGGAATCGTCATCCCAGCGAAAGCTGGGATCCACGCCCTTGCTTGCAGAAATGCTGGATCCCAGCTTTCGCTGGGATGACGAACTTTTGCTTATTTGCTTGAGACCGCGAAAACTGCAAAAACGGCACCAAGCGCAAAAACCGCGAGCTCGGCGCGTTCATCGGTCGCCCGACCAGGGCCGATGCAGCGCCAGGCTCACTGCACTGACCCCAGGCAAGCCGCGAAGCACGCTGATCAGCTCGGCGTCGCTGCGCACCGAGTTCGGCCCGTTGAGATCAATCGTGCCGCGCGAGTCTGGCGTAATCAGGTCCAGTCGCAAGGGCGTGCCGCCCGGACGATAGCCTGACAGCGCCTGCTGCAGTTTTTCCCAGCTGCCGGCTTTACGCAGGTCAACGGTTAGCGACAGGCGGCGGCCGTGTTGGGCGCACAGACTGCGGAAATCCCAGCACTGGCGTGCGCGCAACGAAAAGCCGCCGTTGAATGAATCTTCGCGCAGGCCGCCTTCAATGATGATGATGCGGTCGCGCGAGAGCAAGGAGGCATATTCGGAGAAACTATCGCTGAAGAAGGCGCATTCGAGTCGACCGCGCGTGTCTTCGATCTGCACGAAGGCTTGGCTATCACCACGGCGACGCACCTGCGTCACCAAGCCCGCCAGCACTACTTGCGCTTCGCCACGACGGTCCTTGCGGTCGCCCCAGAGCTTGTCCACGTCGCCGAGGGTGAATCCGACCAGATTCGCCAGCTCGTCTTTCCATGGATCCAGGGGATGCCCGCTGAGGAAATGCCCCAGCGTCTCGCGTTCGCCGATCAACTTTTGTTCGAGCGGCCAATCAGTGGCGGTCGGCAAGTCGAGGTGGATTTCCGGGATGTCGCCGCCGCCGCCGAACAGCGACGACTGCCCAGCCTCGCGTTCGCGCGCGAGCTGCTCGGTGGCCTTCATCACTTCCGGCAGCTGCAGCATCAGTGAGGCGCGGTTGGCGCCCAGCGAATCGAGCGCGCCTGCTTGCACAAGCGCCTCGAGGACGCGCCGGTTCAACTTGGACGAATCGACACGTCGGCAAAAATCAAGCAGGTCGGTGAATGCGCCATCGCGTTCGCGCGCTTCGACGATTGATTCGCAGGCGCCGCGGCCCACGCCCTTGACCGCACCCAAGCCATAACGCACGGTCTTGGGGTCAAGCGCCTGAAACATGTAACCCGAGGAATTGACGTCAGGCGGCTTGACCATCAGGCCGATCGCGCGCGAA
>JBBSAA010000266.1:0-3411 GCA_038252715.1 Lysobacterales bacterium | reverse complement strand
CGTGTTCGTGCTGGCGGCCTTTACCGGCTACGAGATCATTGGCCGGGTGCCGGTGATCCTGCATACGCCGCTGATGTCTGGTTCGAACTTCGTGCACGGCATCGTGCTTGTCGGCGCGATGGTGGTGCTGGGCCACGCCGACACCACGGTGGAAAAAATTATCGGCTTCGTCGCCGTACTGCTTGGCGCGGGCAATGCCGCCGGCGGCTATGTGGTGACTGAGCGGATGCTGGAAATGTTCAAGCCCAGCGCCAAGAAGGAGGCCGGCAAGTGACCGACTGGCTCCCGCTGCTGGTTAAGGCCAGCTATTTCGCCGCCGCGCTGCTATTCATTCTCGGCATCAAGCGCATGGCGTCGCCCCTGACCGCGCGCAGCGGCATCCAATGGGCTGGTGCCGGCATGGTGCTGGCGACGGTGGCGACGTTCTTCTATCCGGGGATGCATAACCTCGGCCTGATTGCGCTGGCGCTGCTGCTGGCGGTGAGCGCGGCTTGGATTTCTGGCAAAAAGGTCGCCATGACCGACATGCCACAGATGGTGGCGCTCTATAACGGCATGGGTGGCGGCTCGGCGGCGGCGATCGGCGCCGTGGAGCTGCTGCGGTTCTCGCGCGATGGCGTTGCGCCCTCGCAAACGGCCCTCGTGCTTGGCGTGGTTGGCGCACTGATTGGTTCGATCTCGTTGACCGGCTCGATCATCGCCTGGGCCAAACTCGATGGCCGCATGGATCGGCGCTTCACTTTCCCGGGCCAGCAGTGGTTCAACGGCTTGGTATTCCTGGCCACGGTGGTGCTCGGAATCGCGGCGATCGCCACATTGTCGCAGCCGATCATCATCGGGTTCTTTGTCTGCGCACTCGCCGTCGGCGTGCTGATGACCTTGCCGATTGGCGGCGCTGACATGCCGGTGGTGATTTCGCTTTACAACGCCTTGACCGGCCTGGCGGTTGCGTTTGAAGGTTACGTGCTTGGCATCGAGGCCTTGATCATCGCCGGCATGGTCGTCGGCGCGGCGGGCACGATGCTGACCCAACTCATGGCCAAGGCCATGAACCGCTCGATCACCAGCGTGTTGTTCGGCAGTTTTGGCCAGACCGGCGAAGCCAAGGAAATCGTCGGGGCGCAAAAGCCCATTGAAGCGGGAGATGTCGCGGCAATGATGGCTTACGCCGAGCGGGTGGTGATCGTGCCCGGTTACGGCCTGGCCGTCGCGCAGGCGCAGCACAAGGTCTGGGAGCTGGCGCAGCAGCTAATGAAGCGGGGAGTGAAGGTGAAGTTCGCGATCCATCCGGTTGCTGGTCGCATGCCAGGCCACATGAACGTGCTGCTCGCCGAAGCCGGCGTGCCGTATGACTTGATCGCCGACATGGACGATATCAATCCCGAATTCCCGAACACCGATGTCTCCTTGGTGATCGGTGCCAACGACGTGGTCAATCCAGTGGCAAAAACGGATCCGGCGTCGCCGATTTACGGTATGCCGATTCTGGACGTGTCGATGTCCAAGAACACCGTGGTGATCAAGCGTGGCAAGGGCACGGGTTTTGCCGGCATCGAGAACGCGCTGTTCTACGCCGACAACACCCGCATGCTGTATGGCGATGGCGCCGCAGCAGTGTCCGAGTTGGTGTCCGAACTCAAGGCGATTGATGGCGGGCACTGACTGCCTCCGACGCCCCCTTCGGCCCCGTGGGGCCGACGCGAGCCGCAACCGGTGATTCGGGCTCGACTGCAACCGTTGTATTAGCTGGCGCTATGCCGGCTTTGTTTCGGGCTTTGAGGCCAGCCAACCGACAATCGCCGTCAGCGGCAGCGAAGCAAGCAGCAGGAATTCGTCCCCCGGCTCGAAGCGAATCCGCGTCAGGATCCAGGCCAGCACCGTGCCCAGTCGCTGCGCCGATTGAATTGGCGGTAGTCCGAACATAGCGCCCACGTACGTCGCTGTGATCATCCAGTACGCGCCAGCAATCGTCAGGGCGGTTACTGCCACCGCCAGCAAGGTCATGGCCAGGCTGCGGCGGGCATGGGTCAGGCGTAGCAAAATGGCGATGTCGACAATGACCACCAAGGCCATCCAAGCGCTGGGCCGGCCGGTGCCGATCGCCACCGCGACCCAGGCCGCGGTCATCCCAAGCCATACCGCAAGCAGCGCCAGCACGGGCATCCACACCTGCGTCGTTGAAAGCTTGGTCAAATCGGTCTCCTAGCTCGGGCTGGAGGTAAAATAGCCGCCTTCGTCCAAATCCGGAAATTTCCGGCAGGAAACCCGTGTCGTATTCCCGCACCAGCGAGCCGGTCAAATTCGAGCGCGATTGCGCCGCCGTCCTTGTGCCCCAAGGCGAAAGTGTCACATTGCCGGCCGGTAGCGTCGGTTACATCACCCAAGCGCTGGGTGGGTCGTTCACCGTTTTTGTCGAGGGCAATTTATTCCGCATTGCCGGTGAAGACGCCGATGCCCTAGGCAAGGAGCCGCCGGCACCGCTTCAACTTGCTGATGGTGCCGATGATGGTGCCGTCGAGGAACTCGTGTGGAAGCAGCTGCGCACCTGTTTCGACCCTGAAATCCCGGTCAATGTCGTCGACCTTGGCTTGGTCTACGAAGTCGAGCTGGAACGCTTGGATGATGGCCAGCGCAAGGTCAGTATAAAGATGACGTTGACGGCGCCGGGCTGCGGGATGGGCGATATTCTGGTCGAGGATGTTCGCACCAAGGTTGAGCGCGTTCCGACGGTTATCGAAGCCGACGTGGACCTCGTTTTCGACCCGCCGTGGAACCAGACGATGATGTCGGACGTGGCCAAGCTCGAAACTGGAATGCTCTGAGCGAGCCTCGGGGCAGCGAGCTGTCGCCGGCCGTGCGCAGTTCCCCCTGACAGCGCTGGACAATATGGGCTAAAAATTACCTCCTGCCCAGCATTGGCGCGGGCTGCAGCGTCGTATTGCGTTGCAGCGTGACCCATGACGAATGGCAGGGTAGGTTCCGGGCGGCGTGACGGATTTGTGATCTCAGTCACGCCAACCGGGGGTGCTCCCTCGCTCCTACTCCGACCCGCGTCGGCGGGGCAGATCGGCATCAGATTCCCGGGGCAAGGATGCAACGTTTGGCCACTTGGCCTTTGCTTTATCCATCTTCCGGGGATATCTGACGTGATCCAGAACACACAAAAACTGCTTCGAATCCACACCCTCGCCGCTGCCACTGCCCTCGTCCTGGCCGGCACCGCAAGCGCCGCCACGCGCTCAGACCTGCAAAAGCAGGACGTCGCGCAAATCAACCTGCAATACAAGGCCGCCACGGTCGGCCTGACCACGGCGATGGCCGTTGACCGCCACGCCGAAATGCTGGCCGTCGACAGTGAGTCGGGCCTCAAGCAGCTTGCGCTGGCCACCGACAAGGATGGCACCAAGCACT
>JBBSAA010000265.1:0-3416 GCA_038252715.1 Lysobacterales bacterium | reverse complement strand
GTCGAGCAAGGACTGCGCATACAACGCCGCCTCGCTAGCGCTCTCCGAACGCGAGACTTGGCCCAGCCCACGCGAGAGCATCGCCAGAATGGTGCCCATCGCAATGGCAAGCAGCACAAAGGCCAGCATCACCTCGAGCAAAGTAAAGCCGCGGTTGCGAAAGGCCTGCGGGCTCATCGCGGCGCCTCGGCGCGACTGAGGGCAACTTCACCGGTGAGCCAGTCGATGTCCAACTGCCACGCGGCGCGATCACGCGACAGCACGATGCGCCCGCCGGTGGACGCGCCTTCCGGGAAAAAACGATAACCAGCCGTCTGCTGCCCCGCTTGCTCAATTCGCGCGCTGGTAGCGGTGACGGTGATTTCGTCAGGCACGGCCCCGTGGCGGTTGCCCGGTGCCCGCCAGCTACGCTTGCCGGCGTCGAGCACGAACAGCTGTGGCTTGCCGGTGGCAATGGCTTGGGCGCGGGTGTAGCGCAGCTGCGCGGCGAGATCTTTGGCCGACGTGCGCAATTGCTGGCCGGGCAGGCCCGACTGTATCGCCGTCGCGGCCATCGCCGTCGCCGCCGCAATCAGCACGACGACGACCAGCAATTCGATCATCGAAAAGCCGCGCGCAGATCTCATCGGTCAAGGCCGCGCTCAGGGCGCGACCACATCCTTATCGACACCCTCACCACCGGCCTTGCCGTCCACGCCAAGACTGACGAGTTGGAACGGCGAATCGTTGTCGCCCGGAACACGATATTGGATCGGGTTGTTCCAGGGATCTTTCAGATCGGCCGCTTTTGTATACGGCCCCAGCCAGCCCGGCGCGTTGCCCGGCGCGGTGACCAGTTGCTCGAGATTTTCGGGATAGGTGCCGACATCGGACTTGTACTGGTCCACCGTGGAGGCAAGCGAATTGAGCTGGGTCACCGTCAACTTGGCTTCGGCGCGATGTTTGTTCTGGACAATTTTGCCGCCGACCACGGCAAGCACCGAGCCGATTAGCACGATGACGATGACCAGTTCGAGCAAGGTCATACCGGCAGCACGCGGCAGCGCCTGAAGGGAACGCCGGCGGGTCGGAGCGGTGTTTGTTGTGAGGACAGTCATGAGCCGATGCTCCCTGTGAGATCGTAAATAGGCATAAGTACGGAAAGAATGATGACGCCGACAACAACCGTCATCAGCATCGTCAGCGCCGGCACCAACAGCGCAAGCATGCGGTCGAGCGCGTTGCGGGTTTCAATGTCGAAGGTGTCGGCGACCTTGATCAACATGGTATCGAGTTCACCCGACTCCTCGCCGACCTGGATCATCTGCACCGCCAGCCGCGGGAACACTTTCTGCCGGCCCAGTGCGTAGCCGAGTCCGACGCCGGTCTTGACTTCGGCGGCGGCGACATCGAGAGCATTGACCAACACCCGGTTGGACAACACATTGCGACTGAGGTTCAGCGCCGACAGCAGCGGCACACCGTTACCGACCAGGGTACCCAAGGTACGCGCCAAGCGGGCACTGTCGAGCCGCCCGATCAGACCGCCAGCGATCTTAGTTTGCAGCAGGCGCCCGTCCAGGCGCAGGCGCCATTCCGGATCCTTCATCCGGTTGGCCAGCCAAAAACCGCTGAGTACAAGCACCGCAAGCACGACATACCAATAACCGCGCAGCGCACGGCTGATCCACATCACGGCCTCGGTGTACCAAGCAAGCTCGGCGTTCAGGCTGGAAAACAGCACCTCGAACTGCGGCACCACCACCATCAACAAAAACGTCACCGAGACCGTGACCAAGGTGACCAAGATCATCGGATAAATCAGGGCATTGATTACACGGCTGCGCAGCTCCCGGCTGCGCTCGAGGTAGTCGGCCAAACGCTGCAGCGCATCGTGCAGGCCGCCGCCGGATTCGCCGGCGCGCACCAGGTTGACGTACAGCCGTGAGAACAAGCCGTGCTGTTGCTCCAACGCCGTTGACAGCGGCGCGCCACCACGCACGGTGTCGCGGATGCGTTCGAGCACTTTCTTCGCGTCCGGGGACTCCGGCAATTCCAGCAAGATGCCCAAGGCGCGGTCCAGCGGCTGGCCAGCGCCGAGCAAGGTCGCCAGCTGTTGGGTGAATTGCAGGATTTGTTCGTTGCTGAGCTTGGACTTGCGCGTCAGCGCAGAAAAATCCAGGCCCTCACTGCGCTCGTCGGCGCGCACGGCCTCCATAGACAGGTGGCCCTGGTCCTGCAAGCGCACGATTACTTCATCGCGCGTCGCAGCATCCATCTGGCCATCGAGCGCTTCGCCCGTGGCCGACAGTGCCTTGTAGCGGTACAACGGCATCTCAGCCCTCCTGCGTGACGCGCAGGATTTCTTCAATCGTGGTCACGCCCTGCATCGCTTTGATCAAGCCGTCCTCGTACATCGTGCGCATGCCGGCCTTGCGCGCGGCTTCCTCGATGTCGCCCATGCCCGCGTGCTGCATGACCAGCCGGCGCAGGTCATCGTTCATCACCAGGAATTCCATGATCGTGCCGCGGCCGAGATACCCGGTTGGCGCGAGCGCCGACGGCTTCGGGCGATACAGATAGATCGTCCCCTCGGGCTGGAACCGGCGCAGGCCGAATTCGGCGATGACTTCGGGCGAGGGCTCGTATTTCTCGGCGTGGGTCGGCTCGAGTCGGCGCACGAGGCGCTGGGCGAGGATGCCGTTGACCGTGGAGGTAAGCAGGTAGTCCTCGACGCCCATATCAAGCAAGCGAGTGATGCCGCCGGCGGCGTTGTTGGTGTGCAGCGTCGACAGCACCAGGTGGCCGGTGAGCGCGGACTGGATCGCGATGCGCGACGTTTCCAGATCGCGCATCTCGCCGATCATGATGATGTCTGGGTCTTGCCGCACGATCGAGCGCAGCGCGTGCGCGAAATCGAGCCCGATGGTCGGCTTCACCTGGATTTGGTTGATCCCTTCAATCTGGTATTCGACCGGGTCCTCGACGGTAATAATCTTGACGTCAGCGGTATTGAGCTGCGACAACGCCGCGTACAGCGTGGTGGTTTTTCCCGATCCAGTCGGGCCGGTGACCAGCAAAATGCCGTGCGGCTGTTCCAGCACGTGGACAAAGCTGGCCAAGAATTCGTCGGTGAACCCCAGCGCCTTGAAATCGAGCACCACCGATTCGCGATCAAGTAGACGCATTACCACGCTCTCGCCGTGCGCCGTGGGCACAGTGCTTACGCGCAGATCAAGCTCCTTACCCTGCACGCGCACCATGATGCGGCCGTCCTGCGGCAGACGACGCTCGGCGATATTGAGCTTGGCCATGATCTTGATGCGCGAAATGACCGCCGCGGTCAGGTTGGCGGGCGGGCTTTCGGCCTCTTCAAGCACGCCGTCGACGCGATAGCGCACCTTGAGGCGATTCTCGAACGGCTCGATGTGGATATC
>JBBSAA010000264.1:0-3429 GCA_038252715.1 Lysobacterales bacterium | reverse complement strand
TTACACTCGTTCTGCGTTGCTTGTGGCGACTCATTAAGGAAAATCGGGATGACACAGGTGTTTTGCAAGGCTGGGCTGGTGGCCTTGCTGCTTGGCTTTTCCCGGCTCGTCGCCGCAACAGCGTCCGTGGATGCCGCCCTGACCGGCACCGGCCCCAGCCTCGCACCCGTGCGGCAGGTGTGTGCCGATGAGATTCGAGCCTCGCGCGCGCTTGGCAACAAGGGCGACAACGATTTCGATGACGACCTGATCGCGCTGTATGACAACTTGCGCCGGCCGCCGGCCGCCGGCAGTAATGGCAGCGGGCCGCGCGCGGATCCCGCGGCATTTAGCAAGGACGCGGATGGTCGCGCATCGTACTTGCTGGTGTCCTGCCTGATCTACTTGGTCGATGGCCAGCGTGTCGATATGGATGTAGTTCGCATTGCCGACACGTGGCCCGGCATCAAGGCGGAGTTGATCGAAAACTTCGGCGCCGTCGCCGCTGCGCCCAGTGTCGAGCCCGGCGCTGCGCAATGCGAACAGGCCTACGCCGCGCAAGAGGCTGAATTTGCTCAGATCGACGGCCGCAGCCCGGCCCGCCAACCTGGCGTTTCGGCAGACGCTGTACCCGTGCTGCCTGGGCTCCAGGTCGCGCTGTATATGACCAGCCAACGCCTGCTGTTGCTGGACACGCAATGCAAGGGACAGGCGCGGTACGCTGAATACCCTTTGATTCGTCGACAATACGACGATGCCGAGCGCGCCTGTCGCGCCTACACCCGCAACGCCGGCGATTGCCAAGCCAAAGTGGCTTGGTAGCCAGCGCACTGCCCTGAGTTGGAGCACGGTCCAGTGGCAGCGTTGGCGCGGCGGAAGCGCGATGGCTCAGTAGCGAAATTCGCCCGCTCGCGACGCGCATGCCGACCCACCCATCCGCTGCCCAGCCCTGCCCTCGGCAACCACGGAAACCCCTTCCGCGCACGGTGCATGTTCGCGCAATCGTTGTCGTGGGTTTGCGTCAAATAGTGCTCAACTCGCCGCCTCGTCCTGAACTTAACGGCCTGACAAGCACCTGCAACCCATTGGTCAGCGTTTCATCGGCGGGAAATACATCGTCAGCGCACACAGCGCCGTCTCTGCCGATCCTTCACCGGGAATTCCCGTGCCTTTAAGCGCAGCGAGTTTCACCGTCTCGCCGCCATTCATGTCGCGAACCAAGGCAATCAGGCCCACGGGCTCCGTGCCGCAGAAGGCGTTTCCCGGCGTTTGGGTGGGCGCCGTCTGCGCCGTAACCTTTCGGATCTCGACTGGCTGCTCGTTTGGAATATCCATCGCACCGGCATAGCTGTATCCAGCGGCGAACAAATCCGAGCCTTTTGCGATCTTGACTCGCTCGGTAACAAAGGACGCGCCGTTGTCGCCACGGATTGTCGTGTCGTCAATGGTCAGCTGACCGGTCGAAGCCTGCGCCACCGGATTGCCGGCATCGAACACGCCCAGCACCACCGGTGCCAGTGCGCCCTGCACATCAACGAAGGCCGGCTTCGCCGCCGCAGCCGTGACGGTAGCCGCTGGCTTGGCCTGGTCGTCGGTTTTGCCGCAGGCGCCCAGCATGAGTAGGCAGGCAAACAGTGCACAAGGCAGGACAGGGTAAGTCGGACGGGACATGGGGGCTCCGCGAACGCGATGGGGGGCCGCCAGTTTGCTACAAGCGCGCCGCGGACCCAAGTCATGACGTTTGCGAGGCCAGCCACAGGTTCAGGAGGGCGACTCGGGTCGTATTGTTCTGTCGCGTCGTAGGCGCTGGCGTCAGTCGCAACGCGCTAAGAGCGGACGAATGCGCGTAGCATGTCGGTGCGCCATCGTTATTAGAGCGCGTCTCGCCCGGCCGTCACCTAGTCGCCGTTTCGCCCCCCGCCCTATTGCTCTGCCGTCACAGGCTGGGGCGCGAGTGACTTTTCGGGAGTGTCCATGCCGGGCTACGCCACGCGTCAACTGTCGGTGCGCCTCGGCGGTCACGACTACCTGATCCGCGCCCTGAGCGATCGGCAGCAGTACGCCGACCCGGATGGTCTTGCGCGTAAAGCCGGCATCTCCTCTGCGCTGTGGTGCCTGTTCGGCCAAGTCTGGCCGGCTGGGCGCGTGCTCGCCGAGGCCATGAGCACGTTCGAGATCGCGGGCAAGCGAATTTTGGAAGTGGGCTGCGGCCTGGCGTTGTCCAGCCTCGTGCTCAAACGCCGCGGCGCCGACGTAACCGCCAGCGACCATCATCCACTGGCGAAATCGTTCCTTGAACACAATGCCGCGCTCAACTCCATTCCCATGCCGACCTATCGCGACTTGCCTTGGGATGTCATACAGCCCGACTTGGGTCGCTTCGACCTCATTATTGCCAGCGATGTGCTGTACGAACGGGACCATGCGTCCTTGCTTGCTGCACTGCTGTTGCGGCACGCAAAACCTGAGGCCGAACTGGTGATTACCGATCCCGGACGCGGCAACAGCGGTCGCTTTACCACGGCAATGTTGGCACAGGGCTATTCCGTCAACGAGCAGCGTAGTCCGTTCGACGAAGGCGACACGCCGCCTTATCGCGGCCGTTTGCTGAGCTATCGCCGATGAGCCGGATCATTGCCCACGACTTGTTGAGTGCGGCGGCGAACGATGACGATGGCATCGATACCGGTGTGCAATGCAGTGATTGTCCCTCGCTTTGCTGCCGGCTGACGGTGGTGTTAAAGACAAGCGACCGGGTGGCGCCGGAATTGACCGCGCGAATGGACAACGGCATCACCGTCATGGCGCGCGGCGCCAATGGCTATTGCGTCGCGCTTGCGGCCGACCACAGCGGCTGCACCATTTACGAAACGCGCCCCGGCGACTGCCGGCGCTTCACCATGGGCGGCGCGTATTGCCGGTCCGAGCGCGAGAATGCCGCACTGCCCCCAACCTAGGCCTGGCCCCGTTGTAGACGCGCCACCCACGCTGCGTGCTTGAGTAGGAAGTCGGCATTTTCCTCGGCATAGCGATCGAAAACGCAGCAATCGCAGCCACCGTCGCAGCAGTCCGAGGCCAAGGGTTTTTCCGGGGCCATGGGTTCGGGATCGGGCGTGGAAGTGCGTTCAGGCATGGTGTCTCTACCGGCAAAGTCGACCTAGACTAAATGCAGTGATCGGCTTGTTGTCATGGTACCGCCAGGACTGACGTGCCCCAGCCGGCATGTCGGCTGCAGAGAGGTGTCCAGCAAGCCGTCCCGTGCTGCCGCAACGTGACCTAGAGCGCGCTGCCATCACTGCCTTTCACGACGCGCACGGGCGTCACGGCCGCATTGGCGACAGCCGAAGCAATACGGCTGCGGCGGGCTTCAGTTCCGCTGTCTGGGTCGGATCGGCAATCAAAGCGCCGCTGAAAGCCACTTTTCCATCATTGACGAACGATACACCCAGG
>JBBSAA010000263.1:0-3445 GCA_038252715.1 Lysobacterales bacterium | reverse complement strand
CCGCATTTTGACCGCCATCGCCTTGAGTTCGGCATTGCTGCCGTGGGCGATTTCGACGTCGGCCATTTTCAGCGCTTGCTGGTGGTGCATGATCATCATTGCCGCGAAGTCGCGGTCTACGTTGCCGGTCATCGGCATGGTCATTTTGCCGCCGTCCATCATCGCCATATGCATCTGCATCGACGCATCGCTGTGTTGCATCATTCCCATGCCTTGGGGCTTTTTCTCGTCCGCGGTCGCCTGGAAAGCCAGCATTAATGAACCGGCGACGACGATTGAAGCAAGAATCGGTTTAATGGCGTTCATGGTTGACTCCAATTTTGTGGTTGATACAAAGACCATCGCAGCGAAGTTCGGTACCGCGCATGAATGGGCTATCGAAGAAGTCTATGGTCGTGGTGCAAGTCCAGAGTTGCCGCACGGTCTTTCTTGAAGTGCACTAGTCACTCGTCGCTCAACGCGATTTTTCGTAGCCGCAGCGCGTTGCTGACGACCGACACCGAGCTCAGGCTCATCGCCAAGGCCGCGATCATCGGATTGAGAAGCCAGCCTGTGAACGGATACAGAACCCCGGCTGCAAGCGGGATTCCAAGTGCGTTATAGAAAAACGCGAACATCAGATTCTGTTTCATGTTCATCACCGTGATGTTGGACAGCTCGCGAGCCCGGAGAATTCCGCGCAAATCGCCCTTGACCAAGGTGAGCTGGGCCGTGGACATCGCGACATCCGTGCCGGTGCCCATGGCGATCCCGACGTCGGCGGCGGCAAGGGCAGGGGCATCGTTGATGCCGTCGCCCGCCATGGCGACCCGGCGGCCCTGTGCTTTCAGCGTCTGAACCAAGGTCGCCTTGTCCTGAGGCCGCACTTCGCCGCGAACGTCTTCGATACCCAAGGCCGCACCGACGGCTTTTGCCGTCGTCAATCCATCGCCGGTTGCCATGATCAGATGAATGCCGGCAGCGCGCAGCGCGGTCACAGCCGCTTGGCTGGTGGCCTTGATCGGATCGGCCACGGCGATCATTCCGGCAAGCTGGCCCTCGACGGCAAGGAACATGACGCTGGCGCCTTCTCCACGCAGTCGTTCTGCAGCATCGGCCAATGGCGCAACATCGGCGCCCACCTCGGCCATCAAAGCGACGCTTCCTAGCGCAAGCGATTTACCTTCGACGCTGCCACGAACGCCCAGGCCGGTGATCGAGTTAAAGCCATCCGCACTGGTCAGGCTGAGTTTGCGCGACCGAGCCTCGGCCACGATCGCATCGGCCAGCGGGTGTTCACTGCCTTGGTCCAGGCTGCCTGCCCACTGCAGCACTTGCTCGTCCGTAAAGCCTGCCGCCGTCGCTACTTCTCGGAATGCCGGACGACCTTCAGTCAAGGTGCCGGTCTTGTCGACGATCAGCGTATCAATCGTGCGCAGTTGCTCAATCGCCTCGGCATCACGAAATAGCACACCGGCCTGCGCTGCTCTGCCGGTCGCCACCATGATGGACATCGGCGTCGCCAATCCCAGGGCGCAGGGGCAGGCGATGATCAGCACGGAGATTGCGGTAACGACTGCAAACGTCCATGACGGCTCGGGACCGAACACGCCCCAGACAAAGAATGTCACGACCGCCACCGCCAGCACCGCCAGCACAAACCAGTACGCCACCTTATCGGCCATGCGCTGCATCGGCGCGCGCGAGCGTTGGGCCTGTGCCACCAGTTGCACGATCTGCGACAGGACCGTATCCGAGCCGATTTTCTCAGCACGAATCACCAAGCTGCCGGTACGGTTGAGTGTGGCGCCGATGACCTTGGCGCCTGGCTCTTTTTCAACCGGCATCGCTTCGCCGGTGAGCATTGACTCGTCCAGGCTCGATTTACCTTCGAGAACCTCACCATCGACCGGCACTTTTTCGCCCGGCCGTACGCGCAAGCGATTGCCCACGTGCACGTTTTCCAGCGGCACGTCTTCCTCGCTGCCGTCGTCATTGAGTCGGCGCGCCGTCTTCGGAGCAAGGCCCAGTAAGGCTTTGATCGCCGCCGAGGTTTTCGATCGCGCACGCATCTCCAGCAATTGTCCCAGCAAGGTCAGCGAGATGATCACGGCCGCGGCTTCGAAATACACGCCGACCTGTCCATGCATCCGAAACGAGGCGGGAAACAACTCCGGCGCCAACTTGGCGACGAGGCTGTAGCCGAACGCGGACGCCACGCCGATTCCGATTAGCGTCCACATGTTAGGGCTGCGGTTGCGAATCGATTGAATGCAGCGCACGAAAAACGGCCAGCCGGCCCAGAGCACGACCGGCGTGCTGAATGCCAGTTCAATCCAAGTTCGCGTGGCGACCGGCAGGACGGGAAACAAATGTCCGAACATCGCCAGCACAAAGACCACGGTCGTTAACGGCAGTGTCCACCAGAACCGCCGCGAGAAATCGCGCAGCTCGGGATTGTCTTCTTCCTCCAGCGAGGGCATTTCGGGCTCAAGCGCCATGCCGCAAATGGGGCAGGTGCCCGGTCCCTCCTGTCGGATTTGCGGATGCATGGGGCAGGTGTAAATCGTGCCTGCTGGGGCCGCGGCCACAACAGACGCAGTTGCTGCTGCGGGCGTCAGGTACTTCGCCGGTTCAGCAAGGAACTTCGCGTGGCAGCGTTCCGAGCAGAAATAGTAAGACTTACCGTCATGCGTGGTGGAAAACTTCACCGTCGTCGGATCCACGGTCATCCCGCATACCGGATCAGCGACACCAGCGTTGGCTGTCCCATCGCGTGACTTATTGCCACCGCAGCAGCCAGCTGCCTTCTCGCTGGACGGTGCATGTGGGTCCATTGCCTTCTGGTCGTTGGGGCCTGCCGTGGCCATTACATAGGTCGCCGGATCAGCAATAAACTTTTCGTGGCATCTCGCCGAGCAGAAATGGAACGTCTTACCGTCCTGCGTCGCAGAGAACTTCGCCGTGGCCGGATCAACGGTCATCCCGCATACCGGATCGATCACGCTCACGCCAAGCGCGGTATCGCTGGACTTTTTGCCGCCACAGCAAGCGCTCGGATTATCTGCGCTCGGAGCTTGCTGCCCAGTCCCTGGGCGGTCGTGGGAGGTATTCATTAGTTTGTCTCCGTCAGTGCGGCGAGAATAGGACAGGCGTCCAATTTGCCATGTCCCGGGCAGTCCGTGATGAGCTGCTGCAGGCCGGTGCGAATGCGCTGCAGCTCAGCGATTCGCGACTCGATGGCCACTAGTCGTGACTGTGCCGCCTGTTTGACTTCAGCCATGTCCTCACCGCGCCGTGCCGAAAGTTCGAGCAGGCCAGTAATTTCTTCCAGCGTGAATCCCAAGGCCTTGGCGCGCCTAATAAAGCTCAAACGCTGCACGTCTGCTTGTGTGTAGCGGCGATAGCCCGAAGCCTGGCGTTGGGGCTTAGGCAGCAGCCCTTGCCGTTCGTAGTAGCGCACCGT
>JBBSAA010000262.1:0-3451 GCA_038252715.1 Lysobacterales bacterium | reverse complement strand
GGCTGGCCAGTGATGTAGCGCACCGATAGCGCAGCGCCACCGCGCGCGTCACCATCGGTTTTAGTGAGCACCACGCCGGTCAGCGGCAAGGCCTCGCTGAAGGCCTTGGCGGTGTTGGCCGCGTCCTGGCCGGTCATCGCGTCGACGACGAACAGGGTTTCGACCGGACTGATCGCCGCATGCAGGGCCTTGATCTCGGCCATCATTGCTTCGTCGATCGCGAGGCGGCCGGCGGTGTCGACGATCAGGACATCGACGAAGCTTTTGCGGGCGTCGGCAATCGCCGCGCGCGCAATGGCGACCGGATCTTGGCCGGCGTCGCTGGCGAAAAACAGCACATCGACTTGCTTGGCCAAAGTCTCGAGCTGCTGGATCGCCGCCGGACGGTAAACGTCGCAGCTGACCACCATCACCTTCTTCTTGCGCTTTTCTTTCAGGTGCTTAGCGAGCTTGCCGACCGTGGTGGTCTTGCCCGCGCCCTGCAGGCCGGCCATCAGGATGATCGCCGGCGCCGGCACGTTGAGGTTCAGGTCGGTCGCCTGCGACCCCATCACCGCCGCCATCTCGTCGTGCACCACCTTGATCAAGGACTGGCCGGGGGTGAGGCTAGTCAGCACTTCCTGGCCGATTGCGCGCACCTTGATGCGCTCGATCAGGGCCACGACTACCGGCAAGGCAACGTCGGCTTCCAGCAGGGCAATGCGAACTTCGCGCAGGCTCTCGCGGATGTTGTCTTCGCTCAGGCGACCGCGGCCGCGGAGGCGTTGCAGGGTGCCGGACAGGCGCTGGGTCAGCGACTCGAACATGGGATTGGGACCATAAAAAGCGGTGCCCAAGTATACCGCGAGCGACCGATCACCGGCCCAGCCGGCACCGCCGAGTCGAGAACGGTTCGCATCTTTCGGACGATATGCGACACTGACCGCATGCTTGAATTCCTTCGCTCTTGGGCCATTCCCGCCCTCGCCGCCCTCGCCTACTTGGTCGCTGCGACGCGCTTGCTGCTCGCCTTGCGTGCCAATAGCGAACGCCATGCCTCAGCGCTGTGGCTGGCCTTACCCGCGGTGGCGCTGCATGCGGCGACGCACGGCTTGGGTTGGAGCCGCCTGCACGGTCCGGACCTGCATTTCTTCGCCGCGCTGTCTTTGGTCAGCCTCGGGATGGCGGCTCTGTGCACGGTGGCGGCAAGCACAAGGCGGCTTGAAGCCCTGTGCGTGCTGGTTTACCCGCTTGCCGCAATATTTTTGGTCCTCTACCACGTTGCTGGCCACAGCCAGAACACCGCACTGAGTTGGCAGCTGCAATTGCATGCCTGGCTCGCATTGCTGGCCTACGCCGCGCTGGCGATCTCCGCCCTGCTCGCACTAATGCTGTGGGCACAGGAGCGCGCGCTGCGCCGCCGCCAGCTGCACGGTTGGCTCACCGTGCTGCCGCCGCTAACCCAGCTCGAAGGCCTGTTGTTCCGCTCGCTGACCGCCAGCTTCATCGTGCTCTCGTTGGCGCTGGTGACTGGCGTGATGTTCGTCGAAAACTTGCTCGAACAGCATCTCGTGCATAAGACCGTGCTGTCGGTGCTCAGCTGGATCGTGCTGGCTGTCTTGCTGTTTGGACGCTGGCGCTACGGCTGGCGCGGTCCCCGCGCCGTCAAACTCACGCTCACTGCGATGGGCTTGTTGTTGTTGGCGTTTTTCGGCAGCAGTTTCGTGCGAGAGCTGATCTTGCATCGCACGTGAGCTAGCGGCGCCTTTTGGATTGTTGTTCGCCAGCAAGCTGGCTCCTACCTGCCACACGCCCGAATTCTTGTTCGCCAGCAAGCTGGCTCCTACATTGCACACACTCGTAGGAGCCAGCTTGCTGGCGACAAACCTTTAACTGGTCCCTAGCCTTCGCTAGCAGACAAGGCTTCGGACAACCTCTCCACGGCGATCACTTCCATCTCGCCGACCTTGCCCTTTTTCGGGGCATTGGCCTTCGGCACGATGGCGCGCTTGAATCCGTGGGTGGCTGCTTCCCGCAGGCGCTCTTCGCCGTTCGGAACCGGGCGGATTTCGCCCGACAGACCTACTTCGCCAAACGCGATGGTTTTATCCGACAGCGGCCGATCACGCAGGGACGAGAGCACGGCCAACAAAACCGGCAAATCTGCCGCGGTTTCCTGCACGCGAATTCCACCGACGACGTTGACGAACACGTCCTGGTCAAAGACGCCCACGCCGCCATGGCGATGCAAGACGGCCAGCAGCATCGCGAGACGATTTTGCTCCAGCCCCAAGGTCACGCGTCGTGGGTTCGACAGGGGGCTGTGATCGACCAGCGCCTGTACTTCGACCAGCAAAGGCCGCGTGCCCTCGCGCGTCACCATCACCACGCTGCCAGGCGTCGGGCCGGTTGCTCCGGACAGGAAAATCGCCGACGGGTTGGGCACTTCGCGCAGACCTTTGTCCGACATCGCGAACACGCCCAACTCATTGACCGCGCCGAAACGATTCTTGAACGCGCGTAGCACCCGAAAGCGGCTACCGCTTTCGCCTTCGAAATACAGCACGGCATCGACCATGTGCTCGAGCACGCGTGGACCGGCGATCCCGCCTTCCTTGGTCACGTGGCCGACCAAGAACACACTGGTGCCGGTTTCCTTCGCAAAGCGCACTAGCCGCGCCGCGCTTTCGCGCACCTGACTGACCGAGCCAGGCGCGGCCGTCAATTGCTCCGACCACAACGTCTGGATCGAGTCGGCAACGATGATGCGAGGCTTCGCTTGCGCGGCAAGCTGCAAGATTTTCTCAACCCCGGTTTCGGCCAGCGCATTCAAGCCATCCAAGGGCAGTCCTAAGCGCATCGCGCGCCCGGCGACTTGGGCCAAACTTTCCTCGCCGGTGACATACAGGGCCGGCAATCGCGTGCCCATCGAGGCGAGCGCCTGCAGCAAGAGTGTTGATTTACCGATGCCAGGGTCGCCACCGACCAGCACGACCGAGCCCTCGACCAAACCGCCACCCAGCACGCGGTCGAGTTCGCCAATGCCGGTGGTGACGCGCACTTCCTCGGTCTGGCTGACTTGCTTGAGCGGCATGATCTTGGCCGCGTCCATCATCGCGCCGGCATACCCGGTATTTCGGACCACGCCCTTGGCCGCCGCGCCGGCGGGTTCGATAACGAACTCACTAAGCGTGTTCCATGCGCCGCACTCACTGCACTGACCCTGCCATTTATTGAAGCTGGCGCCGCAATCGGCGCAAACATAGGCGGTTTTGGCTTTGGCCACGACGTTGGACTCTAAGCAGGACTGGGCCTACTTTAGCCGCCTGCGGTCGCAAGCGGCGAGACAGTTAGCAAAAAACCCGCCGGGGCGGGTCTTTGTTTTGCTGTAGGGCAAAGCGCGCATTAAACGTGACGGCCTACGGAAAACTTTGGCGGGCGCCGTGGACTTGCGGTTTTCAGCCTTTGGTGC
>JBBSAA010000261.1:0-3455 GCA_038252715.1 Lysobacterales bacterium | reverse complement strand
GCGTCTTCCTGCGCGGCTATTGAATCGGCCGAGATATCGTGACCGGCAAACAGGCGCAACAACTGCGCAAATTCGCTTTCATTGGGCGTGATGATATCGATGCCAGCCAAGGGCAGCTGTGACTCGATCGCTACCGGCGGCGCAGGGTTGTGGATCACCAACACGCCTGCAGCGCGGGCAATTTCGTGCGCGCGCTGCGTCGCCGCTGCCGCGACTTCGTGTTGGGTTAGGAGCGCGCGCGCCGAGCGGATCGCGTCAGCTTGTGCCTGCACGTGATCTGCCGACAACGCCATATTCGCGCCCGGCCCAACCACGATTAGATTCTGGCCATGGCCATCAATCAAGATCGCCGCGGTACCGGTGGCTTGGTCGGGAATGCGCTGCCAGCGCGCTTGCAGGCCCTCACTCGCGGCCAGCGCGGCGGCGCCATCGCCAATGGCATCGGTGCCCAAGGCGCCGATGAAAACGACGACTGCGCCTTGGCGGGCTGCGGCGATCGCCTGGTTGAAGCCTTTTCCGCCCGGCCCGGACGCAAAACTGCCAAGACGGGTTTCCCCGGGCACCGGGAACTGCGCCGTCGTCCAGGCGTGGTCGCGATTGAACGAGCCAACGACGACGACATTCGCCATCGCGATCAGCCGGCGAGCTGCGTCAGCACGCCAGCGATGGTGGCGGTCATGAAGGTCGCCAAGGAACCACCGAGCACCGCGCGCAGGCCAAAACGCGCCAAGTCGGCGCGACGTTCGGGCGCGAGCCCGCCGATGCCGCCGATCTGGATCGCAATCGAGCTGAAATTGGCGAAACCGCACAAGGCGTACGTAGCGATCAGTGCGCCATGTTGGGACAGGGTCACACCGGCAACCTTGCCGTTAACGATGTCAGCGAGCTGCAGGTACGCAACGAATTCGTTGATAACTACCTTCTGGCCAATCAAGCTTCCGACCGTGGTGGCATCTGCCCACGGGGTACCAATGACCCAAGCAATGGGCGCCAGCAAGTAGCCGAGCAGGGTCGCCAAGTCGGTCGGATGGCCGAGCATGGCGGCCAGACCGGTGACGTCGCCGAGCCAAGTCAGCGGCCAGTTCACCAGCGCAATCAAAGCGATGAAGGCCAGCAGCATTGCGCCGATGTTCAGCGCCAGGCGCAGGCCATCAGCGGCGCCACCGGCGGCGGCGTCGATGATATTGGCGGTGGTCTTTTCGACTTCCATCTTGACCGTGCCGCGCGTGAGCGGCTCATGCATTTCCGGAATCAAGATCTTGGCGATCACCAAGGTCGCCGGTGCGGCCATGATGGAAGCGGCCAACAAATGCTTGGCATAGAACGCGCCCTGCACGGGGTCGCCCGCGCCTAGCATGCCGACATAGGCCGCCAGCACGCCGCCCGCGATATGCGCCATGCCGCCGATCATCATCGTCAGCAGTTCCGACTCGGTCATCTTGCTGATGTACGGGCGCACCGTCAGCGGCGCCTCGGTCTGGCCGATGAACACGCTGGCGCAGACGCTGGTGGTTTCCGCGCCCGAGACGCGCATGATCTTGGTGATGCCCCAAGCCATGATCCGCACGACGGCCTGCATTACGCCCAGGTGGTACAGCACGCCCATCAGCGCGGCGAAGAAAATGATCGTTGGCAGCACTTGAAACGCGAAGATGTAGCCGAACTTCGAGGTGTCCATCAGGTCGCCGAAGATGAACGTCGAGCCGGCACCGACAAAGCTCAGGACTTTTACGAAACCGTCGCCCAGCACCTGGAACGCGTCCTTTCCGCCCGGGACCAGCAGCACCAGGGACGCAAACGCGATCTGTAGCGTTACGCCGGTCAGCACCAGCGTCCAATTGACCCGCATCTTATTATTGGAGAACAACCAGGCGATGCCCAGCAGGACGGCGAGGCCGAAAAAGCCGAAAAGGACTTGGGTAATCATGGTGCGGTGTGGTTCCCCTGAGCGATGGGGCAGGGTAGAGCAGGCCCTCGGTTCCGGCAAGGCGGACCGAACCTCAGTGGCAGTCGCGCGCCATTACCCGGTTGCGGCCGGCTTGTTTGGCGCCAGTCAGGCGCAGGTCGGCGATACGCATCAGCCCCGAGACTTGGCCGGCGTCCTGCGGACTGGTGGCAATGCCGGCGCTGAAGGTCATCAGGCGCGGCTCGGCGCCGTCGCCCGGGTCGAACGGTGCTGCCGCCAGATGCCGGCGCAGGCTTTCCGTGCGCTCCCACGCGGCGCCCAACGGCATGCGTAGGATCAGGACGAACTCTTCGCCGCCCACCCGCATCAAGGGCTCGTCACGACCCAGTTCGAGCCGCATGACTTTTACCGCGTGGCGGATCGCGCGATCACCGGCTTGGTGGCCAAGGTCTTCGTTGATGTGACGGAACTGATCGAGGTCGATCAGTACCAGGCACAGGGTGTGGCCCTCATTGCGGGCGTCGGCGAGGATCTGCGGCACCCGGTGGTTGAGGTAGGTGCGGTTGGGTAGGCCGGTCAAACCGTCAGTGCCCGACAGCTGCACAAGTTTGTGCATGCGCAGAACCATGATCGCGGTCAGCAAGGTCGCAGCCAGCAGCAGCATCGTGCGCTGGATCTGGTTCGACATTAGGACCGTGCCGTAGTCGACCGACACAATGGGGCCGTCGCTAGTGGCGTGGAAGAAAAATGCGAGAGATAGGAACTGCGTCACAGCCAGGAAACCGGCGAACAAGGTCACGCGCGCATCGTTGCGCACGGCGGTAGCGAAGATGGACAACAGGTAGAAGCACCACACCACGACCGAATTCAGGCCAGCGGCGGGCGAGCGTAATGCCAGCATCAGCAACACCAGGGTGACCAAGCTGATGTCAAAAGCCGACGATACGAAGGGCAGCCAGCGATGGCGTCGATGCTGCCGGGCCAACAGCAGCCAGACTTGGCTCAGCAGCAGCACCAAGCCAACGCCGGAAAAGCCAGCGAGTGACTCATAGGCGTCGCGGTTGCCCCAGTAGTTGATCGCGGGCATCGCAATCATCCCAACCGCAATCAACAGGCGTAGTCGCGCCAACAGCATCTCGCCGCCGGCGCCAACCTCCAGCATCAGTTCGTCGGGCGCTTCGCTAAGCGATCGGCGCAGGTCCTGCAGGGATTCTCGGAGCGTGCTCAACAGGGCCGCCGCGGTCGGGGGGATGGGCGAGCATAGCCGTTGCGAGCGACAGTGTCAGGACGGTACTCGGCTTGGGTCGCCGTCCTCACGCCCGAGCCGGCGTCGGAGGAGGTCGGACAAAATGCAGCTCGGACTGAGTCTGACTCGCAATCAGGAATCCCTGTCGCTCCCTAGAATTATCAACTCGCCGGGTCTCGGGTGCCGTTGACGGCGACCTCAACGGCGCCGCTCGCACCCGACTAAAGCCCCAAAAAGAACCAGCGCGACTCCGAGCAGGAGGTCGCGCCGGATAAGTAGAAGTCAGCGCTATCGAATCAAATG
>JBBSAA010000260.1:0-3456 GCA_038252715.1 Lysobacterales bacterium | reverse complement strand
TTGGCCCGCGCGCTTGCGGCGCTGGGCATCGACCTACTTTCCACCGGCGGCACCGCCAAGGCCCTGCGCGACGCCGGCATCGCGGTGCAGGATGTCAGCGAGGTCACCGGCTTCCCGGAAATCATGGATGGCCGCGTCAAAACCCTGCATCCGGCGATTCACGGCGGCTTGCTCGGGCGCCTCGGCACCGACGATGCGGTGATGGCCGAGCACGGTATTACCGCGATCGACCTGCTGGTGGTGAACCTATATCCCTTCGCTGCGACCGTCGCCAAGCCCGATTGCAGCTATGACGAGGCAATCGAGAATATTGATATCGGTGGCCCGGCCATGCTGCGTGCCGCCGCGAAAAACCATTCGCGCGTCAGCGTGGTGGTGAATCCGGACGATTACGCTGGCCTGTTGGCCGCGTTGACCGACGGCGGCACGAGCTTGGCGCAGCGACGTGGGTATGCGGCGAAAGCCTATGCACATACCAGCACCTACGATGGCCAAGTGACGCAGTGGCTATCGCGCAGCGCCGGGCAGGATGCCCAAGTGCCGCGTGAGGCAAGGATGCCGGAAGCGGCAGCGGCCAATCCCGAAACGCCAGAAACCTGGCCGCACACCTTCAACCTCTCGCTCGAGCTCGCCTCTGCACTGCGCTACGGCGAGAACCCGCATCAGCAGGGCGCGCTGTATTTGGAAAAAAATGCCGGGACCGGCATCGTTGCCACCGCGCGCTTCCTGCAGGGCAAGGAGCTGAGCTACAACAACCTCGCCGACGCCGACGCTGCACTCGAGTGCGTCAAGGCCTTCGAAGCACCGGCTTGCGTGATCGTCAAACATGCCAATCCCTGCGGCGTCGCCGTTGCCGCGGACCTAATGACGGCCTACGACCGCGCTTACGCGGTCGATCCGACGTCGGCGTTCGGCGGCATCATTGCCTTCAACCGTCCACTGGATGCGGCGACGGCGGCTGAAATCCTGAAACGGCAATTCGTGGAAGTGGTGCTGGCGCCGTCGATCGCGGCCGAGGCCTTGCCGCTGTTCGCAAAGAAGCCGAACGTGCGCGTGCTTGCGACCGGTGACTTCGTCGCTGCCAGCGGCGCGCTTGAATTCAAGCGCATCGCCGGCGGCCTGTTGGTGCAAGACGCCGATACCGATGCCCTGGTGGCTGCCGACCTGAAGATCGTCAGCCAACGCGCGCCGACTCCGGCGCAACTGGCCGACCTGCTGTTCGCGTGGAAGGTGGCGATGCACGTCAAATCCAACGCGATTGTCTACGCGCGCGATGCCCAGACCATTGGCATTGGCGCTGGCCAGATGAGCCGCGTGGTCTCGGCGAAAATTGCCGGCATCAAGGCCGACGAAGCCGGACTGGCCGTGCCCGGCTCGGTCATGGCCAGCGACGCATTTTTCCCTTTTCGCGACGGCATTGATGCCGCGGCAGCGGCCGGCATCGTGGCGGTGATCCAGCCCGGCGGCTCCATGCGCGACGGCGAAGTCATTGCCGCTGCCGATGAACATGACATGGCGATGGTGTTCACCCATCGCCGCCACTTCCGGCATTGACCCTTCACTTTAGGAGCCGTCTTGCTGGCGACAAGGTGTCAATTAAACCGCGCTTTCAGCAAGCGTCCAATTAAAAGGTAGCCTCAGGCTAGGCACGCATGCCAGCAAGCTGGCTCCTACGACACAGACACAGGATTTTTCATGAAGATTCTCGTCATCGGCGCCGGCGGGCGTGAACATGCCTTGGCGTGGAAACTCGCGCAATCGCCGCGCGTCACCGAGATCCTGGTCGCGCCGGGCAATGCCGGCACCGCGAGCGAGAGCAAGTGCCGCAATGTCGCGATCGCTGCGACCGATATCGAAAACTTGCTCAAGCTGGCGCTGGAAGAAGTGGTGGCGGTGACTGTGGTGGGCCCCGAGGGTCCCCTCGTACGCGGCGTGGTGGACCTGTTTCGCGCGGCCGGACAGCGCATATTCGGACCCACCCGCTTTGCCGCGCAGCTCGAAGGCAGCAAGGCCTTCGCGAAGGATTTCCTGGCCCGGCACCAGATTCCGACCGGCTACTACCAAGTTTTTGACGACGTCGAGCTCGCGCTCGATCACGTGCGCGACGTCGGCGCGCCGATTGTCATCAAGGCCGATGGCTTGGCGGCGGGCAAGGGTGTCATTGTCGCAATGACCCTGTCGGAAGCCGAAGACGCGATTACCGACATGCTCAGCGGCAACGCCTTCGGCAGCGCCGGTTCGCGGGTGGTGATCGAAGAATTCCTCGACGGCGAGGAAGCCAGCTTTATCTCAATCGTCGATGGTCGCTTCGCACTGCCGATGGCGACCAGCCAAGATCACAAACGCGTCGGTGACGGCGATACCGGCCCCAATACTGGCGGTATGGGCGCGTACTCGCCGGCGCCCGTGGTCACGCCCGAGGTGCATGCGCGCGTGATGCGGGAGATCGTCGAGCCGACCGTGGCCGGCATGATTGCCGATGGCCATCCGTTCACCGGCTTTTTGTATGCCGGATTGATGATCGACAAAAACGGCGCGCCGAAAGTCATTGAGTTCAACGTGCGTTTTGGTGATCCAGAAACGCAGCCGGTGATGCTGCGCCTGCAGTCAGACCTGCTGGACCTGCTAGACGCCGCGATCGACGGCAAGCTCGCTGGGGCACAGGCCTGCTGGGATCCCCGGCCGGCGCTGGGCGTAGTGATGGCCGCTGCGAACTACCCCGACACGCCGCGCCTCGGCGACAACATCAGCGGCCTCGGTTCGCCGTCGCCCACCGATAGCAAGGTGTTCCACGCTGGTACTGCTTGGGCCGACGGCGCCGTGGTTACCTCTGGTGGCCGCGTGCTGTGTGTCAGCGCGCTCGGCGATAGCGTCGCACAGGCGCAAGCCCTGGCGTACGAAGCCATGACCGGGATCACCTGGAACGGCGAATTCCATCGCCATGACATCGGCTGGCGCGCAATCGCACGCGAGCGCGACTTACCCGGCAACGCCACCGGTCCGGTGTAAGCTCAAGCCTACCCCCGCCGCTACCGGACTTTTGATGAAAAACGTCGCCGTCATTGCCGCCATCCTCGCCCTAGTCGCTGCCCTGGGCTTTTGGCAATGGCAACACACCAGCAATCCGGCCACGACCACGGCCACGCCCTCGACTGCAACCGCGCCCCTGACACTGAAAGCGTACGTCGCAAAGGCCGCATCGAACTTGCCGCAGCCGTATGCCGATGGTTTTTCACTGGTGCGCGTGAGCTTGGACGGTCCCCAGCTGACCTTGGACATCCGCAGCACCGACATCGCCATGGCCGACATTGATCCGGCCAAGTTGCCCAGTATTCGCGACCAAGAACAGAAAGATTTGATTGCCGCCAGCTGCCAAGACCCGACCTTGCTGCCGGCAATGCATGCAGGCACCGTGGTCGTGCGTCGATTCTTCGATCGCAACGGCCAGCCAATCTT
>JBBSAA010000259.1:0-3524 GCA_038252715.1 Lysobacterales bacterium | reverse complement strand
TGATTCCATTGCCGGGCGCATTGCCGACTGCACCACGCGCCTCGTGATCACCGCGGACGAAGGCAGGCGGGGTGGCAAGACAATTCCGCTGAAGGCCAATGTCGATGAGGCCTTGAAGCGGCCCGGCACGAACACCGTGGAAACGGTGCTGGTGGTTCGCCACACCGGCGGGGCGGTGCCAATGCAGATGCCGCGTGACCGCTGGTATGACGCGGTCGTCGATCCGCAGCCGACCACGCATGACGCGCAAGCGATGAATGCCGAGGATCCGCTCTTCATCCTCTACACCTCGGGCAGCACCGGCAAGCCCAAGGGGGTGCTGCATACGACGGCGGGCTACTTGGTGCACGCCGCCTACACCCATGAAACCGTATTTGACCTGCGCGAGGACGATATTTATTGGTGCACGGCCGACGTCGGCTGGGTGACTGGCCACAGCTATATCGTTTACGGCCCGCTCGCGAACGGCGCGACGGCGCTGATGTTCGAAGGTGTGCCAACGTATCCAGACGTCAGCCGTTTCTGGGAGGTGATCGACAAACACCAGGTGACAATTTTCTATACGGCGCCCACCGCTATTCGCGCGCTGATGCGCGAAGGCGAGGCGCCGGTCAAGAAGACGTCGCGCAAGTCGCTGCGTTTGCTTGGCAGCGTCGGCGAGCCCATTAATCCAGAAGCTTGGGAATGGTATTCGCGCGTCGTGGGCGATGACCGCTGCCCAGTCGTTGATACCTGGTGGCAGACCGAAACCGGCGGCATCCTAATTTCCCCGCTGCCGGGTGCAACCGCTACCAAGCCAGGATCGGCCACCGTGCCCTTTTTTGGCGTGCAGCCGGCGCTGGTGGATGCCAATGGCACCCTGCTCGACGGCGCCACCGAAGGTAACCTCGTGCTGCTCGATTCCTGGCCGGGCCAGATGCGTAGCGTGTATGGCGACCACCAGCGTTATATCGACACGTATTTCAAAACGTATCCGGGCATGTATTTCACCGGCGATGGCTGCCGCCGCGATGACGATGGCTATTACTGGATCACCGGCCGCGTCGACGACGTGATCAATGTATCCGGCCATCGTATGGGCACGGCCGAAGTGGAGAGCGCGTTGGTGTCACACGCCAGCGTTGCCGAAGCCGCGGTAGTGGGCGCGCCGCACGATATCAAAGGGCAGGGCATCTACGCCTATGTGACCTTGATTAGCGGCATCGAGCCGACCGAAGCCCTACGAAAGGAACTGATCGCACACGTGCGCCATGAAATCGGACCGATCGCGGCACCCGATTGGCTGCAGTGGGCGCCGGGTCTGCCAAAGACGCGTTCGGGCAAGATCATGCGCCGCGTGCTGCGCAAAATCGCCGAAAACGCGCCGGACCAACTGGGCGACATCTCCACCTTGGCTGATCCTAGCGTTGTCGAGTCCTTGCTGCGGGAGCGGTTGGTACGTTGATGAGCGTCGCCCGCATCGTCATAGCATTCTTTCGCCCTGCGCTCCAAACAGCGGGCAACCCGCCCGTCGTAGGAGCCAGCTTGCTGGCGAAAGCCCCTACCTACAAAGCAAGCTGAAACAGAACTCCATAGCTTGTGAGAGAACGCGTGGTCAGAGAAGCCAGCTCGTTGACGAGCCAACGCTTACTTGTCTCATGAAATGGCCACCCCCTTGGCATCCGTTCGCCAGCAAGCTGGCTCCTACCTTATCGAGCAGTGGCAATTCTTGGACTATTACTACGACGTCATTTCCCACTAGCGTTCATCGAACTCTCAACCCGGCCGATCCAGCGGACTATGAACGCCCAAGCCGCCGCGTGTTAGCACATGGGTATAGATTTGCGTCGTCGTTACGTCCGCATGACCAAGCAGTTCCTGCACGGTTCGAATATCGTAGCCCGCTTCCAGCAAATGCGTTGCGAAACTGTGCCTAAGCGTATGACAGGTCGCCGGTTTCGTAATTCGCGCGCCACGAGCCGCACTAGCCACCGCCCGCTGCAGCACTTTCTCATCAATGTGGTGCCGGCGCAGCGCTTGGCTTCGTGGATCAATGGATTGTTGTGTGGCCGGAAAGAAATACTGCCAGCCGAGTGCGCGGCTTGCCTTCGGGTACTTGCGCGCCAGCGCGTGCGGAAGATAGACGCCCGCCCAATCCGTTGCACTGTCGTCTCGATGAATTTCAGTCACCCGCGCCAATTGCTGCTGCAGGGCGCCGTTCAAACTGGCGGGGAGTACGGTGCGCCGGTCCTTGCCGCCCTTGCCATCGCGAACAATGATTTCGTTCCGCGCAAAATCCACATCCTTTACCCGCAAGCGCACGCACTCCATCAATCGCATCCCGGTGCCGTACAGCAAGCTGGCCATCAGCCAATCACGCCCATCCAGCCGAGATAGCAGTCGCCGCACCTCATCCTCAGTCAGCACCACCGGTAGTCGCTGCGGTCGTTTGGCCCGCACCACGCTTTCCATCCAAGGCAGATCGGTGCCCAACACTTCCCGGTACAAGAACAGAAGGGCAGACAGCGCCTGATTCTGGGTGGAGGCCGCGACGTCGCCAGCCACCGCCAAATGGGTGAGGAACTGTTCTACCTCGGCACCACCCATCTCTTGCGGGTGCCGTTTGTCGTAGAACAAGATGAACCGCTTGATCCAAGCCGAATAAGCTCGCTCCGTGCGAATACTGAAGTGCTTGAGCTGGCAACGGTCGCGAACGCGATCCAAAAGCCGGCCAGCAAGCGGCGAACGTGCTACTTCTGGCGAGCCACCTTTCTCGCTGGATACCGGGGTCCTTTTGGGGCCATATGTCATACCGCCCCACTGCGTGTGCGATAACCGACATTGTTCAGCTAACCGCGCGCGCGCCCTATCATCCAAAGCATTGATTCGATGTAGGATTCCACCCATACAGAGACGGCCAAAACGGCGTCCCCACCCGCCACACCCCACTATTGGGGTCGACTAGTAGTTAGGCGCAGCGAGTGGAAAACGAAGCTGAGAGCATCGATTTTGACCCGGTACGAATCGGTCAGATTGCCACTAATGGGAAAAACCTACTATTTGTCTTTCCAGCTCAGCCTTGCTACGGCAGGGCCGTAGGAGAGAACCCTAGGATTGTTCCTCTTTACCGGTGCGAGATCTCGCTTTCTCTGGCAAAGTTGGAAAAATCGCCCAACAATCTAGCGGTAGAATTTAATGAATTTCAGATTGACCATGCGAGAGGATCAAGGTCGTTTTTCTTGCCCATCGGGTTTAAAGAAGATGGACCTGTAAGAATTTGTTTTGGCAGTAATGGCTCTGAGGCCATTGTGGCAACCGGCGCAGATGTTCAATTGTTTGTTTACGAGCAGACTGGGACGTACGAGCTATGGCCATGCGCCTAACCAATCGTTCAAGGTGACCGCCCACCGCGGGGCGCGGTCAAAGCGTCATTTCATTGTGCTTTGCCCACTCCCCGCAGTGGGCGGCACCTTAACTCAAGCGTTAGGCCCAACATGGACGAGTCACAGCGCCCGCCAAGAACGCCAGGTAGTTGGCTAGTGACG
>JBBSAA010000258.1:0-3524 GCA_038252715.1 Lysobacterales bacterium | reverse complement strand
CGGCAATCTCACGGTCAACGTTTTGAGCGAAGGCGTGCATTCTGGCGACGCGTCCGGCGTCGTGCCGTCGAGCTTCCGCATCCTGCGCCAGCTGCTGTCGAGATTGGAAGACCAGGTCACTGGCAAGATCTTGATCGATGATTTGTTCGTCGAAATTCCGGGTGAACGCATGATTCAGGCCAAGCGTGCCGCGGAGGTGCTGGGCAACGATATTTTCGACAAGTTCCCGTTTCTACCCGGCATGCTGCCGATGAATGAGGACCTGACCGAACTCGTCCTTAACCGCACCTGGCGACCCGCCTTGTCCATCACTGGCGCCGATGGCATGCCGACGCTGGGCAACGCCGGCAACGTGCTGCGACCTTTCACCGCGGTCAAACTGAGCCTGCGCTTGCCGCCTACGCTGAATCCAAAGCAGGCCAGCGAAATCTTGCAGCGCGTGCTGGAAGCCAACCCACCGTATGGCGCGAAGGTGGAATTTGAAGTCGAAAAATCGTCGACCGGCTGGAATGCACCGGCCCTGTCGCCGTGGCTGGAGAACGCCATTGACCAAGCCAGCCAGCAATTTTTCGGTGCGCCGGCAATGTACATGGGCGAAGGCGGCACCATTCCGTTCATGGGCATGTTGGGCGAGAAGTTCCCAGGCGCGCAGTTCATGATCACCGGCGTACTTGGCCCGCATTCCAACGCGCATGGCCCCAATGAATTCCTGCATATTCCCACCGGCAAGCGCGTAACGTCGGTGGTGGCAAAAGTCATTGCCGACCACTATGAAGCGAGCCAGAAAGGCGAGACGCGCGGCGTTGGCGTGCACGCCGGCAAGGCTGAATTCGGCGGCCATGGCTGCTGCTGAACACTGGCAATTGCGAGCTTTCGAAATCTAGGTAAATACGGAGAGACTGGAAATGTTTAGCCTGATTGGAACCATCATTATCGGCTTTATCGTCGGCCTTATTGCGCGAGCCGTGCATCCGGGCAATGACAAGCTAGGTTTTTTCTTGACTATCATCCTCGGCGTCGCTGGATCGCTACTGGCAAACTATTTGGGCCAAGCTGTAGGTTGGTATCGCGAAGGCGAGACCGCGGGATTCATCGCTTCGACGATTGGTGCAATCGTCCTTTTGGCGATTTACTCGATGTACAAACGCAGCAAGTCGAAAGCCTGATTCGGCTGAAAGGAAAACCCCGCTTCGGCGGGGTTTTTCATTTGGGGTAGAAGCAAAGCAGAGGGATTCCACTAACGATGGGCGAAGGGCATCGCGGTCATGCCCGCTCCCACGATGCCCGTACGACGATGACGCCTACACAATGCCTGATGCTACAGGTAGCTGCTGATACGTTCAGCCAGCGTTTCCGAGCTCAGCTGCATCGTGTCAAGCACCATCTCAGCGTGCTCTGGCCGTTCGTACGGTGAATCGATACCGGTGAAATTTGGAATCAAGCCAGCGCGCGCTTTCGCATACAGTCCCTTGGTATCGCGGCGCTCGCATTCCTCAAGCGGCGTATCCACGAACACTTCGACGAACTCGCCCGGCGCAAAGAGCTCGCGCGCCATTCGGCGCTCATCGCGGAATGGCGAAATGAAGCTCACGATCACGATCAAGCCGGCGTCCACCATTAGCTTGGCCACTTCGGCCACGCGTCGGATATTCTCGACCCGATCGGCATCGCTGAAGCCCAAGTCCCGATTCAGCCCGTG
The DNA here is from genome assembly GCA_038252715.1 of Lysobacterales bacterium. Classification (GTDB taxonomy): domain Bacteria; phylum Pseudomonadota; class Gammaproteobacteria; order Xanthomonadales; family Xanthomonadaceae; genus Arenimonas. Next base: position 1,825 of record JBBSAA010000258.1, on the reverse strand, counting down.
CCGCACATTGTCGCCGTCCAACAGATAGGTATGTTTGCCCTCGGCTAACAGGCGCTTCTCCACCAAGTTGGCGATCGTGGACTTGCCAGATCCGGATAAGCCGGTAAACCACAGGCACTTCGGCGTCTGGTGCTTGAGCGAGGCGCGTGCGTGTTGGCTGACATCCAATGCCTGCCAGTGCACATTGGCTGCGCGCCGCAGCGCAAAGTCAATCGTGCCGCCGGCGACGGTGGCCAAGGTCTGTTTGTCGATCAGGATGAAGCCGCCGAGTGTGCGGTTGTCGGCATAGGCCTCAAACGCAATCGGCTGGTCCAGACTGAGGTTAAGCACACCAATCTCGTTGAGCTCCAGCGTTTTTGCCGCCAGATGCTCCTGCGTGTTGACGTCGATCTTGTGTTTGATCTCCGTGACCTGAGCGGTCACCGTCCGCGTGCCCAACTTGAGCGCATAGCTGCGGCCCGGCAGCAGCGGCGCCTCGCCCATCCACAACACGTGGGCGGCAAACTGATCGGAGGTCTCTGGACGATCATTCGCGCTGCCGATGACATCGCCTCGGCTGATATCAATTTCGTCGGCTAACGTGATCAAGATCGACTGGCCCGCGCGCGCCTGCTCAATAGCTGTCTCACCAATCTGAATTGACGAAACCGTGCTGATTTTCCCCGAGGCTGCCACGACAACGGACTCGCCCACCGAAATTGTTCCGGCAGAGATCTGGCCGGCGTAACCGCGGAAATCTTGATTCGGCCGACAGACCCACTGCACCGGCATCCTGAATGCGCCCACGGACGCTTGGGCGCTACCGCCGCCGTGCGTGGCTACACGTTTACCCGCGGCGTCTTTATCGGCCGCGTCATCATTCGGCTCCGAAACCCGGCTCGCGGCAATGCCCGCGCCCGCGCCGCCCGAACCCAGGCCCAAGGCCAGATCTTCAAGATGGGTGATTAGGGCTGGTCCGCGGTACCAAGGCAGATTTTCAGAACGCGCGGTGATGTTGTCACCCTTCAAACCCGAGACAGGAATTGCCGTAACCCGTTCAATGCCGAGCACTTGCGCCAAGTTGCGATAGGCATGGGTGATGGCTTCAAACTTAGCTTGGTCATAGTTGACCAAGTCCATCTTGTTGACCGCCAACACGACGTCCTTGATGCCAAACAAGCGCGCCAGATAGCTATGCCTCCGGGTCTGGGTTAGTAAACCCTTGCGCGCGTCCACCAAGACGATGGCCACGTCCGCCGTCGACGCACCGGTGGCCATGTTGCGCGTGTATTGCTCATGGCCGGGGCAGTCGGCGACGATGAAACTGGCACGCTCGGTGCCGAAATAGCGATACGCCACGTCAATCGTAATCCCTTGCTCGCGCTCGGCGGCCAAGCCGTCCAGCAGCAGGGCGTAATCGATGTCCGCGCCTTGGGTGCCGTGGCGTTGGCTGTCGCCGGCCAGCGCGCTGAGCTGGTCATCAAATAGCGCCTGGCTATCGAACAACAAACGGCCAATCAGCGTGCTTTTACCGTCATCCACGCTGCCGCAGGTGATAAAGCGCAGCCGCGGCTTGGATTCGTGGACGGCGAGCAAGGAAGCGAGCGTGCTCATGGCGCCCCCCCGACACCGTAGGAGCCAGCTTGCTGGCGAACCGCTCCCGCCCTGTAGGAGCCAGCTTGCTGGCGAACCGCTCCACAAAGGTGGGGGGAATAGAAAGAGCTTTTCGCCAGCAAGCTGGCGCCTAAGAGGAGGTGCGCCATTAGAAGTAGCCCTCCTGCTTTTTCTTTTCCATCGACGCGCCCGGGTCATGATCGATCAAGCGACCTTGACGTTCGGACGTGCG
>JBBSAA010000257.1:0-3566 GCA_038252715.1 Lysobacterales bacterium | reverse complement strand
GCTGCTCGCTGCGCAAGGCGGCGGGCGCGCGATCACCGTAAGTATCGAAGTACTCGCCAATGGCCTGCATCTCGGCCAGCCAGCCAGCCTGGTCGACTGCCAGCAGCTGGTCGAGCTGGGCTGGTTCCAAGGCCAATCCCTCGGTGTTGAGGTCGGAGGCTTTGGGCAGGTTGCCGATCGGGGTGGCCACGGCGTCGGCCTGGCCGTCGACGCGTTTGAGCATCCACTCGAGCACGCGCAGGTTGTCGCCGAAACCCGGCCACAGGAACTTGCCGTCGCTGCCCTTGCGGAACCAGTTGACGTGGAAGATCTTCGGCAGCTTCGCGCCCGGGGTGTCGAACGACAGCCAATGGCTGAAGTAATCGGCAAAGTTGTAGCCGGCGAACGGCTTCATCGCCATCGAATCTCGGCGAACCACGCCGACCGCACCGGTGGCGGCGGCCGTTGTTTCCGACGCCATCGCCGCGCCGACCAGCACGCCATGAGTCCAATCGCGCGCTTCAAACACCAGCGGCACCAGCGACTCGCGCCGGCCGCCGAAGACGATCGCCGACAGCGGCACGCCCTGCGCGTCCTCTGCGTGCGCGGTATAGCTGGGGCAGTTGACTGCTGACACCGTGAATCGTGAATTGGGGTGCGCCGCCGGGCCGTTGGCCTTGTCGTAGGGACGGCCCTGCCAGTCTTTCACCGGCACACCGTCGGGCAGCCCTTCCCACCACGGCTGGTTGTCGGCCGTAACGCCGACATTGGTGAAGATCGCGTCCTTGGCCAACATCGCCAAGGCATTGGGATTGGTCTTGGCGCTGGTGCCGGGCGCGACACCGAAATAACCGGCCTCGGGATTGATCGCATACAGGCGGCCATCGCTGCCCGGGCGCATCCAGCAAATATCGTCACCGACCGTCCAGACTTTCCAGCCGTCGCGCTTGTAGCCCTCGGGCGGAATCAGCATCGCCAAATTGGTCTTGCCACAGGCGCTTGGGAACGCGGCGGCGACGTAATGGGTTTCGCCGTTCGGATTCTCGATGCCGACGATCAGCATGTGCTCGGCCAGCCAGCCTTCGTTGCGCGCTTGATAAGAAGCAATGCGCAGCGCGTGGCATTTCTTGCCCAACAAGGCATTGCCGCCGTAACCGGAGCCGAAACTCTTGATGGCGAGCTCGTCGGGGAAATGCATGATGAAGCGACGGTCGGGGTTGAGGTCACCGATGGAGTGCAGGCCTTTCACAAACGAATTCGTCCGCATGCCGCTCGCCGCTTGCGCGAGACCCTCGCGCTCGATGCGCGCCAAGGCCGCCGCGCCCATGCGCGTCATGATGCGCATGTTCGCGACCACATACGGCGAGTCGGTAATTTCCACGCCGCAGCGTGACAGCGGTGAATCAATCGGTCCCATGCAATAAGGAATGACGTACATCGTGCGGCCGCGCATGCAGCCGGTGAACAACACGTCCATCTGGGCGTGACCGTCAGCCGGCGCCAACCAGTGGTTATTCGGGCCGGCATCAGCTTCAACCGGGGTGCAGACGAAGGTCAGGTGTTCGACGCGCGCTACGTCCGACGGACTGGAGCGGTGTAAATAGCAATTGGGGTGCGTGGTTTCATTGAGCTTGAGCAAGTCGCCGGTGGCGAGCATCAGGTCAATCAATTGGGCATTTTCCGCATCGGTGCCATTGCACCATTGAATGCGATCGGGCTGGGTGAGTTTGGCGACGGCGTCGACCCACTCATTGAGGGCGGCAAGCTGGCTGGACATGGACACACTCTGCAGAAGGAAACTGGCTCGCGCGAGACGCGCGCGGGAATGGGCGCCTCAGTCCGGGATCAGCGTCGTCATCACGTGGTTGACGTAAGCGTCAAACTCATCGTGATGCAGGCGCGGCTGGCCGAGTTGCAGCGATAGCTGCAGGAAACCCACATAGGCGGCGTACAGCAGGCGCGCGCGATTTTGCGCATCAATCCGTCCCAAGCCGGCCTGGCGGAAACTGGCGGTCAGGTAGTCGAGGCGTCGCTGGGACACACGACTAAGAACCGGCTTGACCACCGGGTGATCGAGCGCCTTGAGCAGCTCGCTATAAATAACGTGTGGCTTGAGCTCGTGGGCCACGAGCTGGAACAGCGCGCGCAAGCGGGCGCGGGGGTCGGAAACCGCCTCCAGCTGGCCGAACACGGTTTCTTGCTCGGTTTTTTCCCAGCGCTCCAAGGCGGCGACCAGCAGCGCTTCGCGCGACGGGAAATGCCAGTAGAAACTGCCTTTGGTCACCCCGAGACGGCGCGCCAAGGGTTCGACCGCCACCGCGGCCAGGCCCTGTTCGGCGATGACGTCCAAGGCCGCGAGCGCCCAGTCTTCGGCGCTGAGGCGGGTTTTTTCGAGCTTGGGGGCAATGGCGACCATACGGTGGCAAGTTTAACTAATGATGGCGGGGGGATGAAGAGGTTTTCGATCCGGACATCATGCACCATACGCCAAAGTATTGACAGATTGAGGTCCGCCATCCCATACTAGGGCGTATGGAAATGTCCGCTAAGCACTCGACAACTGCCAACCCCGCGACGGAATCGTTCGTGGGCGATGCCGGCTTGCGCTTGGTGGGCGAGCATCGGCAAGGGCCACGAACGCCCGTCTTGTTGGCGCATGGCTTCGGCCAGACCCGGCAGAGCTGGCGCGGCACGCAGGACCGACTCGCAAGCGCCGGTCACGGCAGTTTTGCCTGGGACATGCGCGGTCATGGCCAGTCTGGTCGCAACCCCACCGCGCTGCGCTATACCGCGGAACAGTTCGTCGGCGATGTCTTGACCGCAAGCCAGCAGCTGTCGCCGCGCCCGGTACTGGTCGGCGCGTCCATGGGCGGGCTCACCGGAATGATGGCGCAGGTGCGCAACCCGGCGTTCTCGGCCCTGGTGTTGGTGGACGTGACGCCGCGCTGGGAAGCTGCGGGCATGCAGCGCATCCACGACTTCATGACCGCCTTTCCCGACGGATTTGAGTCGTTTGAACACGCCGCCACGGCCATCTCCGACTACATGCCGCATCGCCGCGAGCGCAAGACCCCGGCGCAGCTGGCCCACCTGCTGCACACCGATAGCGAGGGCCGCTTGCGTTGGCATTGGGACCCACGCCTGCTCAGCGAGTTCGTCACCGGCAGCGAGCACCTGCAAGACGTGGTCGCCGATGCCGCGCGCGCCGTCGAGGTGCCGGTGCTGCTGGTCAGCGGCGGGCGCAGCGACTTGGTCTCGGCACGCACCGTCGAACACTTCCTCGACTGTGTTCCGCATGCCCGGCACGTGTCCTTGCCTGATGCAACGCATATGGTCGCTGGCGATGACAACGACGCTTTCACCGAGACCCTGCTCGAATTTTTGGGTGCACAATCGTCCGCATTGACGGCGCTGTCGCCCCCGCAAGCCGCACTAGCTGACGCGGCGCCTACCCTTTTCCCCGATCCCGCTGTTTCCGGAGCACACCGATGAGCATTCTTGTTCCCATCCTCGCCCTACTCCTGGCCGTAGGCATTTCCGCCTACCACCGGCTGTCGCTGGCGGTGTTCACCGCGTTTGCGGCCTGC
>JBBSAA010000256.1:0-3613 GCA_038252715.1 Lysobacterales bacterium | reverse complement strand
TTTCGCGTCGCTGCTCGGCCAGGACGATCGCTGCCGAAAGGTCGGTTGGAATCACAGCGCCGTCTTCGCCGAGGCGGGTTAGCGCTTCGACCAATGCTTGCGCGTCGCGCAGCGGCGACAGACCGCGGCACAACCGTCCCAGCTCTGTATCCAGCCCCTGTGCCGACGCTCCCAGCTCGGGCCCAGCCAAAGCCAAGGCCGCGCGGACACGGCGTAATTGCTTGCGCGCTTGATGCACGCCCTGATGTATCGACGCCGGGCCGGAGGCGAGCAGGTCGTGCGCGGCCTGCAGCTGTTCAAGAACAAGGTTGCCCAACAAGGCGCGCGGAGTCGATGCGGCAATGACGGCCGTCGCGGTCTGTCGCGCAGCGGCGGTCGCGTCGCTTAAATCCCTGTCCATGCCAATCAACCTACTCCGATTGCGGCGCAGCGCTTTGACCTCGATCAAGGGTGTCGTAGCCGAAGCGCGTAAGGTCGATTTGCAGGCCTTTTCCTCGATGCATGCGCGATATTTTCGGGGATTTTGCCCGAGGTGGCGCGGCGCGGCGGCAACTTGCCCGACGACGATTTGCTGCGCCGATCACCGTCCGCCAACCTACCGGAGACATACGATGAAACACGAATCTACGAACCCCGCCATCCTGGTCTGGGATCTTCCCGTGCGCGTCGTGCATTGGCTGCTGGTGCTCGCCGTCGCTGGCGCCTGGTTCACCTCGGAAGAGGATGGCGCAAGGGCCTTGCACCTGTTGTTCGGGTACAGCGCCCTGGCCCTGCTGCTGTTTCGATTGGTTTGGGGGGTCGTCGGCAGTCGTCATGCGCGCTTTTCGCAGTTCGTGCGGGGTCCGGCCGCGATCGTGCGGTATGTACGCGCGTTTTTCAGTCGCCATCCGGAGCGCAGCGTGGGCCACAATCCGGCCGGCGCAGTCGCGGTGTTGCTGTTGCTAGCGCTCGGGTTGGCAACCACGGTCACCGGCGCCTTGATGGCCACGGGCGTCGCGGGCGAGGGACTGGAGGACGTGCACGAAGTGTTCGCGAACAGCCTGTTGGTGATGATCGGCATCCACGTGCTGGGCGTGATTGTCAGCAGCATCGTGCACCGCGAGAACCTCGCGCGCGCGATGGTTACCGGCCGCAAGCGCGGCGATGGCAACGAAACAATGACGCGACGTGGACTGGCCGTGGCACTGGCGATCATGATCGTGCTCGGCGGATTCTGGGCGTACGGCCTGAGCACGGGCACGTTGCCACTGGGCATGGATATCGGCGTCGAGCGCGACTGAGGCGCGACAGCGGTCGCGAGTCCCTACCTCAGTCGATGCGATACACCCGCGCCTTCGGCAAGTCTTCGTCGACCTCGAGGAACCAGCGGCCGGCGACGCCGGGCACGACGCGGATTGATGGGGAATCGAGCGGTTTGCGCAGGGTCATCTCGCCCTTCAGCACTTTCCAGCGTTGGCCGTTGTCGAGCGCGAATTCGGTGCCGGGCGCCCAGCCGCTGACCGAGCCTTTCACGCGACTGATGATTGGCCCATTTTCGAGGCCGACCAACACGCGTTCGACCGGCGGCGCGGCGGGCGAGGATTTCTCGGCGGCAATGGCCTTGGCGAGGTCCTCGCTCAGCAGCTGGTTCAGCAGCTGCAGTTGCGTCGGCGACAGCGTGTCGATACCGGTCGCTTGGCGCTGTTCAGCGCTTAGCCGCTGCTCGATCGGGACGTAGGTCGATACGGCAACGGCGAGGCTGGACATGGTTAGCATCAAGGCAGCGGCAATCAAAAGGTTTCGGCGCATGGGTTTCATCCGTCACGGAAGGCGCAGGACGTCCGCGCGAAGTGACCACAATAAGTCCGGATGATGTCGGTGATGTTTCAGTGCCGGCGGGCGCGCTCACGCGCCTGCCGATGCGTTAGCCTTGGGACGCACACGAGCCTGGGCAACCTGATATGGCCTTCACGATTCCACGCCTAACCACGAGCGCCCTGTTGCTGGCCGTGCTGCCGACGCTGGCACCGGCCGCGACGCCGCGCGAAAAATACGCCGCGCCGCAGGGTCAGTGCGACGGCTACCCAAAGCTCGCCATCGGAATGCCCAAAGGCTTCTGCGCCGGGCTGGTCATTGGACCCACGGTCGCCAACAGTGCGCGACCGCTGCGGCTGCCGCGTTCGCTAGTGCAATTGGACGATCGCACTTGGCTGCTTAGCGATCTCGGCGGCTGGGGCACCAAGACCGGCGCCATCTGGAAGATTGAAACCGTTCTCGGGCAGCCGCCGGTGTTGACGAAGTTGCTGGGCGGTTTAAACCTTCCGCACGCTTTGGCGCTGGGGCCTGACGGGCTGGCCTATGTCGGCGAAATGAGCCGGATCTTTCGTTTTGATCCGCTTTCTGCGACGCCGGCCGCAACGATTACCCCGATCATCACCGGTTTGCCCGATAACCGCCTGCACGACAATCGCCATCCGCTGTCGAAGTTTGTGTTTGCCAGCGACGGCGCACTGCTGGTCAATGTCGGCGCGCCGTCCGATCAATGCGTGGACGTTGCCGGCAAGCCGAGCGGCAAAACCTGCGCGGAAAGCGAAGGCAGCGAACACGCCGCGGGACTGCGACGTTACGCTCGTGTCGCGCCGGGCCGTTGGAGCAGCGAATACACGGTGTTCGCGCGTGGCCTGCGCAATTCGGTCGCCTTGGCCGTGCATCCGACCGGCACGATTTTGCAGGGGGAGAACAGCTATGACTTCGCCGGGCGCTTCACGCCCTTCGATGAAATCAATCGCATTGAGGCCGGTCATCATTACGGCTGGCCGTATTGCTATGACCTCGCCACACCGACGCCCGGCTGGGCGGCAACGAACGCGATGAACTGTCGGTCGCCTGCGCACACGGCGCCGGTGGCGCTGCTGCCGCCGCATAGCGCGCCGCTCGACATGCTTTGGTACCAGGGCGCGATGTTTCCATCGCTGCGCGGAAAACTGCTGGTCACGTGGCACGGCCATCGTGCGACCGGGGGACGCATTGCCGCCTACGCCACCGATGCCGCGGGCCTGCCTATGACGGCGAAGGGCGCAACGTATGCCGTGTTCGGCGCAGCGCCTAAATTGTATGGCCTTGACCCGGCGGCGACGGCCTTGATCCTGACGCCGGGCTGGGACAAAGTGCCGCGCGTGCGTCCGCAGGGCTCGCCGGTGGGCTTGGCGGTGGCGAAAGACGGCGCGATATGGACGACCGATGATCGCGCCGGCGTTGTTATCCGGATTGCTGCCGACAAATAGTTAGCGCTAAGGCTTGGACCGTTGCGAGACATTGGTTTGACCGCGCGCAATTTCCTTTAGCGTTCTGCATCCGAAAAGGGTCGCCGAATCCAGCGCCGTTCATGACCCACACGCTCGCAGGCGCGATGGGCGGGGCCATCATTGAGTCCGGCGCGAAACAGCGGCGCCATCGTGCGCAATACGCCGGCGGCCACACGCGATTGCAGCGCCTGGGCCGGCGTGCGCTCGAGCAACTGGCAGGCCCAGTTGGGCAGCAAGGCGGCACCGGCACCGAGGAAGATATCGCGAGAGACACCCGCCACCGGCACCGGCAGCTTCATCTGCTGAAGTATCGCCAACACCGTGCGAGA
>JBBSAA010000255.1:0-3658 GCA_038252715.1 Lysobacterales bacterium | reverse complement strand
GGCCGATGACGCCAATGACAGCGAGCTGTGGGCCGATGCCGGTTCGGCGCAGTCCGCCTTCAACCGCGGCAACGGCTTCAGTGCAGTGCGCGTGGGACTGGATTCACCGGCCGCACTGGCCACGTTGAAGGCGGCGCTGACTTCAGATCCGCGGCTCACCGTCGAAGTGCTGCAGGAACGGGCCTATTACAGCGCGCAGACTAAACAATTTCGCACGCTGATCAGCGTGCTGGCGGGCGTCGTCACCTTCATCATGGGGCTGGGCGCGATCTTTGCGGCGCTCAACACCATGTATGCCGCCGTCGCGGCCCGCACGCGCGAGATAGCTACGCTACGCGCGATTGGATTCGGCGCGTTCCCGGTGCTGGTGTCGGTAATGATCGAGGCGATCGTGCTGGCCTTCATCGGCGGCGTAATCGGCGCCTTTATCGCCTGGGCGCTTTTCAACAACCTGTCGGTATCTACGCTGGGTCAAAGCTTCACCCAAGTGGTATTCGCGTTCAAGGTCAGTGCCGGCTTGGTCGGTATCGGCCTGCTGATCTCGCTGCTGATCGGTTTCATCGGCGGCCTGTTGCCGGCCATCCACGCGGCGCGTATGCAGGTGACGACGGCGCTGCGCGCGGCCTAATTGCCATCGTGTGATTGGACGCCGGTGCGCGCGGTGCGAGCCGGCTTTCTAGCCTCGAACCTATCCCGTGCCATGTAGGAGCGGCGTCAGCCGCGATCTTTTTGGGGAGGTGTGGCCCGGGGCTTGTTTCGGAAATATAGCGGCTGTCGCCGCTCCTAACGTGCGCGAGGTAGGTGTCGGAAACATTGCGGCTGACGCCGCTCCTGCGTTAGGCGCTTCGTGCTTTTGAGCGGGTGATGATGATGACGCCCAGCAAGATCACGGCCATCGCGCCGATGACGTGCGCGTCGACTTTCTCGTGCAGCAAGACCGCGCCGAGCAACACCGCGATGGGCGGATTGACGTAGGCGTAGCTGGTCGCGAGCGCGGGACGCACGTGGTGCAGCAGCCAGACGTAAGCGGTGAAGCCGATGATCGATCCAAACACGGCAAGATAAGCCACCGCCAAGGTGGGCTGCAGTGGCGGCATCGCATGCAGGCGTTCGCCGAGCGCGAGGCCGACGACCAGCATGGCGACACCGCCACAGATCATCTGCGCGGCCGTGCTCATGAACGGGTCGGGCAGGTCGCGATCGCGGCTCCAGACCGAACCGAAAGCCCAACTGACCGGCGCCATGATCAGGGCGATCATGCTGATCAAGTTCGCCGACATCGCGCTGCCAAAATTTAGCCATACGACCCCAGCGAACCCGATGGCCAGGCCTGTCCACTCGCCAGCGCTCGGATGCCTGCCCTTCAATGCGCCAAACAAGCCCGCCCACAGCGGCATGGACGCTACCGCAATCGCGGCTAAACCGGATGAGACATGGGTCTCGGCTAGATTGACTAAGCCGTTGCCCATCAACATCATCAGCAGGCCCATCACCGCGGCGTTACGCCATTGCGCCGGCGTCGGTGCGGCATGGCCACGCCAACGCAGGAAGGTATAGAACACCGCGCTGGCAGCGACAAAACGCAGGCCGCCCATCAAGAACGGCGGATAACCTTCAAGCCCAACGCGAATGGCCAAGTAGGTTGAGCCCCACACCAGGTACACCGACAGCAGCGCGATCACGACCTTGGCTGGGCTGGCGGCGGACGTATTGGAATGGGCGGAAGGCATTGCTCGTCCTTGGCGCGCACGGTGCGTGGCGGCAGGCGGGGATTATCCTCCGCCGGGCGCGGGATTGCCGCGCTCGGACTGCAACAGTGCGTCTTTGCGTGGCAGACCCCAACGATAACCACCGAGCGAGCCGTCGCCGCGGATGATGCGGTGGCAGGGCACGATGACCGCGAGCCGGTTTTGTGCGCAGGCGCGGGCGACGGCGCGGGCCGCGCGCGGCTGGCCAATGCTGTCGGCCAATGCGGCATAGCTGCGGGTCTCGCCGCGCGGAATTTTCATGAGGCTTTCCCAGACGCGCTGCTGGAATGCGGTGCCGATGAGCTCCATCGGTACGCTGCCGCGTTTGCCGGCCAGCACATCGGCCACGGCGCGCACGCGCGGGGCCAGGAATTCGTCCTGCCCGGCGTCGACACGGGCAAGACTGGCTCTAGGGAATTCATCGCGCAGTTCGCTCTCCAGCGCGATCGCGTCGTCGCCCAGCGCGATCGCGCACAGTCCGCGCTCAGTAGCCGCGATCAGAGCCTGGCCAACGGCCGTCTCGATCACGGCCCAACGGATATCCATGCCCTCGCCACCGCGCCGATACACGCCTGGCAGCATGCCCAAGCGCGCTGCGCCGTCCTCGTACACCCGGCTGCTGGACCCATAACCGGCCTCGTACAGCGCGCGCGTGACATCGCCCGGAGCGCGCAGCTCGTGCTTGAGCCGGGCGAGTTTTTTTTGCGCTAGGTATTCGGCGGGACTGAGGCCGAAGGCCTCACGGAAGCGGCGCTGCAGGTGGGTCGGGCTCAGGCCAACCGCGAGACCTAAGGCCGCAAGGCCGAGGTCTTGTTCGTCAAGCAGGCGCCGCGCCTGTTGCAGCCGATCGTCGGGAAGAGGACTGTTCATGCGGTCAGACTAAGGGCTGCCCGGCAAAGCTGCTATCCGAATCTTGCTCATTTTCGAGTCAGACTTGCTTGACCCGGAAAAAGCGCAGTTCAGCCGCGCATCCGCGAAGAGTGCCGACCCGCAGACAAAAGACCGGGGCAATCGCGCCCGGTCCTTGGCGATGCCTAGTCGCTCCAGACCGTCGGCTGGCGGGTGACCGGCAGCACTTGGGTGACCAATTTCGGATCGCCGTTGAGCAAATTGATCGCGTCCGAAAGGATGGCGCTGGTTTCGCGCAGCAAGGGATCGGGGCGCTTTTTGGCGGCCGCTTCGCGCGCCACCTGCTGATTGACGTTGCGCTCGTCTGCCTGCAGTCCATCGTCCTTGTCGTCGCCGTCCAGTGCCGTCAGGCCCAGCGCCTTGCGATCAAGTTCGCGCTGTTTGCGCTGTGCGGTGTCGCGGTCGCGCTCCAGGCGGCGATCGGCCTCGTTGAGCGAGATCACTTTCTTGCTGCGTTCAGCGCGGAACTTGGCCACGTCCGACGCCCACCACTGGTACTCGCGATCAGTCAGCACGCGCGCGTCGTGTTGCGTCGACAGGCGCGGGATGATGGGAGCGAAGTTGCCGAGGTTGGCGAACGACGCCCGCTGGATGCGCGAGGCCGGCAGGGCGTTGTCGTAGGTGCTCTCGCCAAACTCCGTGGCATCCACGGTGACCGGGAACTGGATTTCCGGGATCACGCCGGCATGCTGGGTGGTGTCGCCGTCGATGCGGAAGAATTGCGCCATCGTCAGCTTGACTTGGCCGAACATCGGCGCTTTCTTGCCGGTGAAACGATCCAAGTCAAACAGGTTCTGCACCGTGCCTTTGCCGAAGGTCGGCTCGCCGATGATCAGGCCTCGGCCATAGTCCTGGATCGCAGCGGCGAAGATTTCCGAGGCTGAGGCCGAGGAACGATTCACCAGCACGGCCAGTGGGCCGCCCCAGGTGATGCCGGGGATTTCATCGCTGTCGACTTCAACCCGGCCCGAGGAATCCTTGACCTGCACCACCGGGCCCTT
>JBBSAA010000254.1:0-3669 GCA_038252715.1 Lysobacterales bacterium | reverse complement strand
GCCCGAAACTGGCCGGAGTCGCTGACAGCCGCCGAGCAGCTCAGCTGGGACGACTATCGGCGCGAGCGCCTCGAGCGCGACGCCGGACTGTCGGAATACAATTTCACGTCGTATTTCGCCTCGATTGCGACACTGAGGAGCAGCCACGGTGTCGGTGAGCCGCAAGCTTGGCTGGACGCGCTGGAGGCATGGGGGCTGAATTTGCAGGCTAGCCTTTGATCCTTCGCCTCGCATGGCATTCAATCAGCCGGCATTGAAGCCTAGCGCCGTCGCCGCATCGCTCATTGATCAAATCCACGTCCAGCGGCCTCAAGCCGGGGAGCTTCAGGAATATGGCTACGTATTTCACCGAGAAAACCTTCAAGTTTTTGCGCGCCCTGGGCCGCAACAACGAGCGCGAGTGGTTCCATGACCACAAGGCCGACTACGAGGCGCACTTGCGCGGCCCGTTCCAAGCGCTGATCAGCGACTTGCAGCCGGACCTTTTGGCGGTGAGCCCGCACTACCGTGCCGACCCGCGTGGTGTCGGCGGATCGCTGTTTCGCATCCACCGCGACACCCGCTTTTCCAACGACAAGACGCCGTACAAGACTTGGTCGGGCGCGCGCTTTTTCCACGAACGATCCAAGCAAGTCGAGGCACCGTCGTACTACCTGCATGTTCAGCCCGGCAACTGTTTCATTGGCGGTGGTCTGTGGCACCCCATGCCCGACTCCCAGCGCAAGATCCGGCAATTCTTGTTCGACAATCCCGGCACGTGGAAGGCCGCCGTGCAGTCGCCGGCGTTCAAACGCAAATACACCCTGGATGGCGAGTCGCTGGTGCGCCCGCCGCGCGGATTCGACGCCGATCACGAATTGATTGCTGACATCAAACGCAAGGATTTTGTCGCCACACTGGCGCTGGAAGACTCCGTGGTGCTCGGTCCACGCTTGCGGCAAGCCGTCGCAGCGAATTTCGTTGCGCTGACGCCGATGATGGACTACCTGTGCGCGGCGCTGGATCTGGAGTTCTAGCGGCTGTAGCGCGGCAGGGGCAAGGTACGGCGCTGCGGCATCGCATTGACGGCCGTGGCCACGGCAGCATTGACTTGTCTCATGCCCATATCGTCTCGCGGCTCGATTAGCCACTGTCCACACACCCGCCTAGCTAGAGCACTGGCTCGCTGCGCTGCAAATAGTAGATGATGATGGCCGGGCTTTACGCCCGGCCACTTCCCTTCGGGCCTCGCATGGACGCTGACCTGCGCCGCTTCGCTGCGTTTTATTTTTTCTACTATGCCGCCCTCGGCGCCTACACCCCGTATGTGGGGCGCTGGGTCGCGTCGCTCGGCCACGGCGGCTATGTGGTCGGTACCATGCTTGGCCTCTGGTACGCGACACGCATCCTGGCGCCGCCGTTCTGGGCGCGTTGGGTTGAACGCAGCCCGACACCCGGTCACTGGTTTGTTGCCGGGGCTATCCTGACAGCGCTCAGTTTCGCCGGATTTACCTTGACCCGCAGTGCGTGGTCGCTGTTCGCGGTGATGACAGTGTTTGGACTTTTCTACAATGCGGTCATGCCGCAGTTCGAGGCCATGACGCTCAAGGCACTCGGGACGCGCAGCGCGTACTACGGTCGAATCCGCGTCTGGGGCTCAGTGGGATTCTTGATTGTTGCGTCGACCTACGGCTGGCTGCTGGATCGTCTCAGTGACGCCAGTTTTCCCTGGCTCAGCCTGCCTCTTTTTGCAGCGATGGGCCTTGCTGCTTGGCCGCACCGGAACGACGCCGCACCCGACCACATCGCAACCGCGGCGGACGCTGGCCACTTATGGCAGCGGCCGGGCGTGCGCAGTTTCTTGGTCATTGCGCTGCTGATGCAAATGGGCTTCGGTGGCTTCTACGTGTTTTACACCTTGCACCTGCAGGCGCACGGCCATAGCGGCGCGGCCATCGGCGCGCTGTGGGGGTTGGGCGTATTGATTGAGATCGCCATGTTCTGGCAGGCGCCGCGACTGCTGTCGCGATTCGGCGCCACACACCTGATGTCGTTCTGCCTGAGCGTGACGATCCTGCGTTGGCTAGCCGTGGCCTTACTCGCCGATTCATTGACCTGGATGGCCATTGCCCAGCTCACCCATGCCTTTGGCTTTGCGATTTTCCATGCCTGCTGCATGCGTCGGATGTCAGAATTTTTCCCTGGCAAGCGCGCGGCTATCGGGCAGAGCCTGTTGTACGCATTTTCGCAGGGTGTTGGTGGCGTATTGGGCGCTGGACTCGCGGCGGTCACGTGGGAATGGCGTGGCGGCAGCGCCGCATTCCTGGCCTGTGCCGCAGTGGCGACGTTGGCGCTACTGCTGCACTTGGCACGAACGCGAGCCGCGGGCGCCGCGTAGGCGCTCCATCTAAGCCTGCCGTGGAATCAGCGAGATCGACTAAGTGTCGCAGCGATGACCTGGTGACACCTCAACGCGGCTAATTGTTCAATCACTTGGCCGGCAAAGACCGCGCCTCTGTCACCTGCCCTTGGTCCAACGGCCTTGCGGCTATCTCGGCGAAATCTGCGACCCAGCGGCTATAGGGCACGCATAGCTTTGTTCCGCAGCGAACGGTCGGAGTGCGCCAGAAATACACCTGATCGATTTGACCAAACTGATTTCCTTCGCACCAAGACGGCCCCAAGTCCTCACGCGCGGCGCAGGCTGACTCGATCACCGGCATGGTTCGGAACTCGCCAGCGATCTGCGCCTGTACCTCTGGCTGCAAGGACCATTGCATCCAAGCCATCGCACAGTGGGGATGCGCGGCGCCGGTGCGAAGCAACGACACCGCCACCCATCCGCTCGAGCCATGCGTTGGCCGATGCTCAAGCGCGGAAAGCGGCGGCTGGACGATGGAAAGCGGGGCTGCGCCGCCCCAGTTCCCGGCGATTACCGCGGCAGCGTCGTTGACGGCAGCAAGTCGGCGCTGCTGTCGCAAGGCTTCAAGCACCGCGGCATATTGCTTCTCGTCCAGGGCATAGGGGTCGGTGATGCCCAGATCCGGACGAGCCTCGCGCAGATAAAGTGCGGCGTCGGCAAGTTCGATGGGGCGATCGAAAGCTCGGACCCGACCGGCATTGCTCTTGCCGTCACCCAAGGCTCGTTCTTGGAACAGATCAGCCAATTCCACCGTCGTATTGGCGCTTATTGCGCGCGAATCGTACTGCAGGCGCATCGTGTCCCATTGCAATGGAACTCCATAGCTCACGCCATCCATCGCAGCCCAAGGTCCCTGCGCCAACCGTGGCACGACGCTTGTGAGCGCGGGCAGCTGCTCGGTATCCAAGGCCTGCACACGTCCTGACTGGACGAGGCTACCAGCGATCTCGCCCGTGGCCACGATCAGGTCGATATCGCCGCGCTCAGCAAGTACCAGCATTTGTTCCGGACTGGTGGCGCGCTGCACGCGCACTTGGCAAGAAGACGCCTTTTCAAAGCCAAGCAACCATGCCTTGTCGAAGACACCTTGGGTTTCGCTCCAGAAGTTAGCGGGCAATAAGAGGTCGAGTTGGCCTTCCATCTTTCGAACCGCCGCGGCCTCTCCTGGCTTGCCATTCGCCGCGCGATCGCTGCTATCGCCACAGGCGACGACCACCGTGGCACCGGAAAGGGTCAGCAGCAGGCGGAGTAGGACGTGGCGCATATGG
>JBBSAA010000253.1:0-3708 GCA_038252715.1 Lysobacterales bacterium | reverse complement strand
CGGCACCAGCGATCCAAGCAGGCGGAACAGCCGGGGATGACCGACGAAACTCACCTGCGCTCCGCGTGCGACCAGCATCGGCAGGTAGCGACAAAATTGCAGCGTGTCGCCGAGCCCGCTGGCGTCGGAAACCAACAGCGACTTGCCAGTGAGATCGCCACCGGTCCACTCCGGAATGGCGGCGATCAAGGCGGACTTCGGGCCGCTGCGTGGGCGCCGATGCTCATAGTCCGCCAGTCCGTTGGCGAAATCGCCGCGCAGCAGGGCCAGCATGCCGCGATTACGAACCGCATCGGCCAAGTCAGGCTGCAAGGCGATGACGCGCTCGTAAGCGGCCTGCGCCTCATCAAAACGGCCCGCTTCCACTAAGGCGTTGGCCCGACTGAACAAAGCCGGCACCAAGTTAGGCTGCAAGGCCAGCAGCGCGTCAAAACTTGCGATCGCGTCGTCGCTGCGCTGCAAGGACTGCAGCACGAGGCCGCGCTGGTACAGCGCCACCTGGCCGTCCGGGCGCAGCGCTAACGCGCGATCGAAGCAGGCCAAGGCTTCCTCTGGATAACCGAGATTTTGCAGGGCTTGCCCGCGCTGCACCTGTGGCTCCACCCACTCGGGCAGGATTTCCGAGGCTCGGGCAAGGTGATCGATGGCCTGCGAGATTTCGCCACGATCAAACAGCAGCAGGCCCAGGGCTTGGTGCGCGCCGGCATGGCGCGGATCCAGGTCGATGACTTCCCGGTACGCGCCTTCAGCCACGGCCGCCTGCCCTTGACGGTGGTGATCGCGCGCTTTTTCAAACAGCGTTTGCGCCTGCACCCGCGCCGTCATGACGCGCGCCCGGTCGCGGTGACGGTGTGAACGGGATGGCAGAGTAGATGAAGCGTCATGCGGGCGGCGCCAGAGTGGATAGCCGTCAGTTTAGCAGCGCCGACGTCAAGCCTTGTTGCGAAGCCGCCGTGATATTTGCGTGCCTTCAGGCGAATCACTCCTCACTACCCAATACCCGGCGCGCAATCTGCGGCCAGAGGACATGATATGACGGCACTTGCCCCTGAACGCCTGCACGGCCTCGACGCCCTGCGCGGCACGGCACTGCTGCTCGGCATCGTGCTGCACATGACGATGTCCTTCCTGCCAGGCGCCAAGTACTTTTGGATCGTCGCCGACAGCCAACCGAGCACGAGCTTGGGCATGGTCTTTTTTGCCATTCATCTGTTCCGCATGCTCACTTTTTTCCTTCTTGCCGGCTACTTCGCCCGGCTTGGCGTGGAACGCCTAGGCGTAGCTGCATTCATCAAGGACCGTAGTCGACGAATCGCGGTGCCGCTGCTCATTGGATGGCCGCTGTCGTTTGCAGCGATCGTATTGGTCGTGGTCGGGAGCGCCATCATTGCCAATGGTGGCAGCCTGCCAACGACACCGTCGCCGCCGGGTCCAACCTTTCTACCCAATAATTTTCCGCTGACCCACTTGTGGTTTTTGTGGGAACTGCTGCTGATGTATTTGGCGGCGCTGTCATTGCGTGCAGTGGTAATGCGAATCGACCGTGGAGGCCGGCTGGGCAGATTCGCAGATAGATTCATGCGACTCACCGCAGTTCCCGGCGCCATGGTCTGTTGGGCCGCACCACTGGCTCTGGCCTTAGCCATGCAGCCGGGTTGGTTTGCGTGGTTTGGCATTCCGACACCGGACCAAACGCTCTATCCCAATGTACCGGCCGCGGCTGGCTTCGGGCTGGCATTTGCATTCGGCTGGCTGCTTCAGCGGCAGCCGGCGCTACTGGCCACGCTGCGCGCGCATTGGCCCTGGCATTTGCTAATTGCGCTGGCCCTTGTCGCCATTTTTCTCTTTATCGAAGGGCCCAAGCCGACGCTGCTGCCGATGACGATGGGCGCAGAGCAGTGGCTCCTCGCCGCCCCGTACGCCATCGCAGGATGGAGCGCGACCTTGGCAGCCATTGGCCTCGCCTTGCGATTTGCTTCCGGCTACAGCGCCGCTCGCCGCTATCTCGCCGACGCGTCCTATTGGCTCTACCTGATTCACCTGCCGCTGGTGATGGCCGTGCAAGTGGTGTTCGCGCGCGTGGATTGGCCCTGGCCGCTCAAATTTCCACTGATGCTGGTGTTGGTCTTGGCGCCCATGTTGGCCAGCTACCACGCCTGCGTTCGCTACACCTTTCTCGGCGACTGGCTCAATGGCCGACGGATGCCGCGCGTGGTAACCGCCATGAAAACCGCGCCCGGTTGAGACAACGATACGGAATCGACCAGCGCCTCGCGTTGGTTCGACCGCGAGTTGCCGTCCAGCGCCAGCGGGCGCTGCCGCTTGCCCCGGCTGTCCATGTGGACTACAAACGCATTACCCGCCGCCCTGATGGAGATAGCCGATGTCCCTGCGCCCCCGCGTCTTGACCTGCCTGTCTTGGCTACTGGTACTGACCGCCTGCAGCCAAACTACCGCGCCGTCGCCCGCCGACACCAACGTCCCTGCCGTAGCCGCCGCACCGGCCCAAGCGGACCCGCCGGCAGCCGACGCAGCCAGCCTGCCATTGGCAGCGACGGCCGCCGCACCGGCCGATTTCGATCCAGCCAGCGTGCCTGAAAGTACGGCGTCGTTGCCGCCGTTTCCGTTCTTCAAGGCGCCCGACGGCCTGACCAGCGTGCTCGCCGATGCCGATAAAAACACCAGTTTCGATCGCACCCACATGATTGCTGGCAACAAGGTGGTCGCCATCGAGGGCAAGATTTTCCACGACCAATTCCAGCTGACCGCTGACGAAGGCCGCAAGTATTCCGACATCGAATTCCAGCGCAATTACAGCGATGCCATCGCGAAACTCGGCGGGGTGAAGATCAGCACCAGTCAATACACGCCAGCACTATGGGACGCGTTCGGCGGGCGGGATGCCGTCGACAAGCACTATATCGGCGCCTGCGCGTCGGACGGCTGCGAGAACAACACCTACCTGATTCGTCAAGGCGGCAAGGAATACTGGATACAGGTGAGCACCGGCGCGATCCCGCTGCAGGGTCTGGTGGCGGTGCTTGAGAAACAGGGGATGGCCAGTGCGCTGTCCTTCCTCAGCGCCAGTGACATGAAGAAGGCAATCGATAGCGCCGGCCGCGTTGCGGTCTATATCAACTTCGATACCGACAAATCGGCGTTGCGCGCCGACAGCGTCCCGGTGATCAATGAGATCGACAAGTTGCTCAGTAGCGACCCGCTGCTGAAGCTGTCCATCGAGGGCCACACCGATAACACCGGCACGCCCGAACGTAATCGAGTGCTCTCAAGCGAGCGCGCCGAGGCCGTTCGCGCGGCGCTGATCTTGCACAACATCGCCAACGACCGCCTCAGCGCCCAAGGTTTCGGCGCCGACAAGCCGCTCGCCGATAACGGCAGTGAGGCTGGCCGCGCGAAGAACCGGCGCGTGGAGCTGGTCAAGAAGAACTGAGTACCCAGGCACGGCGCACCGCGCTGATTATCGCGGTGCGCTTTTGACTGCTAGGCCTTCTTGAGGAATTCGGCTCGCAGCCGTAGGCCTTTGACCTTATCGGAATTACCTTCGACCGCCTCGTCGCCTTCGCCTACCCGGATGTTCTTGATCACGGTTCCACGCTTGAGCGTGATCGAGGTGCCCTTAACCTTCAGGTCCTTGATAAGCAGGACCGTATCGCCGTCGACCAGTGCAGTGCCATTGCTGTCGCGAAT
>JBBSAA010000252.1:0-3726 GCA_038252715.1 Lysobacterales bacterium | reverse complement strand
TCCGGCAAGGGCTAACGCCAGTGGGCCAGCGATCGCAAGCCACAGGGTAGGGGTCAGCATGGTGAGTTCCAACAACGGGGACGACGTATTTCACCGCCTGATACGACTTATGTAAAATATATTGATTGTATGCAATCGTTCTGTTTAAGATAATTACCTATGGCCAGTCTTAATTACAACCACTTGCACTACTTCTGGGTCATCGCCCACGAGACCAGCCTGACGCGGGCCGCCGAGCGGCTTAACGTGTCGCAGTCCGCCCTGTCCGTGCAGTTGGCAAAGTTGGAAGACCGCATTGGCCACCCGCTGTTTTTACGCAGCGGAAAACGCTTGGTCCTAACCGAGGCCGGGCGCATCGCTTTGGACTACGCAGACACGATTTTCCAAGCCGGCGATGAGCTGCTTAATACGCTGCAAGGCCGGCCGCTGGCGAACCGGCAAGTGATCAAGGTTGGCGCGCTCACCACTTTGTCGCGCAACTTCCAGCTGCAGTTCCTGCGACCACTGGTGGGTCGGTCGGATGTGCAATTGATCGTACGGTCGGGAACGATGCGTGAACTTCTGGCGCAGTTGGAAGCGCACACAATCGATGTCGTGCTTTCCAACAGCGCTGCCAAACGTGATGCACAGCTGCCGTTTCGAAACCACCTGTTGAACCAGCAACCGGTCAGCCTCGTCGGCCGGCCCAGGTTGGACGGGCGACCGTTCTGCTTCCCTGACGATTTGCGCACCGAGCCGGTCTTGCTGCCCAGCCTCGACAGTGACATCCGCGTGGCCTTTGATCGCCTGCTCGAATTGGCGGGTATTCGACCGACGATCTTGGCCGAAGTCGACGACATGGCCATGCTGCGTCTTTTGGCACGAGAGCTGGACGGCGTGACCTTGGTTCCGTCGATCGTCGTTCGTGATGAATTGGAATCAGGCGTATTGGTCGAGCATTGCCGGATCCCCGGCGTCACTGAGAGCTTTTACGCGATCGTGCAGAACCGTCGCTTCCCCAATCTTTTGCTCGCAGAGTTGCTGGCGGGCACAGAGACTGCGTAGTCACAGGTTTTAGAAACGCACGTGTTGTTCGCCGTGCCTAAGCTAAGCGTCAACCAGCTGCCAGCCAATCGTTTGTTCCGATCGAAAGGGAACCACGGCGTCGGCACTAAGCCCGATTTTATGCGGAACCGTCCAAGCTTGGCGTTCCAGCACCACCGAGGTGGTATTGCGGGGCAGGCGATAGAAATCTGCACCGTGGAAACTGGCAAAGGCTTCCAGTCGGTCGAGTGCATTGGCCTGTTCAAACGCCTCGGCATAAAGCTCGATTCCGGCGTGCGCGGTGTATAGACCGGCGCAGCCGCAGGCTGATTCCTTGGCGTGCTGCGGATGCGGCGCACTGTCGGTGCCCAGGAAAAACTTTGGACTGCCGCCGGTCGCAGCCATCAGTAGCGCTTGGCGATGCGCTTCACGCTTGAGAACAGGCAGGCAGTAGTGATGCGGTCGCATCCCGCCCGCAAACATCGCGTTGCGGTTGAGCAGCAGGTGGTGGGCGGTGATGGTGGCGGCAACCGTATCCGGCGCCTCGCTGACGAACTGCGCGCCGGAGCGGGTAGTAATGTGCTCGAGCACGATGCGCAGGCCAGGAAATGAACGCACCAGCGCGCCGAGATGACGTTCGATGAACACCGCCTCGCGGTCGAACACGTCAACATCGGCATCCGTGACCTCGCCATGTACCAACAATGGCAGGTCATGCTTTTCCATCGCAGCCAGCACGGCGGAGACACGCGTCAGATCGGTGACACCGCTAGCGGAATTCGTGGTGGCGCCAGCCGGGTAATACTTCAGCGCGTGCACGAAGCCGCTGGCCTTGGCCAAGGCAATTTCGGCCGGCGTGGTCAGCTCGGTTAGGAACAGCGTCATCAGCGGCTCGAAGTCCAAGCCGGCCGGCAGCGTCGCCAGGATTCGCTCGCGATATCCGCGCGCCTGCTCGACGGTGGTCACCGAGGGCTGCAAGTTGGGCATGACGATGGCGCGTGCGAACCGTCGCGCGGTGTCCGGCAAGACTGTCGCTAGCATGGCGCCGTCGCGCAGGTGCAGGTGCCAGTCGTCGGGCCGGGTGATGACCAGTCGGTGTGGTTGGGTTGGATTGTCTTGCGTCATTGGAAGTCACCGAGCGAATTCATTGATTAGCCATGAGCCATTTCACCACAGGAAAACCGCAGTGACGATCGAAGTGGCTGCTGGAATCAAGCGGCCACCGGCACCAGGACCCGAAACCGCGCGCCCTTACCCGATTCCGACGCGACGCTGACATTCGCGCCAATCAATTCGGCATTGCGCTGGACAATGGACAGTCCGATGCCAAGGCCATCGCGCGTTGCCTGAACCTGATGGAAAGCCTGAAAGATGCGCGCCTGCTGGTCGGCCGGAATGCCTTTGCCGCTGTCCTCGACATCAAAGCAGGTGCCTGTGGCGTCCTGCCAAGCGCGCAGCACGATGGGTCCGCTTGCAGCGTGTTTGAAAGCATTGCCAATGAGATTGTCCAGAATGGTGCGCAGGCGCTTGGGATCGCTAGTCAGCGTGCCGTCGGCGACCTCAAGGTGAAACTCGCGGCCGGCACGGTCCGCGATCGGTAGCCAGCGATCAGCGACGCTGGCGACGAACTCTCGAAGGTCGAACGATTCAGGGGCAGGGCTTTGCTTCTCCAGCCGCAGCGCTTCCGAGAGCCGACGTACGGTCGCCATGAGTTGCCGGGACGATTCACGCGCCGCCCTCACCTGCGCCGCCAGCTCAACGTCGTCCTTTACTGCGTCCGAGACATGGAACAGTGCGACTTCAATCACGCTAAGCGGCGCGCTGAAATTGTCGCCAGCCGCCGACAACACGCGACGATGGGTTTGCTGCGCACGCTCCGCATCCATGACCGCGCGCCGCAGCTCTAGCTGGGCCATCGTTTGGCGGGCGAGGGCGAACAGCACATCGCGCTGAGAGTCGTCGAGGCGTCGCGGTTCGTAGTCCAATACACAGACAGTGCCGATTGCGTGCCCGTCGGGCATCTTAAGCAACGCCCCGGCGTAGAAGCGCAGGCCGCGCTCGCCGGTCATGAGCGGATTGGTGGCGAAGCGTTTGTCGGCGAGCGTGTCCGGTATTTCCAGATAATTCGCCTCCAAAATCGCGTGCGCACAAATGGAGTTTTCCAGCGGCGTCTCGCGTACGCCAAAGCCTCGCTCGGATTTGAACCACTGGCGGGCGCCGTCGATCAGGTTGATGATCGCGATCGGTGTGCCGCAGACGTGGCTGGCGATCAGTGTAATGTCATCAAACGCCGCCTCGATGGGGGTGTCCAGCACCGAATACGCGTGAAGCGCCCGCAGCCGCTCGGGCTCGTCGGAACAAACGGGGGCACGGGTTGGGCCGTCCACACGGTCGACAGTAACGGTGGAGCTCACTGGCTTTCCCCTGCTCGCCGCGAAACGGGCGCGGGGGCATGGTCGCATGACGGCGATGGTTTTGCCGAGTTACTGGCATGCCCGGGCGAGACTAAGGTGCCGAGCCCAGTGGCCCCCGAGAGCTGGCGAACTCAGACGCTAGGAGCCATCGCCGCCATATCCATCCACATCGCTTCCCAAACATGGCCGTCAGGGTCAGAGAGGTTTCGGTTATACATAAATCCCAAGTCCTGCACCGGGTTGATGTCGGCCTGGCCGCCGTTTGCCGTGGCAGCGTCATTCATCGCGT
>JBBSAA010000251.1:0-3748 GCA_038252715.1 Lysobacterales bacterium | reverse complement strand
GTGCATTGCTCAGGCGTGAACCAGTGCAAGGGCCATAACGACTGCAAGACTGCAGCAAACGCCTGCAAGGGCCAAGGCGCCTGCAAAGGCCAGGGCTTCGTCGCCGCCACGGCCGAATCGTGTTCGGCGATTGGCGGAACGGTGGTGGATGCCGGCATGAAAATGTCGGTCGCAGCCGACAGCCAGATTCATTGCATGGGCGCCAACGTCTGCAAGGGCCATAACGACTGCAAGACCGCCAGCAATGCCTGCAAGGGGCAAGGTTCGTGCAAGGGGCAGGGCTTCGTCGCATTGACGGCCGGCACCTGTGCCAATGTCGGCGGCAAGGCGGCCTGATCATGCAATACGGCCAGTTTTCATCGGCCGAACCGGGCCCCGGCGCGATGGCGCCGGGGACCCGGCCTTGGCTGGGCTTCGGTCTCGGCCTGCGCACCGAACACTTTGGCGAGATCCTGTCGCGCGACGCAAACAGTGAGTCACAGGCAATCGATTGGTTTGAAGTGACCTCGGAAAATTTCATGGTCGCCGGCGGCAAACCGCGGCACTACCTGGAAAAGATCCGCGCGCGTTGGCCGATCGTGATGCATGGCGTGTCGCTGTCGATTGGTGGCACTGACCCGCTCAATCGCGACTACTTACGCGCGCTTAAGCAGCTGATGCGGCAAGTCGAACCGGCTTGGGTGTCAGACCACCTGTGCTGGACCGGAGTCGATGGCATCAACAGTCACGACCTGCTGCCCTTGCCCTACACCCAGGAGGCCATCACCCACGTCGTCGACCGCGTGTCGGAAGTGCAGGATTTTCTTGGCCGCGAAATACTGCTGGAAAACTTGAGCAGCTACGTCGAGTTTTCAGGTTCTTCGATGCCGGAATGGGAATTCCTAGCGGCAATCGCCACGCGCAGTGGCTGCCGCCTGCTGCTCGATATCAACAACGTGCAGGTCAGCGCCCGCAACCACGGCTTCGATCCACTCGACTACCTCGGCGGCTTGCCAGCAGAGCGAATCTGGCAGATCCATCTTGCCGGGCACAGCGACTACGGCGACTACGCCATTGATACCCATGACCACGACGTGCCGCCGGCGGTGTGGTCGCTGTACGAAAACGCGATTGCGCGCTTCGGCCCGATCAGCACGATGATTGAGCGCGATGACCACATTCCGCCCTTAGCCGAATTGCTCGGCGAATTGGCGCTGGCGCGGGCCGCGTTCGCACGCGCCAATTCCGACTTGGCGCGCGTGGCATGAGTTGTTCTTTAGCCGACCTGCAGCGGCAATTCCTCGCAACCCTGCGCGAGCAAGGCGAGCAGGTGCGCTCGCATATCGCGGTCGGTCGCATGGACCGCGACACCGGTTTGGCGATTTACCGCCACGCGTACGGCGCCCGTTTGCGCGAAGCCTTGGGCAACGATCACGATTTGCTCGGCCTGTACTTGGGCGATGCGCTCTGGGAAACGATGTGCGCGGGCTATATCGCGGCGCAGCCGTCACGCGTGGCGTCGCTGCGCGATTTCGGAGCGGGCTTGCCGAACTATCTTTCTGCCCAAAGCCCATTCTCGGACCAGCCCGTAATCGCTGAGCTGGCGGGCCTGGAGCGGCGTTTGCGTGATTGTTTCGACGCCGCCGACTCGCCCCGTGCCGATTGGGAAACCCTGCAAGTTGCGCCACCGAACCAGTGGCCCGGGCTTGGCTTGCGCCTGCATCCTGGGTTTGCGATCCACGGCGTCAGTTGGAACAGCGTGGATGTTTGGCAGGCATTGAAGGACGAGCGCAACCCCCCGGCGGCAATAAAAATTAGTCGCGGGCAATGGGCGCTGTGGCGCGATCGCGACGATGTGACACGGTTTCGTTCGCTCGACGTCGAAGAGCATTCGGCCATCATGCATTTCTTGCAGGGCGGGGATTTCGCTGGCCTGTGTGATCTGCTGCTTGAATGGCATCCGATGGCCGCGGTGCCGATGGCTGCGCTCAGCCACCTGCGCTGCTGGTGCAACGAAGGCTGGGTGAGTCAGTGGGCTGAAGCGGGCGATGACAGCCGTCTCAGCGTCGCCTAAGTCGAATCAAGGCTCGCCCGCGATGCCGACCGGCATCGGTGCAACCGCGCGGTTGCGCCGTTCCCACCACGCCGGCGCGAATACCGCGACCAAGATGATGGTCACTCCCAAGTAAAACCAGACGCTCAGCTCGCGCTGTTCGCCAAGCAGCACGATCGCCAACGCGATGGCATAGACCGGCTCAAGGTTCACCGCTAATTGCGCAGTGAACGCGCTCAGGTGCCGCAATGCCACCAACGACAGTGCAAATGGCAGCAAGGTGCAGCCCATGGCGAGCACCAGCAGCAAAAGCGCGTCGCGCGGGTTTGGTATTGGAAACATCGAGCCAGCGTGAGGAAGTAGCGGCGCTAATGCGGTCAAAAACAAGGCGCCGGCGCCAAGCTCAACAAACGTCACCGTCAACGAATCAGCGTGTTCGACAAACCGTTTATTGAGCGAACCAAATATCGCCACGATGAACGCCGACAGCGTGCCAACGGCGATACCCAGCCGCATATCAGACGGCACGCCACCTACGACGAGCGCGACGCCAGGCACCACGGCGACGCCGAGGGCCAGTTCGCGCGCATCAAACTTGCGCCCGGCGATCCACGGTTCGACCAAGGCCAGGAACACTGGCCCAAGGGCGATGCAGGTGACGGCCACGGAGGCGTTTGCCAGCTTAATGGCGCCATAAAACGTCAGCCAATGCAGGGACACCAATACGCCAATGCCGGCATAGATCGCCAGCAAGCGTGGCGACATCGCCCGCAGCCCACGCCACACGCGCGGGACCAGCAGCAGTGCGACCGTGACCAAACCCATTCGCCACCAGACCAAGGCCAAGGCCGGCAGGCTGATCATCTTGCCGAGGATCGCGGTGAAGCCCCACAGCAAGACGCAAAAATGCATCTGCCAAAAAGCCTTGATCGAGGGCGTCATTGCAGTGAGCGCGGCGGCGACCGACTCAGCGCTTTTTCATCGGTTGTTTAAGCGTCTTTTTGGCAACTGCCTTGACTGGTTTCGACGCGGCCTTCTTGACCGCCGCTTTGGCTGGGGTTTTCTTTACCGGAACGGTTTTCGCAGTCGCGTTCTTTGCCGGCGCTTTTTTTAGCGCGGTCTTCTTAGTCGGCGCTGTTTTCGCAGTCGGTTTCACTGCAGCCTTGGGTTGTGAAGGCGCACCGCCCTGCAGGAAGGCGAGGACCGCCTCGGCATGGCCGTCCACACTCACCTTCGGCCAAACCTGCTCAATGCGGCCATCAGCAGCGATCACGAAGGTGCTGCGCTGCACGCCAAAATAGGTGCGTCCGTACATGTTCTTTTCGACCCAAGCGCCATAAGCTTTGAGCAGCGAGTGCTCTGGATCGGACAGGAGCGGGAAGGTCAGGGCGTACTTCTTAACGAACTTTGCATGGGACTTGCCGTCGTCCGCGCTCAAGCCGAACACAGGGACACCGAGTTTCCCAAACGCGGGCAAATTGTCACGGAAGGCGCAGGCTTCCTTGGTGCAGCCAGGGGTGTCGTCCTTGGGATAGAAATACAGCACGTAACGCTGCCCCTTCAGGCTGGCGCTGCTCACGGTCTTGCCGCTGTCGCTGGTGAGGGAGAAGGACGGGGCGCGGTCGCCGGCGGTCAGCATGGTGGTTTCCAAGGCGGTGTGGTCAAGGGCGATGATACGAGTTGGGCGCAGTCGGCGAAACGTCCACACGTCGGAGT
>JBBSAA010000250.1:0-3763 GCA_038252715.1 Lysobacterales bacterium | reverse complement strand
CCCCAGCGTGGATAAGAAGCCCGTCGTCGGCGAAGCTGCGCTGGGCTTAGCAACGACTGTCGGCGCATGGAAAGTAGCGCTCGCCCGCTATTTCCGAACACGAGAATTCGACGGGCAGGAGCTGCGACCGTCGTATGGCAGCTTCACCGTTAGCCGCGAGTTCTGACCGCGTAAAAGCCAGCTCGCTTTCGTAGGAGCCAGCTCGCTCACGTAGGAGCCAGCTTGCTGGCGAACAAGCCAATAGTTTCCGCCAATCAATCAACACGTACATAAAAACTCGGGACCGTGTCGCCAGCAAGCTGGCTCCTACGGGGTGGTGCTGGACGAAGGCGGCCTGTTGCGCCGACTATGGAGGCCCCTAGAAAAACGCGAGCGCGCCATGAACCCCGTGATTTTCTTGCCCGGCATCTTAGGCAGTGCCCTGAGGGACAACTACGACGTCAACCCGCAAACGGTTTTCTCCGCGCGATCCTTGCTGCCACTGGCAGACAGTTTCACTGATGACTACACCCGGATCGCCCTGCATCCGGACGACCAGCGTTTCGAGCGACTAGAACCTGCGCGGGTAGACGCGGACGGCGTGGTTCCGGTGATCTACAAGGAGTTCATTCTAGAACTACGGCATTCTCTGGCCAAAGATCCACGGCAGCCGGTGCCGGTGTTCCCGATGGCCTACGACTGGCGGCAACCGCTGGAAAGCACGGAAGATCGCCTGGAAGCCTTGATCGAGGAGACCATTGAACGCACGCGCCTTCTGCGCCACTACGCCGACAGCCCTTGGAATAGAAACCGCCGGGTCAACTTGGTGGGCCATTCAATGGGCGGGCTGGTGATTGCCGGACTACTGGCGCGTAAACCCGAGTTGGCGCGACGGGTCGGTAAAGTGGCCACCATTGCCACGCCGTACCGGGGTTCGGTGGAGGCCGTGACCAAAGTTTGCATGGGAACGTCGACCCTGGGCGCGGAAGGATCGTCCTCGCGTGAACGCGAGGCTGCGCGAATCACGCCTGCGCTGTATTACTTAGTGCCCGATTACGAGGGCGCGACGCGCCCGGGCACGAATTTGTTTGATGAAAAAAACTGGCAGGCCAGCGTCATAGAAACCCTGCTGCGCTATCAGAATTCGTATTCGGTACGTTTCAACAACGACGCCACGACTACCGATGCCGCCGCCTTGCTGGGATCAATGCTTGAACAGGCTGGCCGGCATCGGCGGCGCATTGCGGCGGTGGACGGTATTCCCGGCGGGCTGACGCGGCAAAACTGGCTGGTGATCGTCGGCACCGGCGCGAAGACCCGTACGCGCATTGATGTCGCGTTGCCATCCAAACAGCGGCCGCAGTTTGAGTTCCCAGACGCGGAAAATGACGCCGGCGACAACACCGTGCCGCTGGCGAGCGCTATTCCCACCTTCCTCGAACCCCGGCACTTGGTCTGCGTCAATACCAGCGATTTTACCTTTGGCGAAATAGGCGATCGCTTGCTGCGTGCCGGCGCCGGGCTACACGCCGCCCTGCCTTCGATGAACTTGGTGCAGCGGCTAGTGGTCTCACTCTTCCAAGGCGATCGCGAAGGTTTGCCGGGAGGGCGGCCGTTTCCCGGCGTGAGCGCAGCGCAGTGGCTGCCGCCGAACAAACTGGATATCAAACCGTGATTGGCGCGCGCGCAAACGCTGCGCGATGCGCACAGGCTGGCTATCATCACGACTCGAAAACTCCCAGGGCGCAGGGCACGGCATGAAGGCAACACCGGTCTCGGATACGCAACGGCTGGCGGTGATTGACGGGGTGCGCGGGTTTGCGCTTGCCGGCGTGCTTTTGGCCAACCTGCGCAGCTACACGCTGTTCGAACACCTACCGGATTCGGCACGCGCAACGCTGCCGACCGCAGGCCTAGACCGTTTGCTGGAGCCGGCGATTACGTTCTTTGTGGAGGGCAAGTTCATCACCCTTTTTTCCTTGCTATTCGGCGTCGGCTTCGTATTGCAGATGGTGCGAATCAACCAAGCGGGTGAAGGTCCAGCGCGCTACCTGCGGCGACTCACACTCCTGTTTTTGATAGGCCTTGCCCATGCGTATTTTTTTTGGTGGGGCGACATCCTGCGCTACTACGCAGTTATTGGTGCACTTCTACTGGTGGTTGCCGCGCTCAGGACGCGCACACTTGCATGGATAGGCGCAGCGATGGCACTGGTCGCGATCCCCATTGCACAGCTGACGTTTGGTGACCCATCGACATCGGTGCCACCGATGTCGGCGATGTCGGTGCAGGCGCTGGCGACTTTTGAAGGTCCATCCTGGAGCGCTGTAGTCCGCGAGAACAGCACGCTCAACACCTGGTCGCTCTTTTGGTACTGGGGGTTGGTATTCCTCGTCGCCGGGCGCCTGATGCTGGGCGCTGCGCTCGGTCGCAGCGGTTGGCTGCAGAACGTCGGCGCGCACGCGCGGCAATGGCAGTGGATGCTTTGGACGGGTCTCGTGCTCGGCCTAAGCTTGACGATGCTTGTCCATGGCTTTGACTACGGCCGATTGCCACTGCTGCAAGCATTGCCGCAGTACCCCTTGGGACAGGCCTGCCTAAGGTTGACCCGCGATTTAGCGACGCTGTCGCTTAGCTTGGGCTATCTCGCAGGTTTCGTTCTACTGTTCCAGCAGGCGGCGTGGCGACGCTGGTTGCAGACGTTGGTGCCGGTCGGCCGCATGGCGCTGACTAACTATCTGGCGCAGACGCTGTTGGGTGTCGGCATATTTTATGGAATTGGACTTGGCGTCGGTCCGCGATGGGGCTTGGTCGGCGTCGTGGCGACGTGGCTGCTGGTGTTCGCCGCGCAAATCGTGTTCAGCGGCTGGTGGCTGGCGCGCTATCGTTTCGGGCCGGCTGAATGGGCCTGGCGCAGCCTCACCTACGGCGTGCGCCAGCCAATGCGCCGCTAGCGTCGGACTGGGGATTTGGCTCAGTAAACGCGAGGCGCTTCCTACTCGACCGAGGACAGTCAGGCCTCGGCGAGCCTGCCGAAATCAGGCTTGGCAGTGAACACCAACGAATCCGAGTTCACGCAATAGCGCTGGCGCGTGGGCGCCGGACCGTCTGGGAATACATGCCCGAGGTGGGCGTCGCAGCGCGCGCATAGAATCTCGGTGCGCGTCATGCCATAGCTGCTGTCGGTCTCGGTCAGCACGTTGCCGGCCGCCACGGGCTGGAAGAAACTTGGCCAGCCGGTGCCCGATTGAAATTTCGCCTCCGACAAAAAAAGTGGCAGGCCGCAGCAGATGCAGCTGTAGACGCCGTCAATATGATTGTCGAGCAAGGTGCCGCAGAACGGCGCCTCGGTGCCTTTGCCGCGCGCAATGCGATATTGGTCAGGCGTCAGTTGTGCCTGCCACTGGGCATCGGTTTTTTCGACGCGCGGCGAACTCACTGGACCCACCAGCCTGCCGTCGGCGGCGAAGACCATGACCTGTACGGCGCTCACGCGGCAGCTCCGGGGCAGGCCGAAACAGTCGGAAGTCGAGACAAGGATGACAAGCGCATTGGGACGTCCTCTTGGATGGCAGGTCAGTAGTCTGGCCACAGTGACGTTAGCGACGGGTGAGAACTCCAAGCACGGCCACCGGGGCCGGAGTTACACTCGTTCTGCGTTGCTTGTGGCGACTCATTAAGGAAAATCGGGATGACACAGGTGTTTTGCAAGGCTGGGCTGGTGGCCTTGCTGCTTGGCTTTTCCCGGCTCGTCGCCGCAACAGCGTCCGTGGATGCCGCCCTG
>JBBSAA010000249.1:0-3810 GCA_038252715.1 Lysobacterales bacterium | reverse complement strand
CGGCAAAAGCACGAGATAGCGCGATGGAATGGAAATCTGCGTGGTCAGGCGTGCGCCCTTGCCGCCAATCGGGTCTTTGACCACCTGCACGATTATTTCTTGACCCTCATGCACTAGCGAACTAATTGGCGGTGTCGGTGCCGGCATCGATGTCGGCGTCGACGAAGAGGACGCGGATGGGATCTCGTCCTCGGCTTCACCCGTCTGCACCTGCGGCACGCGCATGATGTCGGAGGCATGCAGGAAGGCCGCGCGATCCAAGCCTATTTCAACGAACGCCGCCTGCATCCCGGGCATCACCCGCTGCACGCGACCCTTGTAGACATTGCCCACGACGCCACGACGCGACGCGCGCTCGATGTGCAGCTCTTGCAACATGCCGTTCTCGACCAGCGCAACGCGGGTCTCGCGCGGGGTGACATTGATGAGGATTTCCTCGGACAAATGGGCGCGCCTCAGGGAAGATGATGGAAAGCGCGGAGCAGGCGCGCGGTTTCAAACAGCGGCAGGCCCATGACGCCCGAGTAGCTGCCCGACAAATGTTCAATGAAGGCCGCAGCACGGCCCTGGATCGCATAGGCGCCGGCCTTGCCCATCGGTTCGCCGCTGGCCACGTACGCATCGATATCGGCGGTATCAAGGACGGAAAAACGGACCACGGACTCGCACACCGCGTGTTCTTCGCGGCCGGCGCTAACCGCCCAGACCACGGTGAGCACGCGATGTTCGCGGCCGGACAATTCCCGCAGCATTCGCGCCGCATCGTCGGCGTTGGCCGGCTTGCCGTACACGACATCACCGAGCACGACCTCGGTATCGGCGCCCAGCACGACTGCCCCCGGCGCAGAGACCACGGCGAGCAAGCCGGCGCCGGCTTTCTCACGGGCGACGCGGCTGACGTAGTCGGCGGGCGGCTCGCTGGGCAGGCGGTTTTCCGGCACATTTACGGCCAACACGCCCGGATCAAGGCCGAGTTGGCGCAGAAGGGCGAGGCGACGGGGAGATTGCGAGGCGAGATGCAGCATGGTCCAAGGATAGCCGCTCACACCGGCCACCGCAGCCTGTCACGCAGGTGCAACGCAATTGGCGATACTGTTCGTTCATCCAGACGTCATACGCTTATGCGCCCTGCATTCAGTCTCGCCCTGATCGCCTCGCTTGCCTCCGGCTGTGCTGCAAGCCCCGTCAACCCGCGGCTTGAAGACACGTTCCAGTCAAAAACCGTGGTGACCTCGATCGTTGTTCCGGCAATCGAACGCCCCGGCGGCGAGACTGCCGGCTGGTGGTTCCGCGCCGGCGCGGCGGCAGCGCAGCAGCGCGAACAAGGTCCCGCACGGGCGCGCAATGTGATTTTGTTCATCGGTGACGGCATGAGTTTGCCCACCGTCGCCGCCGCTCGAATTTTCGAGGGCCAACAGCGCGGTCAGCCTGGCGAGGAAAATGCGCTGAGCTTTGAGCAGTTTCCGTACACCGCCCTGTCCAAGACCTACAACACCGACAGCCAGACGCCGGACTCGGCGGGCACGATGAGCGCGATGATGACCGGCTCCAAGACCCGGATCGGCGTGCTTAGCGTCGCGCAGTCGGCCAAACGCGGCGATTGCGCCGCCGGCTTGCAGGCGCCGTTGGCAACGGCGGTCGAAATCGCCGCGGCGTCGGGCTTGGCGACGGGCATCGTCACCACGACGCGATTGACCCATGCCACACCTGGCGCCACGTACAGCCACGTCGCGGACCGGAACTGGGAAGTCGACGCCGACTTGTCGCCGGACGCGCGCAACGCTGGCTGCCACGACATCGCCCGGCAATTGATTGAATTCGATATCGGCAACGGGCTCGACGTGGCCATGGGTGGCGGCCGCAGCAATTTCTTGCCGGCGGGCGCCGCCGATCCCGAATATGCCAAGCAAGCGCCCGGGCTGCGCTTGGATGGGCGCGACCTGACTGCCGAATGGCGCAAGCGCTACCCAGACGGCCGTTACGTCTGGAACAAGAAGCAACTCGCCGCGCTCGATCTCGCGCGGACAAAGCGCCTGTTCGGGCTTTTCGAGCCCGATCACATGAACTACGAACATGATCGTCCTAGCGATCGCGCCGGCGAACCCAGTCTCGCCGAGATGACGCGCGCGGCAATCACCGTGCTCAAGAACAATCCCAAGGGCTACTTCCTGATGGTGGAAGGCGGCCGCATTGATCATGCCCATCACGCCAGCAACGCCTACCGCGCACTGTCGGAAACGGTGTCGCTGTCGGACGCCGTGCGCGTAGCGACTGAAATGAGCTCCGTTGACGATACCTTGATCCTAGTTACCGCCGACCATTCCCACACGATGAGCTTTGTCGGCTATCCACACCGCGGCAATCCCATCTTGGGCAAAGTGAGCGGCCTTGCCACGGAGGACGACCTACCTGGCCTCGTCCGCGACAAGCTTGGCCTGCCCTACACTACCCTCAGCTACACCAATGGCCCCGGCTACCCGGGCGCCAGCAACCGGCAGCCACAGGGGCCGAAGAAATTCCCGCATTCGCTGGCCAGCGCCGAAATGTCTACGGCGCGTCCTGATCTGACTGATGTCGATACCGCGGACCCCAACTACATGCAGGAATCCATGATGCCGCTGTCGAGCGAATCGCACGGCGGTGATGATGTCGGCATCTGGGCGCGCGGGCCCGGCGCTAACGCGGTGCGCGGCAGCATCGAGCAGAACGTGATCTTCCATCTGCTGCTGCAGGCGCAGCCGGACATGGTGCGCTACCTGTGCGCAAACGGCGATTGCGAGAATGGCGTACCGGTGCGTTCGCCAAGCGAAGCGTCGCTGCACTCGGCGCAGTGAATCGATGATTACGCCCGCACAGTGGCAGGAGCATGGTGAAACGATCCTGGTCGGAAACGACCGGATTTTCGTCCGTGCGGCGGGTCATGGGCCGGTCTTGCTATTGCTGCACGGTTTTCCGACCTCGAGTTGGGATTGGGCCGCGTGTTGGCCTGCCTTGATTGACCGCCACCGTGTGATTGCGTTTGACTTCCTCGGCTTTGGACGCTCTGACAAGCCACGGGATGGCGACTACCGTCTTGCTCACCAAGCTGATATCGCCGAAGCGGTGCTGGCCCATTTCGGTGTCGCGCGCTATGCGCTGATCGCCCACGACTATGGCGATACCGTCGCGCAGGAACTGCTGGCACGCCAAGCCGAAGGCCATGCACGGGCCGAGCTGCGCGCGGCTGTGCTGCTTAATGGCGGGCTGTTTCCGGAAACGCATCGGCCGCTGCTGTTGCAGCGCCTACTGCTGGGCCCGTTCGGCCCGCTCGTCGCGCGTCTGTCTAGCTATAGTCGCTTCGCCGACAGCCTGCGTCGCATTTGCGTGCGTCCTTGGGCGGAAGAAGACCTGCGGGAGCATTGGCAACTGCTCGTGCGCGCCGACGGAAAACGCATTTTGCACAAGCTCATTCGCTACATGGATGAACGCCAGCGCTGTCGCGCGCGCTGGGTCGGTGCGCTGCAGGACACGCGCTTGCCGGTGCGTGTCATCGATGGGCTCGATGATCCAATCTCTGGCGCGCACATGCTGGCGCGGTACTGCCAATTGGTGCCGAATGCCGACGTGGCTGGCCTGGCCGGCGTCGGCCATTACCCGCAGGTGGAAGCGCCCGACGACGTGCTCGCAGCCATCGGCGACTTTCTACAAGAAACCCCTGCAGGAGCGGGGGGGGGGGCGCCCTGGTTGTGTGGGGGGGGGGGGGCGAGATCGCGGCGGTAGCCCCGGCGCGCAAACCGGCCCGGGGGGGGGGGGGGGAAAGATAGGGGCGGT
>JBBSAA010000248.1:0-3830 GCA_038252715.1 Lysobacterales bacterium | reverse complement strand
GGGTCCTACGAAGAGACCTTGTCGCCAGCAAGCTGGGTCCTACGAAGAGACTTTGTCGCCAGCAAGCTGGCTCCTACGAAGAGACTTTGTCGCCAGCAAGCTGGGTCCTACGAAGAGACTTTGTCGCCAGCAAGCTGGCTCCTAGGAAGAGACCTTGTCGCCAGCAAGCTGGCTCCTACGCGGTGTAGGAGCCAGCTTGCTGGCGAGTCGGTCGTTCCAACTAAAGTCGCTTCTGTATCGCCCGAATCGCCGCACCCAACACGGGGATGTGCTGATACAGCCCGTCGGCGGCGTTCCAGTAGTCTTGGTGGTAGACGACTCGACCCGTGGCGTCGAAGCGCAAATGGCTAATGCCAACGCTGCTGGTCTCTACGCCGCGCTTGAAGCGCTTGAACTTGATCATCATCGTCCAGCGCACTAGGTGTTCGTCGTGCGCGGTTCGCGTGGTTTCGTGAATGGTAACGCGGCAGTCTTCGACCGCCTCAGCGCTTTCGCGCAAGTAGTGGCGCAGCGCATCCAAGCCGTGCACGGCTTTCAAGGTGTCATTGAAATAGACGTCCTTGGCATAGGTGTCGGCGAGTAGGGTGTCGACCCGATCCGGCGCAAAGCTGGAGAAAAACGCCGAGAAACCGGCCAGGGCCTCCTGTTCGCCAGTGGATCCGGCGGCCGGCGGCGCCGAGTGGCGCAGACGGAGGGCGTCCAATTCGATGAAGGTTTCCATGGTCGGGGGTCTCAATTGGGCAGGTCTGGACTGTCAATGTGCCGCAGCGCCCGCGCAGGCCGGATGAAGGCCGATTGCCGCCGGACGCCGCTGCGCCGACAATAGGGGCTTGCGCCGGGAGTTCCGGCATAGATGGAGTTTCCCCCGATGAACCCCGTATTCCGCTCGGCTGTCCTGGTGACGGCCCTCGCGTCCAGCGCCCTTGTCCTCGCCCAAGCCCCCGCTGCCAAGCCGGCTGCGAAGC
Organism: Lysobacterales bacterium; assembly: GCA_038252715.1. Classification (GTDB taxonomy): domain Bacteria; phylum Pseudomonadota; class Gammaproteobacteria; order Xanthomonadales; family Xanthomonadaceae; genus Arenimonas. The sequence continues at coordinate 2,865 of JBBSAA010000248.1, read as the reverse complement.
CTGCTGCCAAGCCGGTCGCCGCCGCGACCGGTGCTCTCGTCACCGAGCGCCAGAAAAATAGCTACATGATTGGTATGGACGTGGCCAAGTCGCTCGAGCCGATCAAGGGCGAGATCGACGTCAACGTCATGATGCAGGCTGTGCAGGCGGTGTTCGCTGGCCGCCCGACCACGCTGAGCGAGGCGCAGGCCGACCAACTGCGCGCGAGCTTCGGCCAGAAGATGCAGGCCAAGCTGACCGCACAGGCCAACGTCCAAGGCCAGAAGAACCTCGAAGCGGGCAATCGTTTCCTCGCCGCCAACAAGACCAAGGCTGGTGTGCGCACCACAGCCAGCGGCCTGCAGTACCAGGTGCTCCGCCAAGGCACGGGTCCGAATGCCAAGGGCACGGACACCGTCAAGGTGGACTACAAAGGCACGCTGCTTGATGGCAAGACCTTTGACAGCTCGTACGACCGCGGCCAGTCGGCCGAATTCGCGCTCAACCAGGTCATCCCGGGCTGGAGCGAGGGCGTGTCGCTGATGAATGTCGGTAGCAAGTACAAGTTCTGGATCCCGGCCAACCTCGGCTACGGCGCCAGCGCGCCGCCGACGATCGGCCCGAACGCGATGCTCACCTTCGAAGTCGAGTTGAAGAGCATCAGCAAGTAAGCGGCAGGGGCGGCGCGGGACGCCGCCCACTTCGCGATACGGCGCAGTCAAACGCGCCGCATCGCCCTCATGCAAACACGGAGTCGGCATGCGCGTTACGGTTTTCGGCACGGGTTATGTGGGTCTGGTCACCGGCACCTGCCTGGCCGAAGTGGGTCATCAGGTCGTGTGCGTGGATATCGACGCGGCTAAGGTCGATGGCCTCAACCGCGGCGTGATCCCGATCTATGAGCCCGGGCTTGAGTCGATGGTGCTGGCCAACCATGGCGCGAAGCGCATCAGCTTCACCACCGATGCCCAATCCGCCATAGCCCACGGCGAGGTGATCTTCATTGCGGTCGGTACCCCGCCTGATGAAGACGGCAGCGCCGACTTGCAGTACGTATTGACCGTGGCCCGCACCATTGGCCGCAGCCTCGCTAAACGCGCGATCATCGTGAATAAATCGACCGTGCCGGTCGGCACCGCGGATAAAGTACGGGAAGCGATTGCGGCTGAAATCGTCGCTCGTGGCGTCGAGGTCGATTTCGAAGTGGTGTCCAACCCGGAGTTCCTCAAGGAGGGCGATGCGGTCAAGGACTGCATGCGTCCGGACCGTATTGTGATCGGCACTTCCAGTGCATCGGCCATGGAAACAATGAAACGGCTGTACGCGCCGTTCAATCGCAACCATGAGCGCATTGTCGCCATGGATGCACGCTCGGCCGAGCTAACCAAATACGCCGCGAATGCGATGCTGGCGACCAAGATCAGCTTCATGAACGAAATGGCGAATATTGCCGAGCGCGTGGGTGCCGATATCGAAATGGTGCGTCACGGCATTGGCTCGGACCCGCGCATCGGCTATTCGTTTATTTACCCCGGCGCAGGTTATGGCGGCTCGTGTTTCCCGAAGGACGTGCAGGCGCTGGAGCGCATCGCTCGGCAGCATGGCTATCAGGCGAAAATCCTCGAAGCAGTTGAGTCGGTCAACGAGCGCCAGAAACACAAGTTATTTGAATTGGTCGAGCGCCATTTCAAAGGCGAACTGCGCGGTCATACCTTCGCGGTCTGGGGCTTGGCGTTCAAGCCCAACACCGATGACATGCGTGAGGCGTCCAGTCGCACGCTCTTGCAGGCCTTGTGGGACGCCGGCGCCAAGGTGCGCGCGCATGATCCCGAGGCGCATGACGAGGCCCGCCGCATTTTCGGTGATCGCCCCGACCTGGTGCTATGCGACACCGCAACCGATGCGCTTGCCGGTGCCGATGCCCTGATCGTCGTCACCGAGTGGAAGAAATTCCTGAACTTTGACTTCGAGACCCTGCAGGCCGCGTTGCGGCATAAGGTGGTCTTCGACGGTCGCAATATTTACGAGCCGGCTGAAGCCGAAGCTGCGGGACTGGCGTACTACGGCATTGGCCGCGGTCGCACGATCCTGGGCGGCCACTGAGGATCTGCCATGCCCGATGAATCGTTGGAATTCCAGTTCGATCGTCGCGTGTCCGACATTGAGACGCGCGTGGCCTTCCAGGAACACAGCTTGCAAGAAATGAGCGACGCGCTGGCCGCCTCGCGCTCGGAGGTCGCGCAAACCCAGCTGTTGCTTCGGCGCGCGCTGGAAGACCTGCGCAATCTGCGCGCGGTGTTGCAGTCGGACAATGGCCACGACGTCGACCCCGGCGTCGAGCCGCCGCCGCCTCACTACTGAGTCTTGCGCAAACAGCCAGACCCACTCACCGACGATCGGCGCGCTGCGCGGTCGCGAAAAAACGAAACCACCATGACCATTTCGCTGAAAGACCAGTTGCTCGGCCTCGGATTCAAGGCTGCCCCCGTGCCCGAACGGAAGCCCGACGAGCGCAAGCACGAGGCGCGCAAGCCCGATGGCCGACGACCGGATGAGCGCCGTCCGGGGCCGTCGAATCGTGATGCACGCAAACCTGACTCTCGCGAGAACCGCGGCCCGCGCCGCGACAGCGCCAAGCCCGGTGACCGACCGCGGCCGGCGGCAGGCGCACCGCGTCCTGCTGGCGCCGCGCGTCCGGAAAATCGTGGCGGCAGGCCGGCAGCGAAACCGCCGCGCAGCCAAGAAGACATTGATCTCGCCAAGGCGTATGCCATTCGCGCCCAGAGGGAAAAAGACGAGCGAATCGAGGCCGAACGCCTTAAGCAAGAAGAAGCGCGCCTTCGTCGTGAGGCAAAGGCGAAGCTATCGGAATTGCTCAAGGACAAG
>JBBSAA010000247.1:0-3853 GCA_038252715.1 Lysobacterales bacterium | reverse complement strand
GGCGTGCATATGCGGTTTGGTCCGGTTGCGCGCGGCGGCCTGCGCTGGTCCGATCGCCGGGAAGATTTCCGCACCGAGGTCTTGGGCCTAGTCAAGGCGCAGATGGTGAAGAACACGGTGATCGTGCCGGTCGGTTCCAAGGGCGGTTTCTTCGCTAAACGTTCGCCCGTTGGCGGTGATCGCGATGCCGTGGTTGCCGAAGGCATCGCCTGCTACAAGCGCTTCATCAACGGCTTGCTCGACATCACCGACAATATCGTGGACGGCAACATCGTGCCGCCGATCAATGTGGTGCGCCACGACCAAGATGATCCGTACCTGGTGGTTGCCGCGGATAAGGGTACGGCGACGTTCTCGGACATCGCCAACGGCATTTCCGCCGAGCATGGTTTCTGGCTCGACGACGCGTTCGCGTCCGGTGGTTCGGTCGGTTACGACCACAAGGGCATGGGAATTACCGCGCGCGGCGGCTGGGAATCGGTCAAGCGCCACTTCCGTGCACTCGGTCGCGACTGCCAGACGCAAGACTTCACTTGCGTCGGCGTTGGCGATATGTCGGGAGACGTATTTGGCAACGGCATGCTGCTGTCCAAACATATTCGCCTGTTGGCCGCGTTCGATCACCGTCACATCTTCCTCGATCCCAATCCCGACTCCGCCAACTCGTTTGTCGAGCGGCAACGTTTGTTCAATCTGCCGCGCTCGAGCTGGGACGACTACGACAAAGCGCTGATCAGCGCCGGCGGCGGCATCTATCCGCGTGGTGCCAAGACCGTTCCGGTGTCGCCGGAGGTCAAGGCGGCGCTCGGTATTGACTCAGATGCTGATCAGATGGCTCCGGCGGACCTGATGAATGCCATCCTCAAAGCGCCCGTGGACCTACTGTGGAATGGCGGTATCGGCACCTACGTCAAGTCTTTGGTCGAAACCAATGCCGATTGCGGCGATCGCGCTAATAACGCCCTGCGCGTCAGCGGCAGCGAACTTCGCTGCAAGATCGTGGGTGAGGGCGGCAACCTAGGTATGACGCAGCGCGGCCGAATCGAAGCTGCGCAAAACGGCGTGTTGCTCAACACCGACTTCATTGACAACTCGGCGGGCGTCGACACCTCCGACCATGAGGTGAACATCAAGATCTTGCTTGGCGCCATCGTCAAGCGCGGTGAGCTGAGCGTGGACCAGCGCAATTCCTTGCTGGCCAGCATGACCGACGAAGTTGGCGAGCTGGTGCTCAACGATAACTATCGCCAGAACCAGGCAATTAGCCTGATGGAAGCAATGAGTGCGGCGCGTCTTGGCTCCTTCGGCCACTTCATTCGCACGCTTGAGGGGCAGGGCCTGCTCGACCGTGCCATTGAATTCCTGCCCACCGATACTGAGCTTGCCGAACGCAAGGCCCGTGGCCAAGGTTTGACACGTCCGGAGCTGTCGGTGCTGTTGAGCTACGACAAGATCGTCATCTTCAACGAATTGCTCGACTCGGATGTGCCCGAGGACCCCTATCTATCGAAGGAATTAGTTCGCTACTTCCCGAAGGCCTTGCAGGACCGCTACGCGCCAGACATGGAAAACCATCGCCTGCGTCGAGAGATCATCGCGACCGCGGTGACCAACTCGATGGTGAATCGCATGGGCTCGACCTTCTTGCTGCGAATGCAGGAAGACACCGGCGAGACGCCGGCGCAAATCGCCAAGGCCTACACCATCACGCGAGAAGTGCTGGGTGCACGCAGCTGGTGGTCAGGGATCGACGGGCTTGATAGCGTGGTGCCGGAGGCGGCGCAGATTGAAGCGCTTACCGAGATATGGCACCTGCAGCGCAATATGACCCGCTGGCTGTTGAACAAGCCCGGAGAAACGCTGCATATCGCGCAGATGGTCGAGCGTTATGCGCTGTCGATGCAGCAGATTGGCGAGGCCTTGCCCGGCATCTTGCCGGCCGACAGCCGTGCGGCGATGGAGTCCGACACTGCGCGCTGGCTGGGCCAAGGTTTCCCGGCAGAGCTGGCACGCACGTTTGCCAGCTTGCCCTACCTCACCTACGCGCTGGACATCATTGAGGTTGCATTGGAGCGCAAGCTGCCCGTCGCCGACGTCGGCGAGGTCTACTTCGCGCTGTCCGATGCCTTGCACAGCAAGTGGCTCATGGACAATGTCGAGAAGCTGCCGGTCGAGGGCCGCTGGCATGCGCAGGCGCGCGGCGTCTTGCGCGACGAGCTGCAGTCGCAACAGCGTGCCTTGGTGGGTATCGTGCTTGCTTCAGCCTCGGCGGGTCAGGCACCCGATGTTTTGGTCGGTGACTGGCTGGCGCGCGATGACGCGGCGCTCAAGTACACGCTGAGCATGTTTGCCGACATGCGCAATCTACGCAGCATGGACTTCGCAACCCTGTCCGTGGCCGTGCGGCGCTTGGCGCAGATTGCGGCAGCGGGCGCGCGCTCGAGCTGACGGGAGGGCGGGCGTAAAGCGCAGACGTGAGCGGCGATGGGTGGGGCGGATGATTGCCCAACTCGTCGCGCTCATCTTGCGTCACTATTGAGCAAAAGGCGCTTCCCCATCCTGTGCCAGCCAATCGGCTATCCTGACTGTAGACAGGAGACGTCCCGCATGACTTTGCCCGCCCAGCCGCGCATTGCCTTCCTCGCCAGTCCAGCGCCCGAGGCGCAGGCGGCATTGGCGACTTTGATAGCCGTGCACGGTCAGCGCGAGCCTGAGGACGCCGATGTCATCTGCGCACTGGGCGGCGACGGTTTCATGCTGCAAACCTTGCATAAGCACGGCGCCCGCGGTGCACCGGTGTACGGCATGAAGCTGGGTACCGTCGGCTTCCTAATGAACCAGTACCACCCCGGTGAGTTGGTCTCGCGCTTGCATTCCGCCCAGCCTGCAGTGCTACGTCCGTTGGAGATGACCGCGACTACCGAGGCGGGTACGACCATGGCTTCGTTGGCATACAACGAGGTGTCCTTGCTTCGGCAGACGCGCCAGGCGGCGCATTTGCGCGTGCATTTGAACGGCCGCGTGCGCCTGGACGAGTTGGTTTGCGACGGGGCCTTGGTCGCCACGCCGGCCGGCAGCACGGCGTATAACTTCTCGGCGCACGGCCCCATCCTGCCACTGGGTTCCTCGGTCGTGGCTTTGACGCCGATCGCGGCGTTTCGTCCGCGGCGCTGGCGCGGCGCGATCCTGCGTGCCGATACCCAGATTCGTTTGGAAGTGCTCGATCCGTACAAGCGTCCGGTGAGCGCGACGGCCGATTCGCATGAAGTGCGAAATGTCGTTGAAGTCAGCATTCGAGAGTCGCTGGACCGCACGGTCACGCTGTTGTTCGATCCCGAGCACAACCTCGAGGAGCGGATCCTCAGCGAGCAATTCGTCACCTGACCTGCGCCATCAAGACCCGAGTCCATGACCGAATCCGTCCAAGCCCCGCCGATGCACGCCGAGCCATCCACCGCCCAACTGGTAGTGGCGATCACCGCCCGCGCGCTATTCCAGCTCGAGGAAGGCCACGACTTGTTCGAGCGCGAGGGCGTCAGCGCCTATGCCGAGTTCCAGCGGTCACGGGAGGATTTGCCGCTGGCGCCAGGCATTGCGTTTCCGCTGGTCAAGAAATTGCTCGCGCTCAATGTCGGCGCGCCGCTGGACCAGCCGCGTGTTGAAGTGATCTTACTCTCGCGCAACTCCTCCGATACCGGCCTGCGAATCTTCAACGCGATCGAGAAACACGGGCTGGGCATAATCCGCGCGGTGTTCACCAGTGGCGCGCCGGTGTATCCGTACATCAAGCCGTTTGGCGCGCAGTTGTTTCTGTCCGCCAATCCTGAATCGGTGCGCCGTGCGCTGGAGCATG
>JBBSAA010000246.1:0-3866 GCA_038252715.1 Lysobacterales bacterium | reverse complement strand
TCGCCTTCGGATCGCCGCCGCGCGTTACGTGGTCCACAGGCGAGCGGCTGGCGGCTTTCGATCATCCTGACGAGCGCCTCCTAACGACCCGCAGCTGACCTCTAATCCGTCCAACTCGCGGTCGCAAAGCGGACGGGCTCAGAACGATCATGGTCGTCAGCCATGTGCGTATCGGTGGGGGCGTCGGCGTGGTCAGATGTCAGCAATGAACAGCTGATCTTTGGCTTACTAGGTAAGCCGCAGTATGATGAAGATTACTCTCATGGACCATAAAGCCATCATGTCGACGCTCCTTGTTTCCTCGAAAGGTCAAATCGTGTTGCCGGCCGCATTGCGGCGCCGGTTCGGTATGGGTGCGGGCGCCAGGATCGAGGTGCTAGAAGAATCGGACGGGCTGAAGCTGCGCGTCGTACGGTCGGTCGCTACGGCCGACATGACCGGGATGGCAGGCATGGTCAAGGCTCCGGCGCGTGGTGCCTCACGTCGGCTGGAGGACTTCGACCCTGCGTCGCTGCTGACCCGTTCGCGGCGCGGCAAGCCATGAAGGCTCTGGATACGAACGTCTTGGCGCGGTTCTTCGTCGATGATGCCGACGACGCACAGGCTGCCAAACAGCGACCTGCCGCCGTCGCGGCGCTCTCCGAACGATCGTTCGTCTCGGTGACCGTGTTACTGGAACTCGAGTGGGTCATGCGTGGGTTCTATGAACTGCCGACGAGGGACGTTTCCCGCGTATTGCGGGCGCTCGCGAGCCTCCAACACGTCACGCTCGAAGATCGCGACGCAGTCTTGGTAGCGCTCGATTCGTTCGACAAGGGTCTCGATTTCGCTGATGCGCTTCATCTCGCGCGCAGTTCGCGTGCGTCCGGGTTTGTGACATTCGACCAACGACTGGCGAAACGGGCAAAGAATCTCGCGCTGGCGCCGCCGGTGGAGTTACAGGCCTGAGGATCCTGTTGCGGCACACTTCGGTCAGGGGTCGAATTCGCTCGGCGACTTTGCAGTAGAGGGTATCCTGATTTCTTCAGCGAGCGCCGGAACGCGAGCGCGCCAGAACACCAGAACACCAGAGCGCGGTACGGAGCAGCAAGGATCAAACGTGTTTCGGGAAGTTCGACCCTCACCAGCTTTGCACGGCGTCGTTGACCGCTTCTGGCTGTGCGACGTTGCCGTAGCCACCACCTCGGACGACCCGTTCGAGGTATTGCCTGACGGGTGCGTCGAGGTCGTGTTTGCCCTCGGTGAGGCGCGGGGTCAGATGCTGGCCTTTGGCACAGCGACGCAAGGCAGATTGTTTCCCACGCAACCAGGCACTGTCTATTTGGGCATGCGCCTGCGGCCGGCGCGTCTGGGCGGCCTGATTGACGCCAAAGCCGATAGCCTGACTGACCGACATGATGAGCTGGATCGCCTGGGCGAAGTGCGCGCCGATGACCTGTTGGCGCAGTTGCACGAAGCGGTTTCGGTTGAGGCGCAGGTGGCTGTGCTGGAACAGCATGTGCACCAGGCGTGGCGCGCACAGTCTCAGCTTGCCGCGCTCGATCGGGCTGTGGCGGCGGTTCAACGCCACGCAGGTAATATTCGCGTGGAGCAGTTGGTCGAGTACGCCTCGCTCAGCCGGCGGCAACTCGAGCGGCAGTTTCGAGCTGCTGTCGGCCTCACGCCCAAGCAGTTTTGTCGCGTCGTTCGCTTCCAGCAGGTACTTGCCAAGCTGCGCGCCGGTCAGCCCAATCGCGCGGCCCTGGCTGCCGAACTCGGTTTTACCGACCAATCCCACTTGCGACGCGACTTCATGGTGCTGGCCAACCGGGCCTTCGCCGCTGAGTGACACAACGATGTCGCATTTTTACTAGGCGCAATCTGCGCCGATTCGTAGACTCGCCACCACTGAGGTGAATCTATGAAGTTGAATCCCGGCATCGTCACACGACATCTGGCCGAGTCCAAGGCTTTCTATCAACGGCTCGGCTTTAAACTGGTTTTCGAAAACGATTGGTATGTGTTATTGCAGTTGAACGGCCAAGAGCTGGCCTTCATGCGGCCCGATCTTGGCTTCCAGAAGCCCATTTTCCAGCCTGAGTATTCCGGCCACGGCTTATGGCTGACTGTCGAGCTGGACGACGTGGACGCGGCCTTTGAAAAGGCCAAGGCGAACGGCATCGCGATTGAGTTCGAGCCCTTGGACGAGCCATGGGGCGATCGCCATTTCGCAGTGCTGGACCCGAACGGCATCCCCGTGGACTTCGTGCGGCATACGCCGCCGGATGCGTCATGAAGCGCGTCATGAAGCGCGTCAGGCAAGTGAAGTCACAACTCGGCGCGTTGAGGAACATCGGCCCGACCATCGAGTTGCGCTTGAATGCCGCTGGCATCTACACCCGCGAGGATCTTCGCCGTATCGGACCGGCTGAGGCCTTTTTAAAGATGCAGGCGCAGGCGGCAGGCAAGCTACCCGTGTGCTACCACCTGCATTCGCTGGAGGGCGCGCTGACCGACCGTCACTGGGATGACGTGCCGGCGGCGACGAAGGCCTTGCTGTTGAAAGATGTAGGCCGAGCGTAAATGTTTGCGTGCAGACGGGCGATAGGCAGGATGCAAGTGTTTCTGCAATCGCGACGTTGGTGGCTTGGTTCACATGAGCCCGAACCGGACAGTCGGCACCACCCGCTCCTGGCCGATCCCGGGTAGTGGCGAACGGCAAGTCCACCCGAGTTCGACACCAAAGTGACCTAAGTGCTTGATTTCGTTTAATTCCGAAATCAAACGCTCCACTACAAATTGGGGTTCAAAGATTTTTTGTTGACGGCCTCGGCAGCTTCAATGAGGTGAAGAGCTCGGCTTGCTCGGAGCTGATCGTTGACAAGCCGACGACGGTCTGGTCGTCCGTCAGGTGCACGCGGTGCCGCTGCAACTGGCGCAGCAACTCCAGCGCCCGCTCGGGTGAGGCCTTGCTGCCAGCGGCCCTCAGCCGCATGCGCATGACGCGGTGCAGGACCAGGGCGATGAAGCAGATCAGCGCATGCGCGCGAATGCGGTCGGGCAGCCGATGGAACATCGGCGCGATCTCGATCTCGCTCTTCAGCACATGGAAGCCGCGCTCGATGTCCGCCAGGCTCTTGTAGCGCTGCACCACCTCGGTGGGTGTGAGGTCGGCGACGTTGGTCACCAGCAGCAACTTGCCGTCCATCAGCCGCGCCTGCGCCAGATGGGCGTCGTTGATCTTCCAGCTCAGCTGCTCATGCTTGAGATCGACTTCGATGATGCGACCCAGCCGAGCCTCGATCACCTCGTGGTACAGCCGCGCCTTGGCGCCGGCGTCCGACAGCTTGCGGCCCTTGGCGGTTTGCCCGGCATCCTGCGCCTCGAGCTTGGCCACGCATTGTTCGGCGCGTGCGAGCAGCGCGTCCATGCGCGTTTGGCGCTGCTGTGACTGCTCGGCTGCGCGCAGTGGATCGTGTGCCCACACCAGCCGCTTGACAGAAGGCTCCTTGGCCTTGGCCGGTGACCAGGGCACTTCACCGATCACCTCGGCAGTGGCGGCCACACACAGCGGCTGCACATCGGCCAGCACCTGGACGAATTCCGCATAGCGCCCGCCCGGCACCGCCACGATGTATTCCAGTGGCCCACCCGCGACCTTCAGCGCGTCGAGCATGGCCAGGTTGTCCACGCTGAGCAGCCCCCGGTCGGCCACCAGGATGATGCGCTGGACGGGGTAGTTGCGTGTGACCTCGGCGATGGCGCTGGCCAGCGTGGATGTCTCGGCCACGTTGCCGCCCCACACCCGGTGCGCGATGGGCAGGCCCTCGGCCGTTTGCACCACGCTGAGCAGACATTGCCGCGCGACGACGCCCTCCTTGGCCATG
>JBBSAA010000245.1:0-3925 GCA_038252715.1 Lysobacterales bacterium | reverse complement strand
GTGCCCAGTCACGGCGCGTCACGATTATGATGGGCCCTGCGCCTGTCGGCGCGCCCAAGCGGAGAACACGCGTGTCTGAGTTGTCATTTGCAAACAAAGTCGTCTTGATCACCGGCGCCGCCAGCGGTATTGGCCGCGGTGTCGCGCTTGCATTCGCTCGCGCGGGGGCGTCTGTCGTGGTCGCTGACATTGCCGTCGCCGAGGGCGAAGCGACGGTCGCCACGATAAACGCTGCGGGCGGACAGGCAATGTTCGTGCGCGCCGACGTCGCGGTATCTGCCGACGTTGAAGCGCTAGTCGCGAAAACCGTGGCGAGCTACGGCCGCCTGGATTGCGCTTTCAACAATGCCGGCGTCGAAGAGGAAAACCAGCGCCTGGCCGAGTCGGAGGACGCTGTCTTTGATCGCATGATGGCGATCAATGTCCGAGGCGTGTGGCTGTGCATGAAACACGAGATCCGCCAGATGCTCACCCAGGGCGGCGGCACCATCGTCAACACGGCGTCGGTAGCTGGCCTAGTGGGCGCGCCGAAACATGCGATCTACGCGGCGACCAAGCACGCCGTGGTGGGTTTGACCAAGAGCGCGGCGATCGAATACGGCAAGAAGGGCATTCGCGTGAATGCAGTTTGCCCAGCGGTGATCCGCACCCCGATGCTCGAGCGTGCGCTTGCCCGCGACGCGACGTGGGAAGAGGGCTTGCGCAAGCTGCATCCAATTGGTCGCATCGGCGAAATCGATGAGGTTGCCCACGCTGTACTTTGGCTGTGCTCGGACCAGTCTTCATTCGTCACTGGCCATTCGCTCGCCGTCGACGGTGCGATGACGGTTGTTTGAGCCAAATGAAGCGCAAGATACCGCCACCGCAGTCGCCGAATATCGCCTCGCCCTGCGTGCGCAACTGCTGCTTGGATGAGCAGGATGTCTGCCTGGGTTGCGGGCGCTTGTTGACGGAAATCCTAGCTTGGCGCGACGCCTCGGCCACGGACCAAGCGCACATCTTGGAATTGGCTGCGCTGCGACGTGCTGCGCGCAACCGGCGCTTCGAAGCTGGGTAAAAGGCCTGCCCTTGCTTCGAAAGCGGTCCCTTCCGTATCGGGTGAAGAAAGCGCCAGGCCCTGAACCCGGCGCTTCCGGTGACAACCGCCTCTGCGGGCGGTCAACTGCGCGGGTTTAGACCTTCGCCTTCTCGGCAACGCACTTGCCGTTTTCGAGGGTCTTGCCTTTCTTGCAAGTCATCGTGTGCTTTGCGATCTTGGCCTTCGCCGGTGCGGCGACGGTGGACTTGGCGGGCGCCGGAGCGGCGGCCGGGGCGGTGGCGGCCATGGCGGCGGTGCTGGCCAAGCAAAGGACGAGGGCAGCGAGTGAGGTACGAACGTTCATCGGAATCTCCAGCAAAGGTTGGGGAAGACATCACCGGGGGTGTTGCCGGTAGCCCCAATCTAGGCGTTTGACGATCACGCCAAGCTGGCGGCGGCATGACGGTTTGTCCATCTGCTAATCGGCGCGGCTCCGCCGCCAATCGCGTGGCGGCGCGTTCGTCGGCGCATCAAGCCGACGGGAAGCGCAACACCACGCGCAGGCCCGGCTGCGCTGCTTCCAAGCGCACGTCGGCGCCGTGCCGCACCGCGATCGCTTTCACTACGCTCAATCCCAGTCCGGTCCCTGGCGTGCCACGGTGCGATTCACCGCGCACGAAACGATCAAAGACGCGCTCACGCTGATCGCTTGGGATGCCGGGGCCTTGGTCGCGCAGAATCAAGATCACGTCCTTGTCCTCGGTATGCAGCGACACATCAATCGTCGTACCGGGCGTGGCGTACTTGATCGCGTTGTCGAGCAGGTTTGACAGCAGTTGGAACAATAAATCGCGATCGCCGGCGATGTTGGCGGGTGTGATCTTGGTGATGATGTTCAGGTTGCGCGCCTCGGCCAGGGCCTGCCACATTTCCACGGCGTCCTCTAGCACGGCATCGAGCGCGAGTGTTTCCGGCGGCAGGCCCGTGTGACCTTCGATTCGCGCCAGTCGCAACAAACTGTTGAACGTGGCAATGAGTTGATCGGCTTCGGCCATCGCCGCGTCAATCTGCAAGCGCGTGCTGTCGTCGGTCACGCCCATGCGCGCCTGTTCCAAACGCGTTTTTAACCGAGTCAGTGGCGTGCGCAGGTCATGCGCGATTGCATCGGTCGAGGACTGGATTCCGCCAACCAGGTCGTGGATTCGATCCAGCATTCGGTTGAGCGTGTTGCCCAGCCGTGCGAAACCATCGTCGCCGCTGCGCGCAGGCACGCGTTCGGCCAAGTGGCCCGCCGCGACGCGATCAACCGTGTCCAGTGAGGCCGCCAGAGAGCGATCGACCGCGCGCCGAAGCAGCCAGACGAGCAACAGGGTCAAGGCGCCGAGCAGGCACAAAATAACTACCCCCAATCGTATCGTCAGCTCACGCAGGTGTGCCTGTTCATCCGTCGCGTGGCCGGTAATCAGCCAGCTGCCATCGTTGAGCCGCTGCGAGTAAGCGAGCACGTTGCCGGCATCGGGGTCGCCATTGCGGAAGAAATTCAGCCAGCCCTTGCGCGCCGGCACGAGCAGTGGAAAACCGCTGCGGCGCCCCGCTTCGACTTGGCCCTCGGCACTGAGCAGCAAATAGATGGTGAGGACATCGTGCGGCTCGCGCGAGCGCGCCTTGATGGTTTCGACCAGGCCCAGCTTGCCCTGTGTCTGGTACACGTCCATCAGGTCGGCGTGTTCGGCCTGCACGGTCTGCTCGGCTTCGCGGTCGAGCAAGTGATCCAATGCGACCAAACTGACCGCGCCAACCGCGAGGAAGGCCAGCAGCAGGCCAGCGCCGTAGGCCAGCACCAGCCGGTTCAGTGACGAGTCGAGGAAATCGCGCAGCCGGCGCATCAATGCACCATCACTACACGCGCATGCCTAACAGGTACCCGGCGCCGCGCACCGTGTGCAGCAGCGGCGGACCGCGATCGCGATCGATCTTCTGCCTAAGGCGCGAGACGTGCACGTCGATGACATTGGTCTGCGGATCGAAATGGTAATCCCAGACCGCCTCGAGCAGCATCGTGCGCGTTACCACCTGCTCGGCATGGCGCATCAAGTATTCGAGCAGGCGAAACTCGCGCGGTTGCACTTCTATCGTCTGCCCGGCGCGGCGCACCGTGCGCTTGAGTAGGTCCATCTCCAAGTCGGCGACACGCAGTTGGGTCATGGCCTCGGGTTCGCTGCTTTGCCGACGCAGCAAACCTTCAAGCCTCGCCACTAGTTCGGTGAAGGCAAACGGTTTCGCCAAGTAATCGTCGGCGCCTCCGCGCAGTCCTTCCACGCGTTGCTCAACGTCGCCCAGCGAGGACAGCATCAGCGCCGGCGTCCGGTGGCCGGTGGCGCGCAAGTTGTGCAACAGCTGCATTCCATCCATGCCCGGCAGCATGCGGTCTAGGATCAGTACGTCGTAGTGTTCATTCGTGGCCAAGTGCAGGCCATCGCTGCCGTTCGCGGCGTGGTCCACCGCGTGGCCGGCTTCGCGCAAGCCCTTGGCGACGAATTCAGCGATCAGTGGCTCATCTTCGACCAGCAGTACGCGCATGGGGCACCTCGACAGGCCAGGCTGGAATCATCGCATGGGGCGCGGGTGGCCGGCGTGGGCGGAAAATTACCAAGCGTTAATACATCGACGCATGGTAGCGTCGGGCGCGACGTCGGAGGAGACTGGAATGAATTGGATACTGATCGCCGTGGTGCTGCTGGCGGGAGCGATGCTACCGCTGCAGGTGCTGATTAATGCGCGGCTCGGGCAACTCACCACCGGCGGCCTATTTGCGTCGGCGGCCTCGTTCGTCGTCGGCACCGCGGTAATGCTCTTGCTGGTCGCGGCAATGCGGCCAGCCCTGCCCAATATTGAGCAGGCCACGCG
>JBBSAA010000244.1:0-3968 GCA_038252715.1 Lysobacterales bacterium | reverse complement strand
GGAGCGGTTTGTCAGCGACGGCCAGCCTTGGGCGCACGTGGACGTGTACGCCTGGAACGACAGCGACCGCCCCGGCAAACCCGCCGGCGGCGAAGCGCAGGGCCTGCGCGCCGCGTTTGGTTTGCTGAAGGCGCGTTTCCCAGCGGCATGACCGTGCCCGACCGCCTCGCAATGGTGATGGCGGCGCTTTTCGTCCTGGTCGGAGGCGTGTTTGCGGTCGGCAGTTGGGGCGCGTACCTCACCGACAGCGCCATCGCGCGTGATGGCGTACGGGCGACCGGCAAGATCACCGGGAAGTTGGTCTCGCGCGACGACGACGATATTGACCACCTCATCTCCTACACTTTTTCCCTGCCCGATGGCCGCCAACAGACCGGACGGCATGCTATCGCCGAGGACGACTGGGCCGCCCGCGAGGTGGGCCAGCCGATCGCCGTGTCGTACGGGCAAAACAACCCAACGCGCAATTTTCCGGTCGGATACGGCGTCACCTCGCTGGGCCTGACCGCGTTCCTGTCCGTAGCAGGCGCCGCGCTGGCAGCGTTCGGCGCACTCATCCTAGTGGCGCCGTGGAAGTGGCCGGCCAAGCCAAAGCCTTCGCCCCGCGACGCCTGACACCGGCCTGACATTCGTCATACCGGCGGGTGATAACTGTCTCTGGTGCAAAGAAGTGCCTTTCGGCACCTTGTTCACACCGCGCGGGACAGGACAATGCCAGCCTGATCCAATGCACGGCGCGCCACCCGGCGCCGTGAAATACTGCCCGTCGCCGAATCCGTCCGCCGTCGCGGACCTCCTGGAGCCCCCATGCCGCAACCGAACGAATTGTTGAACGAACTACGCATCGACCGCTCGGCGGCGCCGCAAAAAGCGCCACGCAGCCCGGTCCTGTGGATCGTTCTCGCCGTGGTGGTCCTGATCATCGCGGTGTTGGCCTATGTTTTCACGCGCACCAAACCCGTCGAAGTAGAAACCGCACCGGCAGCCGCCATCACCAGTGGCGCTGGTGGCAGCAGCGCCTCGGTGCTGGACGCATCGGGTTACGTCACTGCGCGCCGCATTGCGACCGTGTCGTCGAAAATTACCGGCAAGGTCAAGGAAGTGATGATCGAGGAAGGCCAGCACGTGGTCGAGGGCGAAATCCTCGCACGACTGGACCCGTCCGATGCCAGCGCCAAGCGCGAGCTGTCGCAATCGCAATTGGCCTCGGCGCAATCACAATTGGCTGAAGCCAAAGCGCAGCTGACACTGTCGGACCGCAACTTATCGCGTACGCGTGACCTGGCGTCCAAGCAGCTCGTTGCCGCGTCGGCGCTGGATGCCGCTGTCGCCGATCGCGCCTCGCGCGCGGCGCGCTTGGTTAGCTTGCAAAGTGCGGTGAAGGTCGCTCGCGACGGCGTGGATATTTCCGCGCTTGGCGTCGATAACACCGTGATCCGTGCGCCGTTCACCGGTGTGATTGTCGCCAAGGCCGCGCAGCCGGGCGAAATGATCTCGCCGATCTCCGGCGGCGGCGGCTCAATCCGCACCGGCATCGGCACGCTGGTGGACATGGATTCGCTGGAAGTGCAGGTGGACGTCAATGAAGCCTACATCGGTCGCGTGCAGCCGAAGATGCCGGTGGAAGCGGTACTCAACGCGTATCCCGACTGGAAGATTCCCGCCGAAGTCATCGCCATCGTGCCGACCGCCGACCGCAGCAAGGCCACGGTCAAGGTGCGCATCGCACTGAACCAAAAAGACCCACGCATCGTGCCCGACATGGGCGTGCGCGTGAGCTTCCTGGAAGAGACCAAGCCGACGACCGGGGCCAAGCCGGTCGTTACTGGCGTCACCGTGCCGGCCGAGGCGGTCGTGGAGCGCGCCGGCAAGTCGGTGGTGTTCGTCATCATTGAAGACAAGGCGATGCAGCGCGACGTCACCGCCGGTGAGACCCGCGACGGCAACCGCCGCATCAGCCGCGGACTCGCGGTCGGTGAAACGGTGGTGCTGTCGCCGCCGCCGACACTGGCCGATGGCACGCCGGTCACGACACCCAAGAACTGAAACCCCTGATCCGATTTTTCCGAGACACCACGCGAATAACGAGGCGACCATGTCCGAGCCCCTGGTACATATCCGGCAGCTGACCAAGAACTACACCCGCGGCAAACAGACCGTCGAAGTGCTGCACGGCATCGACCTGGACATTCCCCGCGGCGATTTCGTCGCGCTGATGGGACCGTCGGGCTCGGGCAAGACCACCTTGCTCAACCTAATCGGCGGCCTCGACACGCCCAGCGCTGGCAGCGTCAGCGTCGACGGCAAGCGTATCGACCAGTTCAAGGGCAGCGAGCTGGCCAGCTGGCGCGCGGAGAATGTCGGCTTTGTATTCCAGTTCTACAACCTGCTGCCGGTGCTGACCGCGCAGAAAAACGTGGAGCTGCCGCTGCTGCTAACCAAGATGGGCTCGGCCGAACGCGCGAAGCGCGCGCAAGTAGCCCTGCAATTGGTGGGCCTGGCCGACCGCAGCACGCACAAGCCCAGCGAACTGTCTGGCGGCCAAGAACAACGCGTGGCAATCGCGCGCGCACTGGTGACCGATCCGACCCTGCTGGTCTGCGACGAACCGACCGGCGACCTGGACCGCAAGACCGCCGATGAAGTGCTCGGCCTGCTGCAGTTGCTCAATCGCGAACACGGCAAGACCATCATCATGGTCACGCACGATCCGAAGGCCGCCGAGTTCGCCAGCCGCACGGTGCACCTCGATAAGGGCCAACTGGTCGACGACGTCCCCGCGCACTAAGGAAGCGACATGACCCGCATCGGATTCATCATCGCCAACCTGTTCCACAAAAAGACCCGCACCGGGCTCACCCTGCTGTCGGTGATCATGGCCTTCGTGCTGTTCGGCCTGCTGCAGTCGATCAACCTGGTGTTCAGTGCCGGTGCCGATTTCGTCGGGGCAACGCGTCTGGTGACGCAGTCGCGAGTATCGTTCACGCAATCGCTGCCGATGCGCATGGTGCCCGAGATGGACGCCGTGCCCGGCGTGCAGGACGTGATGTACCAGCAGTGGTTCGGCGCGGTGTTCCGCGATGACCCGCAGATCTTCGCCTTCGCTATTGACCCGCAGCGTCTGCACAAGGTCTACCCCGAGTGGATACTCAAGGACGCCGAGTGGAAAGCGTTCACTGATACCCGCACCGGCATGATCGCCGGGCGCAAGTTGGCCGACAAATACGGCTGGAAAGTCGGCGATAAAATTCCGATGCAGTCCAACATTTTCCCGCAGAAAAACGGCAGCAAGGACTGGACGTTTGACTTGGTCGGCATCTATGACGGCAAGGACGAGGAGTGGCAGGGCCAGACCGGCGGCGGCATGTTCATTAACCACGCCTACTTCGCCGAAGCCGCGCAATTTGGCGGCGGCATGGCCGGCATCTTCGTGCTGCGGCTGGACAATCCAAGCATGGCCGCGTCGGTGGCCGAAGCGGTCGACAAACGCTATGAAAACTCAGCCGACGAAACCAAGACGCAGACCGAGAAAGATTTCCAAGCGGGCTTTGTGAAGCAGCTCGGGGACATCGGCCTGATCGTGCGTTGGATTCTGTTCGCGGTGTTCTTCACGCTGCTGCTGGTGGTGGGCAACACGATGGCGCAAAGCGTGCGGGAACGCGTGCCGCAACTGGCCGTGCTGAAGACGCTGGGCTTCACCGACAACCAGGTACTGGGTTTTGTCATGGCCGAAACAGTGGCGCTATGCGTGCTCGGCGGCGTCATTGGGTTGGCCATTGCGACCGTGTTGGGTGTGGTCGTGGCGAGGGCCGCCGGACCGATGCTGCCGCTAGCGGTGGACTGGCACGTCTGGCTGTGGGGCTTAGGCGCAATGATCGTGTTGAGCCTGGTCGTCGGCCTGTTGCCGGCGCTGCGCGCGCGTCGCTTGAAGATTGTCGATGCCCTTGCCGGGCGCTGAGATGGAGCGG
>JBBSAA010000243.1:0-3990 GCA_038252715.1 Lysobacterales bacterium | reverse complement strand
GGACGCGCTCCTGCGCCCGGTCGCGGGAAAAACCGCGGGTGGCCCGGGCATCGTCGTATTCGATCTTGGTGGCACGCTGGTCTTGGGCGACTGCGGCGACGCGATGATCCGCAGCCTGCTGTCGGCGCACTGGCTGCGTCGGCTGGCCGGGATGCTCGCATTGCCGATCGGCCTCCCGATGATGGCGTTTCCGCCGACACGTCGACGCGGCGTGTCGATGTTCCTGTGGTTAGGCACCGTGGGACTAGCGCCGGCAGAACTAACGCGCCGGATCGATGGGTTCCTGCGCGATTATCCGTTTCGCCCCTTGCCCTATGCGGTCGCCGCGCTCGAACGCGAGCTTGCTGCGGGCCATCGCGTGGTCGTTGCGACCGGTGCCCTGCGCGTGTTGGCCGACTATTTGCTGCGTCGTCTCGGCGTGGCTGACCGGGTTAGCTTGGTCGCTTCGGAAATGCAGCCATTCGCGGGCGGTCAACGCGTCAGCGTGCAGTGCAACGGCGCGGTTAAAATCGTCGAGCTTGAGCGCGCTGGCTTCGCCCCACCCTACCTGCGCGCCTATAGCGACAGTTGGAGCGACCACCCCTTGTTTGCCGCGGCCCGCACGGCAATCGCGGTGCGTTGCACCGAACGCGATCTCGACCGCCTGCGCGATCGTTTTGCTGAGCGCCTGCAAGTGCTATCGCCAGACCCCACTGGCGGTAGCGAATTAACGACGGCGACGACGCCATGACGACCCCGCCGGCTGCGTTGCCGCTGCTAGACTGCGCGCCATGACCCGCGGACCGATCCAGCTCGATGTCGGCATCAGCTATGGGCTGCCGCGCGTCGGCTTGCCAGCCCCAGTAAGTTTCCGGCGCTGGGCTACGGCGGCCTGCACCGGCCGCATCCTGCGCGCCGACCTGGCCATTCGCCTGGTCGACACCAAGGAAGGTCGGGCGCTGAACCGGCACTATCGGGGCAAGGATTACGCCACCAATGTGCTCAGCTTCCCGGCCGAGCTGCCCGAGGGCGTCAACTTGCCCCTGCTCGGCGATTTGGTGATCTGCGCCCCGGTAGTGGCTCGGGAAGCGCGTGAACAGGGCAAGAAACTCAATGCCCACTATGCCCACCTGACCATCCATGGCGTGCTGCACCTGCTCGGCCTTGACCATGAAGACGAGCGGGAAGCAGAAGCGATGGAGCAGATCGAGCGCGAGCTGCTGGCTGGCTTGGGTATTGACGACCCCTATCTGGATGCATGAGGCGGGTCGCCAGCAAGCTGGCTCCTACGGGCCGTGTGGGGGTCGTCAGCATGCTGGCTCCTACGGGCCGTGTAGGAGCCAGCTTGCTGGCGACAAAACGCCCCATTCACCCCGTCGCCACCGTCCTTCCGGGCGACTGCGTTAAACTGGCCTCCCGCCGGCACCCGGCGCCTGCCAAAGAATCATGTCCGAGGACACCGACAGTAGTTCCCCGCCCGAACGCCGCTCTTGGCTCGAACGCCTGAGCTTGGCCTTTTCGGGCGAACCGCAAAGCCGCGAAGACCTCGTCGAGATCTTGCGCGATGCCCAAGAAAACGGCCTGATTGGCGCCGACACCCTGAAGATGCTCGAAGGTGCGCTCGCCGTCTCCGAACTGCAGGTCGGCGACATCATGATCCCGCGCTCGCAGATGGTGTCCCTGCCGGCGGACTCGCCGTTCGTCGAACTGATGAAGCTGGTGGTCGAAAGTGGGCACTCGCGTTTTCCGGTGCACGGGGACGACAAGGACGAGATCCTGGGCATCTTGCTGGCCAAGGACCTGTTGCGTGGCATTGTTGCCGACGGTGGCCCGGGCCAGGTTCGTGAGCTATTGCGCCCGGCGGTGTTGATTCCCGAATCCAAGCGCCTGAACGTGCTGCTCAAAGAGTTCCGGCTGTCGCGCAACCACATGGCCATCGTCGTCGACGAACACGGCGGCGTCGCCGGCCTAGTGACGATTGAAGACGTGCTCGAGCAAATTGTTGGTGAGATTGATGACGAGCACGACGATGCCGCCGATGAGGCGAAGATGATCGCGGCGCAGGCGGACGGTCAGTACGCCGTGGATGCGCTGACGCCGATCGACGATTTCAACGAGCAGTTTGGCGCCCATTTCCCCGATGATGAGTACGACACCATTGGCGGTCTGGTCACCGATGCGATCGGGCATTTGCCGGAAGCGGGCGAAGAACTCACGCTCGATCGTTTCCATTTCCGCGTTGGCCGCGCCGACGGCCGCCGCGTGCATTCGTTCGTAGTCAGCGTGCATGTGCCTGACTAAGCTGTTGCTCCGTTTGGTAATTTTTGCTTGGCTGTCATTCTCAGCGGCGGCGAGCGCCGACTCGACGCAGCTGGCATCCACAGCGGCAATCCCGGCGACGAGCTTGGCCGCCAACGCGAGCCCCGCACCGCGAATCGGCGTAATGACGATGCTGCCCGGCGAAGCGTTCTGGGAGCGATTCGGCCATGACGCGATCGTGGTCGTTGACCCGGACACGCAACAGGCCACCTCGTACAACTACGGCTTCTTCGACATGGGTGAGCCGGGCTTCGTCGGCAATTTCATTCGCGGCAAGATGCGCTATCAGCTGGTTGCGTTGCCGCTGGACGAAGACCTCGCCAACTACCAAGCGCTCGGTCGCGGCGTCACGATGCAGTGGTTGGACCTAGACCCCGCGCAGGCACGCGGACTTGCGACGGCGCTGGCGATAAATGCGCGTCCGGAAAATGCCCGCTACACCTACGACTACTTCCTGTCGAACTGCGCGACGCGCGTACGCGACCGTCTCAACGACGCCTTGGGTGGCGAAGTGCAGCGCGAACTCGCCGGGCGCTCACAGGGCAACACCTACCGCAGCGAATCGGTGCGCTTGGCGTGGCCGGCGAAATGGATGGCACTGGGATTCCATTTGGGCATGGCCGGGTCGGGCGATGTCCCACTGTCTCGCTGGGAAGAAGCATTCGTGCCCATGCGCCTGCGCGATTCGCTACGGGAAGTAAAACTCGCCAATGGCCGCCCGCTTGTCGCCGCGGAACAAGAGCTACTGCCGAGCCGTTTGCCCGCACCTCCCGGCGAATTGCCGAGCTGGCGCGTGCCGGCTGGCGCATTGGGGCTGGCCATTGCGATCGGCATCTTATGGCTAGGCAAACGCCGACCGCGCTTGCTCGCTGGCTTGGCGATACCGTTCTGGCTAGCGGGCGGGCTGCTTGGCGCGACGATGCTATTTCTGTGGCTGGGCAGCGCGCACGTCTTTGCGTACCGCAACGAAAACCTGCTCCTGCTCAGCCCTTTGCTGCTGTTGATGTTGCCTGGCGGCTGGCGGGTGGCGCGCGGTCGCGGCCTGGCGCCCTCGTTCCGGGTCCTGCTCTGGACCGCGGCCGGTTTCGCCGCCATTGCCGCTTTCCTGAAATTCCTGCCGTTCATGCGGCAAGAAAACGTCGAATGGGTGCTGCTGCTGTTGCCAATCCATTGGGCGCTAGCGCGCGCCCTCGATCCGAAGCCGGCGTAAGCGCCGCTTGCCCGCAGGCAAGGGGTGGCCGATGATTCCAGCCATGGATACTCTCCCCGCGTCGCCCGCTGACACTTCGATGGTGAAAAACGTCGTCGCCTATTGCCGCGAAGGTAAACGTCGCGCCGGCATCCGTCTTGAAGAAATCAGTGATGTGCTGGCTCATGACGATGGAAGTTTCGTCTGGGTCGGCCTGTACGAGCCCAATGAACAACTGCTGGTCAAGATGCAGGAAGAGTTCGGCCTGCACCCGTTGGCCGTTGAGGACGCACTCAAGGCTCACCAGCGGCCCAAGATTGAGCCTTATGGCGATTCTCTCTTCCTGGTGCTGCACACCGCGCAAGTGGTGGCCGGCCACATCCAGTTTGGTGAAACCCATGTCTTCGTTGGCCCCCGCTACCTGCTGACCGTGCGGCACGGCGCGTCCCTGCCCTATAGCCCCGCCCGCGAGCGCTGCGAACGCAGCCCGGACTTGATGAAGC
>JBBSAA010000242.1:0-3992 GCA_038252715.1 Lysobacterales bacterium | reverse complement strand
GTGCCTGCAGTTGCCGGTGCCGGCACGGCGGCGTCGCCACTGAACTGGCGCCAGGTCAAACCACCGCCCACGAGCAATACGCCGCCAATCACTGCCGGTAGCAACCAACGGCGCGGTTCGCCTTCCTGCGCGAGGTTGACCCGTGTGCGCTGCTGGGTTGCCGAACTGGTGCCGAGGCGGTTGCCGCCGGACTTGCGCGCGGTGGCCTGCTGCAGGCTGCTGCCCTCGGGCGCCGAGGCAATCAATTTGTGTAACGCGTCAATGAAGGCCGCGCCGGTATTGAAGCGCTCGCCGGGCATCTTGGCCATTAGGCCGGTGATCATCGGCTGCAGCCACTCCACCTCCGATGGCAGCTGCGGCACTGGATGAGTCACATGCATCAGCGCCACGGTAAACGGATCGCTGGCTTGGTAGGGCGTGTGCCCGACCAACATTTCAAACAGCACGGTGCCCAGGCTGTATAGATCAGAGCGACCATCGACCGATTCACCGCGCGCCTGCTCCGGGCTCATGTAGTCGGGCGTACCGATTGACGCGCCGGCAACGGTGGAGCTGTTGCTGCCGTCCATCGCCTTGGCAATACCGAAGTCGGCGAGGACCACGCGGCCGTCGTTGCGGAACAGCACGTTGCCCGGCTTGACGTCGCGGTGCACGAAGCCTTTTTGATGCGCAAAATCGAGGCCTTGGGCGATGTCCGAGGCGATGTCGAGGATCTCGCCGATGCTCAGGCCGCCGGCGGTAATGCGCTCTTTCAGCGTGCCGCCGGGAACATATTCAGCGGCCAGGTAATACACACCCTTGTGGCTGCCGATGTCGTACACCGTCACGAGATTCGGGTGCTGCAGCTTGGCGGTGATCTTGCCTTCGACGACAAAGCGACTGGCAAACTCGGCATTGGCCGCCAACACCGGCGACATCACTTTCAAGGCGACTTCGCGATCCAGGGATTGCTGCACGGCCAGGAACACCGACGCCATGCCGCCTTCGCCAATCGGGCGCAGGATGTGGTACCCGGGGATATGGATGTCGACGGCGGTCAGAAGTACGGTCGCGTTCACGCTATCCCTTGCCTGCGTTGATGCCTCGATTATCCACACACTGCGCAGTAGGCGCTCATTGAGTCAAGTCGGCTGCCAGTTCGGTCGCCCACAGCACGCGGCCACCGGATTTCTTCGCGATCTTTTCCAGTCGCGCGTCGTGCGCGGCAATCTCGTCGTCACTGGCGCGCAGCACGCGACGATGCTCAGGCCCGGACGCGCCCTGCTCGGCCAGGCGCTCCGCCATCGCCGGCGTCGGCGCTGCAACATCGAGGCCCAGGTCACCCTGCCCCGAGGTCATCGACAGGTACACCTCGGCCAGCAGTTGCGCATCGAGCAGCGCGCCGTGCAGTTTTCGGTGACCGTTGTCGACGCTCAATCGCTTGCATAGCGCATCGAGCGAATTGCGCTGACCGGGATAGCGTTCGCGCGCAATCTTGAGCGTGTCCAACACACCGGCATGGTCGTGCACGCGGCCGAAATGCGCGCCGGCCAAGGACAGCTCGTTGTTAAGGAAACCCACGTCGAAATCGGCGTTATGGATGATCAGTTCGGCACCGCGAATGAAATCGAGGAACTCGTCGACGATAGTTTCAAACAAGGGCTTATCAGACAGGAATTCGTAGGTCAGGCCGGTGACTTCCTGCGCACCGGGCTCCATCTCGCGCTTGGGATTGAGATAGCGCTGGAAATGCCGACCGGTGGGACGGCGTTCAATCAGTTCGATGCAGCCGATTTCCACCACCCGATTGCCGCGTTCCCACGACAGGCCCGTGGTCTCGGTATCGAGTACGACCTGCCTCACGCTGCTGCTCCGCTGGCGATCTTGATCGCGGCATCGCGCGCGAGCTTGTCGACGCGTTCGTTGTCCGGATCACCGGCGTGGCCTTTGACCCAACGCCACTGCACGGTATGCGGGGCGGCCGCGGCCTGCAGGCGCTGCCAAAGGTCTTGGTTCTTGACCGGATCGCCGCCGGCGGTTTTCCAGCCGCGACGAATCCAATTGGGCAACCATTCGGCGATGCCCTTTTGCACGTATTGCGAATCGGTCACGAGCACGACTTGGCACGGAGATTTCAAGGCTTCCAGCGCCATGATCGCGCCCATGAGCTCCATGCGATTGTTGGTGGTGTCGCGCTCGCCACCGGCGAGTTCACGCTCGGTACCGGCGTGCCGAAGCAGCGCGCCCCAGCCGCCGTGGCCAGGATTGCCCAAGCAGGCGCCATCGGTGTTGATCAGTACGGATTTCATGTCGGTGGTCATGCAAAAAGGCGCCGTCCTTGTGCGCAGAAGTGAGTGTTAACCGGGGCTCATGCCGGCCCGCAAGCCTAGCGCGGGTAAGGGTTTGAATTGCAGGGTGAGTGGAATGTCGTGACGACGCGCGACGACCAAAGAGGCGGCGCGCAGGGATTCAAACAGCCGTCCTTGGCGGGCATCAAGCCTGGCCAGTCCCAGATGACTGGCCCAGCACGCACCCAAGTGGCGCCGCCGCATTACTTCCAGACCCGCGTGGGTGGCTAACGCCGATATCGCGCCGCCGCCCAGTGGCGAGCCAACATTGAGCATCCAACGCAGCCGCGTCGGGCTCCAAGGGTTGAGGCTAAACAGCAGGGCGACACCGTCGGGCTTGAGCACGCGGGCAATTTCAGCCATCAGCGCCGCCGGATCACGCGCGGATTCAAAGGCAAACAGGGAATAAACCAGGGACAGACTGTCGCTTGCAAACGGCAACGCGTCGTCCTCGCATTGAATCTCCCCGTTTAGCATGTCGCCCTCACGGTGCAAGCTGATCACGCGGGCCAACATGTTGCCGGAGAGTTCGGACGGATAGCCTGCAAATGGGCGCAGGAAGAGGCCGGAATGGCCGAAGATGCGGGTAAGTTCCGGAATCGCTTGGCGCTGGGCGTCGGCCACCAGTTGCCGGCCTGCCGGCCCTCGCAACCAGTCAAGGGCACGGCTTTCGGGTTGACGCCGGGTTGAGGGGGCAGGCATGGTCTCGATTCTGCGGCAATACGCCAATCAGGTCATCCCTCCCGAGTGCTCGATCTTCGCCCCTTACCCGCACTGGCCGACAACTACATTTGGACGCTGGCCGAGGAAGATGGTCGCGGGATCGTCGTCGATCCCGGCGAAGCTGGGCCCGTGCTCGCCGCGATGGCGGCCGGCTTCGAGCCGGTGGCAATCTTGCTGACGCACCATCATTGGGACCATATCGACGGCACCAGCAACCTGCTGGCTCAGCACAAGGTGCCGGTGTTCGCCCCTTGCGACGAACGCATTGCTTGGACGACGCAGCCGGTGGCTGACGGTGACCGGGTAACTATCCCCGGCCTCGGCTGGTCGTTCGACGTGCTGGCGGTGCCGGGGCATACGCGCAGCCATGTGGCGTTCGTCGGCCAAGGCGTAGTTTTCTGCGGCGATACCTTATTCAGCCTTGGCTGCGGCCGGTTGTTTGAAGGCACGCCGGCGCAGATGCTGGCCTCGCTGGACCGACTGGCCGCCCTGCCAGACGACACGCTGGTCTGCTGCGGTCACGAATACACCCAGGCTAACGGCGTCTTCGCACAGACCGCTGAGCCAACTAACCGCGCACGCGACGAGCGCCTCGCGGTCGTCGCACGCCTGCGCGCCCAAGGGCAGCCCAGCGTGCCCAGCACCTTGGGCAGCGAGCGCGCTTGTAACCCGTTCCTGCGCAGCGACCAGCCCGAACTGCGCCAGCGCCTGGCGACCGAACGCGGCGTGCTCGCGCCCGATCGGGTCCAAGCGTTCGCCGCACTCAGACAATGGAAGGACGATTTCCGCGCATGAGCCCCAAACTTCACCTCTGGTCGGCCCTGCTGCTGATCGTTTCGCTGACTGCCTGCCAAACCGGCGGCGTGCGCAAGACGGTTTCCGCACCGCCGGCCGCCACGCTCCCGCCCGGCCCGCCCCCAATCGCCGCGGAGCTGCCGGGCG
>JBBSAA010000241.1:0-4003 GCA_038252715.1 Lysobacterales bacterium | reverse complement strand
TAGCCGAGGTTGAATGCCAAGTGGTACTGGCTCGACGGGTTCAATTGCCCGGCCGCGACCGAATAAAAACCTTCCGGGGATTGACCGTCGCCTTGCTTGAGCTTGGGTCCAAGCGCCCCCGAATACGTGCAAATCGGGAAGCGGCGGAACAAAGCGTAACGACCGTGGTCCTTGCGCACCCACACTTCCATTTCGCGTTCATGCTTGAACAGGCGCAAATAGACCGGGTCGCCCAAGACCAGCCCCGCCGCGGCGAGATCGCGACGCAAGCCCGGCAGCACACGCGTGGCTGCCGCTTGAGCGCGAGCGGCCGCGGGTGGCGCGTCTAGCACTTGAGCCATGACGCTCCGCCCCGTCAAGGGCCAAGCCCAGAGCGCGACGAGACCCGCCGCGCAGGCAATCAAGAGCAGTGCACGCTTCACGCCATGACCGCGCGGCCACCATCCACGCGCAAGATTTGCCCGGTCGTGTAATGCGCATCCTGCAGCAACCAACGCACGGCTTCGGCCACATCCTCGGGGCTGCCAATTCGCTGCAGCGGTGTCCGGCTCAGCATGGCTTGCTTTTCAGCGTCGGACTTTCCCGATTCGGGCCACATGACCGCGCCCGGTGACACGCCATTGACGCGAACCTCCGGGCCCAACTCGCGCGCAAGCGACTGCGTCATCATCGCTGCCGCCGCTTTTGCCATCGAGTACACCGTGTGCTGCTGCAGTGGGCGCTCGGCGTAGATATCGAGCAAGTTGACGATGGCGCCGCCACTGGCCTGCAAGTGCGGCGCGGCCGCCTGCGCCAGAAAGAATGGCGCGCGCGCGTTCGAGGCGAACAGCTCATCCCACATCGCTGCCGTGGTGGTGCCGATGGGCGTGGGATAGAACGCGCTGGCGTTGTTGACCAAGGCGTCGAGCCGTCCGAAGCGGCCGATCGTCTGCGCCAGCAATTCCGGCAGTCGGTCGAAATGCGCCAACTCCGCCTGCACAACCAAGGTGCTGCCGGGGCGCAAGACCTCCAAGTCAGCCTGCAGTGCCGTGACCTCGGCCAGGGACTGGCGGTGGTGCAGTACCACGTCGTAACCGGCCGAATGCAGGGTTCGGGCGATCACGGCGCCGACGCGCTTAGCGGCGCCGGTGATCAGGGCCACGGGGCGAGGGTTGGACATGAGGTCTCCAGTCGTAGGCACGATTGCCGCGGGAAAGTGAGTATCCTGCGCGTAGACCGATGAAGATGTCATGCATGGCGCCGTCCCAGACTCCCTCGCTTTCCCTGCCCGAACCCAGCCCCGACGCCCGCCGGCACAGCGACGCGCTGGTCGCCCTCATCCACGCGCAGCTCAAGCTCACCGGCGGCGCGATGCCGTTTTCGCGCTTCATGGAGCTGGCGCTGTATGCACCAGGTTTGGGCTACTACAGCGCGGGCGCACGCAAGTTTGGCGCCGACGGCGACTTCGTTACCTCGCCTGAACTGGGCTCGGTTTTTGCGCAATGCGTCGCCGACGCTGCGGCCGGCGTGTTCGAGCAGTTGGGTGGGCAAGGCGTCTTTTTCGAATTAGGCGGCGGCAGCGGCGCTTTTGCCGAGGCCGCGTTGTTGCATTTCGCCGCGATAAATCGGCTGCCTAAACAATATTGGCTGCTTGAACCCAGCGCTGATTTGCGCGAGCGACAGCGCGAACGATTGGCTACGGCGCTGCCGGCTGAGGTATTCGCACGCTGTCTGTGGCTAGATGGCCCGCCCGAACAGGACTGGCGTGGCGTACTTTTCGCCAACGAAGTGTTAGATGCGTTGCCGACGCCACGATTCGTCATGCACGAAGGCGAAGTGTACGAAGAACACGTGGTACTGAACTCGGATGGTGCGTTCATCCGCGTGGAGCAGCCGGCCGATGCGATGCTGCATTCGGCCGTGCGACATGCTGAACACGACAACCAAGCGCCGTTTGCCGACGGCTATCGCTCGGAAATCCTGCCGCAGTTGCCCTATTGGATCCAAGCTGTCGGCGGCCTGCTGCGCGAAGGCGCGATGCTCTTCGTCGACTATGGCTATCCACGCCGCGAGTACTACCTGCCCGAGCGCGACGATGGCACCTTGGTCTGCCATTACCGCCATCATGCCCATGGCGATCCGTTCTTCCTGCCAGGACTGCAGGACCTCACTGCCTTTGTCGATTTCACTGCACTGGCCGAAGCGGGAGTCCACGCCGGCTTCGACCTCGTCGGTTACTGCAGCCAAACGAGCTTCCTGATCAACAACGGACTCGCGCGGCGGCTAGAGGAAATAGAGCGCGAACCCGACGAGGTTGAGCGCTATCACCGACATCAGGAAATCAAAAAGCTCACCCTGCCCGGCGAAATGGGCGAACGGTTCCAGGTGATGGCGTTCAGCCGCGATGTTGACCTGTCGGCAAGTTTCGCGGTCGGCGATTTGCGACGTCGCTTGTAATGTCCGAGTTTGTGCGTCCACGCTTGTGGCTGAGCCTGTGGCTATTGGGCTGGCTCGTGTGTATTGCACTTTCATTCAGCCATCCGATCCGCCTTGGCGTGCCAGTGCCCGATGGCGACAAGGTCGGCCACTTCCTCGCCTATCTCATGCTGTCGTGGTGGTCGATGAATATTTTCCACGATCGGCGCGCACGCGTCTTCGCCGCCCTGTCGTTGGTCGCCTTGGGAATTGCGATGGAATTGGCGCAGGGCGCCTTCACCAGCGATCGAATGATGGATGCGGGCGACGCATTGGCCAATACGCTGGGCGTCATCGTGGGCCAAGCCCTCGTGCTGTCGCCATCACGGCGATGGCTGCAGCAACTGGATCAGCGTTATTTCGCCTAACCAGGCAAGCCCTGATATCAGTGCGCGGCATCGCTCCCGGCTAGCGCAGGTGCAAGGCTGTCCCGGCGCCGTTTAATGCTGTTATGCAGCAAGGCGTACCGCGAGCGGTCATCACCCCGCAAGTATCAATATCGCCTCCGCGGTCGGCAAGATCCCTGAAACCGCAACGCATGAAAATTTCATTGCCACCAGCAGTTTTATTTGCCATGTTCACCGCGCACCTTTTGGGGGAAAGGCGCCTTTGAAGATTTTTTTTGAAATTTTTTTGCGCGATCTCGCGCACTTGCCGGGGACCTTTCGATGAGCAACCAACGGACCAATCCATCCGCCGTGTCGCGCCAAATCCTGGTGCTGTCAATCCTTGTGGGCCTGTCTTGCACCGCTGCATTCGCGCAGGACAAGGGCACCGAATCGGGCACCGAGGCAAAAACCCTCAGCACGATCAGCGTCACCGGCAGCCGCGCTGGCAACCGCAGCGCGACCGATACCGCCGTGCCGGTTGATATCATCGACCAAGCCACGATTGAAGCCACCGGGGCGGTCGAAACTGGCCGCCTGCTGCAGAAGCTGGCGCCGTCATTCAATTTTCCGCAAAGCTTTGTCTCCGACGGCACGGATCTGATCTGGCCGGCGTCGCTGCGCGGAATGGGCCCGGACCAAGTGCTGGTGCTGGTGAACGGTAAACGCCGTCATCAGCAGGCGCTGGTGAATGTGCAGCAGAGTATCGGGCGCGGATCAGCCGGCACCGATATCAATGCCATTCCAGTCTCGTCCATTGCTCGCATCGAAGTGCTGCGCGACGGTGCATCGGCGCAGTACGGCTCGGATGCGATTGCCGGCGTAATCAACATCATCTTGAAGGATCAGTCCGACCGCGGCTCGGTGAATGCCGAGTTCGGATCGACCCGCAAAGGCGACGGCGATACCTGGCGCATTGGCGCGAACGGCGGCTTCAAGATTGGCGATGGCTTCCTGAACCTGACCGCGGAATACCTAGATCGCGGCGAAACCAATCGCGCTGGCCTCGACACCTTGCGCGTCTCGCCGCCACGAGTGACGCAGCGCATTGGCGATGCTGATCTAATCAGCAAAGCGCTGTGGTTCAATGCCGGCATGCCGCTCGGTTCCGCCGAGCTGTACGCCTTCGGCGGAATTTCCCAGCGCGAGGCGAACTCCTCGGG
>JBBSAA010000240.1:0-4037 GCA_038252715.1 Lysobacterales bacterium | reverse complement strand
GCTGATTAATGCGCGGCTCGGGCAACTCACCACCGGCGGCCTATTTGCGTCGGCGGCCTCGTTCGTCGTCGGCACCGCGGTAATGCTCTTGCTGGTCGCGGCAATGCGGCCAGCCCTGCCCAATATTGAGCAGGCCACGCGCCTGCCCCTATGGATTTGGGCGGGCGGCGTGCTCGGCGCGCTGTACGTACTGATTGCCACGCTCGCAGTGCCGCGGCTTGGCGCGGCGGCGCTGATCTCGCTGGTGGTGCTGGGCCAGATGACCGGGTCGATCCTGCTGGACCAGTTCGGCGTGCTGCACGCGGCACAGCCGATAAACTTGACGCGTCTACTTGGCGGCGCGCTAGTCGCGCTCGGAGCCTTGCTGGTGGTGCAGCCGTGGAAACATGCGTGAGCTGACGCAAACGATCGGCCGAACAAGGCAGTTCGGCTGATCTAAAAATGGGACGGCAAGCCGTCATCGACGCAAAAAGAGAAAGGGACGGCAAGCCGTCTTAGATGAGAAAAGCAAGGGACGGCAAGCCGTCTTAGATGAGAAAAGCAAGGGACGGCAAGCCGTCTTAGATGAGAAAAGCAAGGGACGGCAAGCCGTCCCTTCGATGCCCAGGGCTCGCGCGACTACCGTGGCGCGGCGCTGCCTGCGCGCTGGACCTGGCCGGTACGTGCGGCCTGATCGATCAGCGATTTGATCTTTTGATCTGCCTCCAAGCTGAGTTTTTCCTGCTGCTTGCCCAGCAACTCCATCTGTTCGCCGAGCGCCTGCATTGGCTTGGCGGCTTGCTCCATCTCGCGGCTGATGCTTTCCATCGGCTTGCGGGCTGCGTCCATCTTTTCCGATTGCGCGCGCATCTTCTCGCTAAGTTGCTGCATCTGCACGGTCAGGGGCTGCATCTGCGCGTGCAGTCGTTCCATTTGAGCCTGAAGCGCTTCCCGCTCGGCATCCGAGCGCACGCCTTCCCGCTGCCGGCTCAGTGTCTCGATGCGCCCACTGAGTGCTTCGCGCCGGGCGCTGAGCGACTCCTGTTGCGAGCTGATCTGTTCCTGGCGGGCACTCATCGCTTCCATCTGCGCGCTGGTGCGTTCCATGTCCGCGGCCGCCGGGTCTCCCAGTCGGCTGGTCGCTTCCATCTTGCGGCTCAGTGCGTCCATCTTGCTGCTGTGCAATTCCATCTGGCGGCTTAGCGCCTCCATCTTCGCGTTGACCGGCTCGGCGGGTTTCCACGCGGCATTCGCCTGCGCGACCAAGGCCGGGTCACGCACGATGTAGGACTTGCCGCTGCGACGGAACCACAGGAAATCGCCGCCGACTCTCGCACGCAGTTTCTCGACTTCCGACAGGTCGCGGGTGTTGCCCGAGAACGTCACGTCGGCGTCGTTGGCATGGACGATCGCATAGCCGTCGCCCTTGCTCTCGGTGCTGACGTGGACCGACCGGCGCGGCATCACCACCGGTGACACCGTTGGCACCGGCGGCACCGGCGCGACCCGCGTAATCCGAGCCGATACAGGCGACACTGGCGTTACCGGTGCGACCACGGCGTCGGTATGGGCGTCGAGCAAGGCGACATCGTCGGCTGAAGCGACGGGCGCAAGATCATCGGCAGGGACCTCGTTCCGAATCACCTCGGAAGTGACGACATCGGTCGCCGCATCGGCTGTCACCGCGAGCACGGCATTCGAACTGACGACGATTGACCGCGTCGGGGCAACGAAGCTGTCGACGGCACTGGACTCGCCGGTAGACGGTGCCTTGTCATGCGCATAGACGGTAACGCACACCGCGAGGAGCGCGAGAATCGGCAGCGCAAGTCGCCAGGTCAGCGAATTCCAGGTGGTGGCGCGGCCGTGTGGGCGGATGAGGCGTTGGATGCGAGACATCAGGTGTCCTCCATTCGCCGCGAGGGCGAGGTTGCTCGGGGAGAACTGGAGGCGGTCCAGTTCCTGCAAGGCCAGTGCGAGTCGGCGCGGTTCTCCGAGCACGTGCGCGGCGAGGTCATCAGCGATCTGTTCGCGCTCGACGCGGATGCGCCGCGACAGCCACCAAGTCACCGGGTGATAAAACAGCAGCGCTTCGACCGCGCTTTGCGCGAGGTTGACGAGGTAGTCGTGGCGACGGATATGCGCGAGCTCGTGCGCGAGCAAGGCTTCGAGCAGGTCTGGCGGCATGCGCGCGACCAGTGCCGCCGGCACCAGCACGATCGGACGCCACCAGCCAGCGGCGACCGGGCTGTCGATGTCGGACGAAACGCGCAGGCCGATTGGGCGGGTCAGGCCGAACCGGATCGCCAGCTGGTTCAGACGCGCCTGCCAGACCGCATCGGCGATGTCGGGACTGCTGCGGCCGACACGCCGCACCCATGCCAAGCCCAGCGCAATCCGCAGCGTGAGCAGTGCGGCGCCGAGCGCCCATGCCGTGACCAGCCACGGCAGCTGTTCGCGCAGTCGCTGCGGCCACGCGGCATGCGGGACGGCGAATGTAACCTTGCCAACCGCGATGCTGTCGTTGGCGACGGTAGCGACGTGCGCGGCAGCGATCGGCGCAGCGTCGGCGATCATTGCCACGCCAACCTGGGCCACCGGTAGCATCAGGCACAGCGCCATCGCGCCGACGGCGACGAGGTAGCGCGCCTGCGGACCAGCGTCGCGCAGCAATCGCAATACGAGGGCCGTAGCGAAACCAATCACCACACCTTGCCAAACGAAATCGAGCAGGGCCCAGCCCAGCGCAGACACGATCAAAGCGGCGGTCGCAGTCATTTCTTGTCCCCATGCAGGAATTTCTCAATCTCCTCGCGTTCGGCGCGGGTCACGTGACCGCCGCGCAGCGCAGCCAGCACGAGGTCTTTACCCGAGCCGGAAAACGCTTTTTGGATGAGGTCCTTGAGCAAATTGGCTTGCAGCGAGCCTTGTTGCTGCGCGGGCGCATAAACATGCGACCGCTCGCTTTCGTCTCGCAACAGCAGGCCCTTGCCGTGCATTACCTGCATCAATCGCAGCACCGTCGCCGAACTTATCTCGGGCCGGTCTCTCTGCGCGGCTTCATGCACTTGCTTCACAGTCGCCGGGCCAAGCGGCCAAAGCACGCGCAGCAAATCGAGTTCAGCGGGCGTGGGTTTCGGTAGCGCAGGGATCTTTGGCATCGACGTTGGCCAGCTCAAGAAGCGATACCCAGAGCCTAAATCATCTAGACTATGTTGTCTAGACAAATTTGTCTATTTTGGAATCTAGGCTGGATATACCGGCAATTCGGACTCAGGCTTCGGCATGCGAAGCCGTTCGCATAGTGTCTGCGATAATCCCATAGGCCTGAATCCAAGCGGCCCGGACTTCGGGAGTGAAGTCATCCCCCAAGCCCTTGGCAAGCGTCGATAGCAGGGCGGCGGCCACTGTTTCGTAGTGGTGGTCCTTGACGCCGTAGTCGGCATGGCGACGTCCCAAGCCGCGCAGCAGGGGCAAAAGCACGGGCAGCTGGTCGAGTTTTCCGACAGCAACGCCAATCATCTGCATCAGGCGTTGGCCCTGGGTCGCCATGTCACCGTTGAATAGTGGTTTAAGCCCAGGGTCAAGTGTAAAAAGTCGGTCGTAGAAAATATCCGCCGCTTGCGTTGTTATCGGGACAAGCTTGGTCCAGCTGTGCTGGACCAAGGTAATGGTTTCAGTGTTCATGGTGATGCCCGTTGATTGATTGTTCTTTGCTGTTGCCCGCGCATTGCTGTGGCGGCAGTTGCAATCAATGACGCCAAGAACTGGCGCGACAGGACAAAAATAATTAGTGCGTGCCAGTAGTCACTGGGCCGAAAGTCACGGCTAAAGCTCGCAAAAAATCGTCTTCGCGCACACAATGCGGCCTCAACAAATCGAAGCGCGTAAACGCCGGGGAAAATATGGACGTGGTTATTCGCGACAGCAATGGCACTGCACTGGTCGACGGCGATACGGTCCTGCTTATCAAGGACCTGAAGGTTAAGGGCACCTCGATCACGCTCAAGCGTGGAACCGTGATCAAGAACATCCGGGTAGGCGAAGGCGACGAGGCG
>JBBSAA010000239.1:0-4083 GCA_038252715.1 Lysobacterales bacterium | reverse complement strand
TGCGAGTTGCTCGTCTATTTCCCGCCAACGAGTACCGAACTCGCGCGAAGGTGTGGTGGCACCGCGTGTCCTGCGCCTTCAACTGACGCCCTGCAGCAAATGAATCGCCTCGCCTGAGTCCATGCAAAACTAAACTCAGCCGTTGCGTTGCCAGGATGAGGCAGAGTTCCGTCACCTGTTCCAGCAATACTCAGAAAGTTGTTAGAGCGAGGCACATGCGACAAGCTCGGCTCGGGCACCGACTCACCCCCTTGGAGATTTATCATGACTTCGTCCAACGCTTGGCTCAGCTGGGCCCTGCTGTCGGCTGTTTTTGCCGCGGCCACGGCGATTTTCGCGAAGCTGGGTCTGGTCGGCATCGATTCGGATTTCGCGACCTTGATCCGCACCGGCGCCATCTTGATCGTGCTCGGCGCCTTCGTTGCTGCTACCGGGAAATGGCAGGACCCCACGCAGCTTTCACCGCGCACATGGACCTTCCTGATGCTGTCGGCACTTGCCACGGGTGCGTCTTGGGTCTGTTATTTCCGGGCCCTGCAGTTGGGCAATGCCTTCCAAGTGGCGCCGGTCGACAAACTCAGCGTCGTACTTGTGGTGGTGCTGGCCTTTGTTTTCCTGGGTGAACGCCCCTCCCCCCGCGATTGGTTGGGCGTGTTGCTGGTGGCAGGTGGGGTGGTGACCCTAGCGTGGCGCAAATAAGCCTTGGTGCCGGACCACGACTTAACACTTACCCCAGATTGCGCTGAGGCAAATTTACAAGCGCCGGACCATTGTTGTGACGCCACTCCGTCGTAGAGGGCGGCCGATCGCAACCAGGACCCGACCATGCGCGCTGCTATCGCTCCCGCCCAACCCGACGCCCGTAGCCGCATGCGTGTTTCATCGCAACCGCTGGCGCGCCTGCTACCGGCGGCCCTGCTCGCCTTACTCTTAGCCCCCTCGCTGGCTAGAGCAGGCGGACCGCTGCTCATTGACCACTACAACGCCTACGACAACTCAGGAATCTGGAATCGAAAATACCAGACCGATTTAGCCGTCGGCGGCGCTTTGACCGTGATCGGTGGAGCGATATTCCTAGACAGTGATTCCCGCTTGGGTCACACCTTTGACCAATCCATGGATGCCATGTTGCTCAGCGCGGGCACGACCACGGTGATGAAATATGGTTTTTCACGTGAGCGCCCAAGCGAGTCTTCGAATCCCAACGACTTTTTCAAAGGCCACGGGCACCAAAGTTTCCCCAGTGGTGAAGTGGCGGAGATCAGCGCCATCGTCACTCCGTTCATTGCCGAGTACCACGCCGACCATCCTTGGGTGATCGCATTGGCTGCGCTGCCTGCGTATGACGCGGTCGCTCGGGTGAAAGTGCACGGCCATTGGCAGAGCGATGTCCTGGTCGGTGCCGCGGTGGGTGTTGGTTTCGGGCTGTATTCGCACCACCGCAAGACGCCTCTGATCATCAGCGCCTTGCCCGGCGGCGGCTTCTTGTTTGGCTACCACAAGGCGTTTTAGCGCGGCTGCTTCAGCTGTTGCGTCGCTACTCAGTCACGCCACTCTCACCGGTGCCGGGATGACCATGTGGCCCCTTTCAAAGGAGTACGAAATGAAATCCCTCGTATTCGCCGCGCCACTCTTGCTGATCGCCGCATTCGCTTCCGCTGCAGCACACCGGGTTAATGAGCCCGTACCTCAGCTTGACCTGCAGCGTTACAGCGGCGAGTGGCACGAAGTCGCCCGCCTGCCGATGTTTTTTCAACGCAAGTGCGTCGGCGATGTCACCGCCCGCTATACCTCGCAGCCGGACGGTCGCATTGAAGTGCGCAATGCTTGTCGCACAAAAGACGGCAGTCGCGATGAATCTATCGGCGTTGCCAAACCGGTCCGTGGCAAGCCCGGCCAGCTAAAAGTGCGGTTTGCGCCCGGCTGGTTATCTTGGGCGCCGTTTGTTTGGGCCGACTATTGGGTGATTGCGCTCGATCCAGACTATCGCTGGGCGATGGTGGGCGGGCCCGACAAGAAGTATTTGTGGATATTGTCGCGCGAACCGAGCATGGCCCCGGCACTGCTCGATAAGTTGATCAGTGAGGCCGCGGCGGCAGGTTATCCCACGGACAAACTAATTCGTTCCGATGCGGCACCCCTGAAATAGAACCGACTGCCGTCGCCCTTGCAAGGAGGCAGACTTTGCGCGGCGACAGGGGAGCTACTGTCTAGCCCTGTCCGAAAGCCGGAACGGATCATCCAGCGTAACCCTGCAACGAGGCCTACTACCAAGCCAGCGCCTGCCCGTTCGCGTGCCAGAACGTGCCGGTATCGGCCAAGGTCAAGGCATCAAGTCGCGCGATCAAACCCGCCGCGGATTCGGCGGTACTGACGTCGCCGTTGCCGCCGGTCATGTCGCTGGCGACGTAGCCAGGGTGCAGCAGGAACACGGCAATCCCACGCGGCGCGAGATCCATCGCCAGCGACTTGCCAACCGCATTGACTGCCGCCTTCGACGCCCGGTAGCCGTAGTAACCACCAGAGCTGTTGTCGGCC
This sequence comes from Lysobacterales bacterium, assembly GCA_038252715.1. Taxonomy (GTDB): domain Bacteria; phylum Pseudomonadota; class Gammaproteobacteria; order Xanthomonadales; family Xanthomonadaceae; genus Arenimonas. The sequence goes on along the minus strand of JBBSAA010000239.1, from coordinate 1,545 downwards.
ATCGAGCCCATGCGGCTGGTAATGATGCCGATCTTCGAGCCCTTGCCCAGTCGATCAAGCACGGATCGCGCAACGCGCAGGGGGCCGAGCGTGTTGACCTCGAATTGCTCGCGGATTCGATCAAAGGCATCGGCGTCCAATGCGTCTAGCGACTCCACGTGCAGGATGCCGGCATTGAGGATCACCGTGTCCAAACGCTGTCCGGCCAGCCGCTGCACGAGCGAAGACAACGCCGCATCGTCGGTGACATCCAGGCCGGACTCGACCCGCGCACCCGTGGCGTCCAGCGCCGGACTGCTCTGGCGGCAGACTGCAATCACCGTCTCGCCGCGGGCCACGAGCTGTTCGGTCAGGGCCAAGCCGATGCCTCGGTTGGCGCCGGTAATGAGGGTGGTGGTCATTGGGAAATCCTTCGAAAGAATGGCTAACGATGGCCATCTGCCATCTCACGGTCAACCGCGTTCGCTTGCGCGACGTCATCAAGGGTCAGCGGCAGCGCGTGACGGCATCGCGAATCTGAACGTCGCCACCGGGCCGGGGCAAACACCCATGCTCGGTTCAGGTTCAAAGACCTAGCATCGGCTCGTGGTCCCACTTGGAGTTGCCCATGAAACGTTTCTTGCTTGCTGCCACCGCTACTGCGCTTTTGCTTTCGTCAGCGGCCACCTTTGCTGCGCCGGCTCCGGACAAGCATGGCCGCGACAATGATCGTCGCTCCGACCATCGCGAAGATCGTAGGGAAGATCGCCGGGATGACCGCCACGACGGCCGTCATGACAATCGCTACGACTCACGTTACGGGGATCGCCACGACAATGGCCGCCATGTAGGCCAGCAGCGCCATGCCTGGCGCCGCGGTGAGCACCTGCCGCGTGCGTATTGGGGCCAACCGTATTACGTCAACGACTATCGCGCGCACCGGCTCTATGCCCCACCGCGCGGCTATCGCTGGGTACAGCCGTATCGCGATCGCAATGACTATGTGTTGATACAGATCAGCACCGGCTTCATTTCGCGCATCTTTGGCTACTGAATCCACGTCGACAAAAATGCTTCTGGCAATTCCAGCCCGCCCCGCGGAGCTTTGACTGAATGCCTCACGCAAGAAAAAACCGGCCGCATCAGCGGCCGGTTTCTTTTTGAGGTAACCGTGAGGTCAAGCCGCCTTTTTCAAGGCCAGCTTGCGATCACGCATCAAGTTGTGGCACGCACGCACTTCCGGTGCAAGGCGGTTCAGTACGCCTAGGGCCAGCGCCGACGTGTCCTTGTCAGCAATCGCCGCGTTGAAGGCTTTCAACATCCGGTCCTCGGACTCTTCTAACTGCGCCACGTACGCATAGTCCTTATTGCCGACGAGCGCGCGGATACCGCCGTATAGCTTGTTCATTTCGCCAACCAAGGTGCCGGACTGCGTCGGCTTGTCGCCTTCGGCGCGAATCTCTGCCGACAGACCCTGGACAATGGCTGCCTTCGAGGCCGCGATTCGAGTGAACAGCGTCTTCAGCGCTGCATCATCGACCTTGGTCGCGGCATGCTCGTAAAAGT
>JBBSAA010000238.1:0-4103 GCA_038252715.1 Lysobacterales bacterium | reverse complement strand
GGTCAACCTCGCGCAGGAAGGCGAACCGCGCCGTTGGTTGCTACCGGCAGTGATTGGCGGCGTATTGCTCGTGGGCGGTGGTTTGACCTGGCGCCAGTTCAGTGGCGACGCCGCCGTGCCGGCACCGGCAACTGCAGGCACCGTCGTCGACGTGACGCCCGTCGGGACGAATGGCGCGCTCAGCACGAGTTTCCCGACGAGGCCGCCGGTCGAGGTGCTCAGCACTGAGGACCGCGACAACCTGCTTGCCCAGGCTGATGCATACCTGAAAGATGGCACCGGCAGCGAGAACCCGGGGCGCCATCTGACCTTTCCCGATGACGACAGCGCGCTCGGACTGTATCGCAAGGTGCTGGCCGGGGAACCGGCGAACGCCCAGGCGAAAGCTGGTGTCGCCGCTATCGTTGCGTACTACGGATACATGAGCTACCAGATGTGCGCGAAGGAAATGTGGTCCGACTGCGGCCGCACGGCGCGTATCGGCCTGACCATTGATCAGGGCGACGAAACGCTGATCAAGCTCAACGAAGCCTCGGGCCTCGGCGAAGCCGGTGAGAAGCCGACGCTGCCGCCAAAGCCAGCGGAGTAGTGGTATCCGTTTTGTAGGAGCGGCGTAAGCCCGCGACCGTTTCTAAGGCGGTGGAAACGAAAGCCGCATCGCCTCATTCATTGCCGGAAATCGCGCCGCGAAAATCTTGTCGCGTTCGTACGCCGCTCCCACACTAGCAGCACGAATTGAACGTTGGCGAGTTAAAAACGATGGCGATGTAGGTCGCCACGAGAAATATTTGATCACCCGGGAATGCCCAGAACGCCCCATGTTCGAACAGAAAATAAAAGCTGGCATCCTCTCCGGAACGCTATCGTTCGAAGCTGCGCTGACGCACGTCGATGCCGCGCTCGCCATTAGTCCCACGTGTTCGCTATGGATCATGCGAGGGCGCTTAATTCAGTTGGCGGATGTGCCGGGCTTTGCGCTCGAAGACGCCGCGGTGAGTTTCCTGTCGGCCCGCGATCTAGCGCCACGAGACCCAGAAATCGCATTGGAGCTCGGACACTTTTATGATGCGGTCATGCGCGATCGCAGTAAGGCGAAGGCGTTTTATAGGGAGGCGATTGCGCTCGGTGCGGGTGAAGAGGCAAAGCTGTCGTTAGCCGACTTAGGGGGCTGATCGTTGGTGTTCTTATTAGCGAGGGAGAAAGATCGTCCCCTTAGAAATTTCGCCCGCAAAATTCGCACGAACCGCACTGTCGCAGCCGGATGGAGCTGTCGCGGTCTTACGCCGCTCCTACACGAGCAGCGCGATTTGAAACGTGGAAGAAACTAACACGCATCCCTGTAGGAGCGGCGTAAGCCCGCGACCGGTCGTTTCAAGCGCGGTGAGCTAGCTGTCGCGGTCTTTCGCCGCTCCTACACGAGCAGCGCGCGACTAAACACGCCGCAATAGCACCACGGTGACGTTATCTGAGCCGCCGCCGTCGAGCGCGGCCGAAACGAGGTGGTCGACACACTCCTGCGCCGACAATTCTGCCTGCGCAAGCAAGGAGCCAATGGTGGCGTCGTTTACCTCTTCAGTCAGTCCGTCGCTGCACAGCAGGATCTGGAAGCCCGGACGCAGTTCGCCCGAAATGGTTTCGACCTTCAGGTTGTCGGGGTCGGTCACGCCCAGTGCCTGGGTCACGACATTGCGATGCGGGTGCGTGCGCGCTTGCTCGGCGGTAATCGCGCCTTGGTCAATCAATTCTTGGACGTAGCTGTGATCGGAAGACAGTTGGCGCAGCGCGCCGTTCCACAGGTAGGCGCGGCTGTCACCGACCCAAGCCAGTTCAAAGCGGTTCTCGTCCAATCGCAGCGCAACCATGGTGGTGCCCATTGGCAGGCTTTCGGCGCGACGGCGCGACTGCCGGATGATGTCTTCATCGGCGCTGCGGATCGCGTCCTTGAGCGGCTTGCCAGCGCGAACTTCGCGGACCACGGCGTCGCGGGCGAGGGCGCTGGCGACCTCGCCGAACTCGTGGCCGCCCATGCCGTCCGCGACCAGCCACAGGCCCAGCTCGGCGTCGCCGTAATAGGTGTCCTCATTCAACTCACGTCGGAGGCCGACATGGCTGAGGTGGCCGAACTCGATCATCCGATGATCCCCTGCACGCGTGTGTCCGCCATCATTCAGGTTTAGAACTCGATACGCAAACCCAGCGCCAGATTGTCCTGGCTGATGCCGTCCCGGCCAATCATCTTCTCGTAATAGAAGAAGCCCGAGCGACCCTTGGTCAGCACCATTGACAGACCCAAGCCGATCCGGAAGAAGTCGGTGTCGAGCTTGTCGCCGGTGATTGTGAACGGTGTTGCGCTGGGATCGTAGAGGAAATGCGCCTCCACCTGCGACGGGTCGTCCTTGAACTCGTGCTGCCACTCGGCCTGTAAGTGCGGGATCAGCACGCCCCAATTGGTGCTGTGGACATAGGTCAACTTGCCGCCGAGGACACTGCTGACCGAGGTGACATCGCGGGTTTGGATGACCAGGGCGAGACCGCTACCGGGCGATCCGGGCAACATCCGTTCGGTCGTCGCGTCGAAATTGAGCTTGGTATACATAAACCGCGCGTACGGTCCGAAGCCCCAGGCGCCGTGGTTGAAATCCCGACCAAAACTGCCAGCAAAGCTCAGGCTGGTGCCGCTGGAGTCAGCACTGGAGCGCTGGTCCACGGTGGTCGTGAGGCTGCCGGGCAGGCTGAACGAGTACTTGAGCCGGCGCTCCATCTCGTAGCTATTGCTGCCGTAGCTGAGCACGGCGTCCGAATACCAGCTATTGCTCTGGTAGTAGGTGGTGTAGCCCGAAATGCTCCAGCCATGGGTGTTGAGCGTGCCCTCGGCGTCGGTCAGGCTGTTGTTTTGACGGGTGTAGCCGAGGGTGCCGCCGAAGATCCATTTGTCGGAATGGCGGTAGTCGACGCCGGCGGTCAAGCCTTTGATGTCGAAATCGTACGCCGGGTTGATGATGCCGCGCTCGGCATCGCCGCGCCCTATCGTGCCCGCCGCGAAGAAGCCCCAGCGTTGGAACTCGGTACCTACTTCTTTCGAGGTTCCTTCCGCCAGCAAACTGTCGAACAGCGTGCCGACCGGGGCCGACGTGCGGCCGTTGTTGAGTGCCAAGCCGCCGAAGCTGATGCCGCGCGTGCCGCTGCGCAAGGCGGCGATGCGCGCCTTGATGTTGTCGAACTGCGCCTGTGCAGCCAACAAGCCCGACGAGGACTGGACCAAGGCGACATCGGCGAACAGCTCTTCGAGCGCGGCGCGGACACCGGCGGGGTCGCTGCCAATGGCCGAGATCAGTTCATTGCAGCGCAGACGCAGGTCGTTGACGTTCGGATCGCTGCTGGGCCCCGTGCCGAGGCCGGGACAGAACTTGTCGATCGCTACCGCGACCGCGAAACCGGACTGTGTGAGCCCCGGAAGTTGCGCCAACTTGCCGGCGCTCATCGTGAAGTCGACAAACACCGTCAGGTCATCTTGGCGTGCAACGCGCACCACCACCGTGCCCGCGGCCGCACCCAGCGTCAGCGTGCTGTTGGCAATGCCCGCGCCGTTGGTGGTGGTCGCCGGCGGCGTCATCGTGCCGGTGCCGGTAATCACGGTGTAGTTGATGCCAGTGCCGCCAATGACGACGCCATTGTTACGCGCTTCGACCGACAGCGGCGTCGGCAGCACCGTGCCTGGCGCGCCGGTCTGATTGTTGCCGCTAACAATGGTCAGCGTGCGAGTCAGCGTGCCATTGACGGTGAAAATCGCAATCGCCGTCCCGTCGTCGGCACGGGTGCCGGTGACGGTCACCGGCCCTGGGGTTGGGCCGAGCGTGACGTTGATCGATGCCTGGCCAGCCGCGTTGGTTAAGCTGCTCGCCGCGCTGGGCGTCGCGCCGCCGGTGGCAGCCCAATTGACGAGGATGCCGGGTGCATTGACGCCATTGTCCTGTGCAGTCGCCACGAGCGGCGCGGGTAAGGTCGAACCGGTGGGTGCGGTTTGGGCGTTGCCGCTGGTCACCGTCAAGGTGCGCAGCACCGCGGCGATCGTCACGGTGAACGTGGTCGACGTGGGGCCGCAG
>JBBSAA010000237.1:0-4110 GCA_038252715.1 Lysobacterales bacterium | reverse complement strand
TCCTGCACGGCGATCGTCGGCAAGTATGCGAGTCGGCAATCTCCGCATTGACCAATTGGCGATACGACGAGGCCTCGCCCTATGACGATGCCGCAAAAACCAGACTGCGCGACTGTGCCGGTGATATCCAGGCCGCAATAGCGGAACGAGCCAAGGCCGGTGTGGCCATGGACCCGGTGCAAAGCGTCATGGCCAACAATTTTGCGAAGTATCTTGAAATGACCGATGAAAATATTTTCAATCTTCGTGATCGCCAGATGTTCGAGAATTTCCAATGGCAGCTCAATCGCCTGCCTAAGGGCGCCAAAGTGTTGGTCTGGTGCGCGTCCGTGCATGCGGCAAAGACGCTTGATCCGATGATGGCTGGACAGATTCCACTCGGACACTATGTTCATTTGAACTTTGGCGACCGCGCCGCCGCCATCGGCTTCACGGCGCTGTCGGGACGTTATGGCCATCGCGGCAAGGCGCCTATCCAATTGGTACAGGCCGCTCCCGATTCACTGGAAGCATTGACCCTCGCCGATGCCTCAACGGATGCAACGTTTTTGGATGCCAAGGCAATGAATGCGCTGGGCGCGATCAGCGCCCGTGCAATCAATTACGACCAGCCTAAGACGGCCCAGTGGAGCCAATACCTAGATGGAATCTTCGTGATGCGCGAAGAACAGCCGGCCCATTATGTCCAGCCCCCGAAGCCGCAGCAGGCCGTTCCGTAAGCCGTTCCCCAAGCAGCAGGCAAGGCGTCACGGTCGATGCAGTCGTGCGCTGCGCTACTGGTTAGACCCTTGCGGATAAGTTAGGTGGGGTGCGGACACTGGAACGAATCCCGGCACCGTTTACCATTGCGGTTTAATGAACATCAAATTTTTCAGTAGGAGAATATAAATCTCATCTAACCGGCCGAAATAACACAAGGGCGATGCCGCCCAAGATCGCGAGAGCCGAGATCACCAGCCGCAAGCTAGGGGATTCATTGAGGAAAACAATCCCACCGAGGGCAGCGATAATCGGCACGCTCAACTGCACCGAGGCCGCACTCGTGGCGCGCAATCCGCGCAAGGCCGTGTACCAAACCGCATAGCCCAGTCCCGAAGCGAGTGCACCTGAGGCAATGGCGTAGATGACGCCGCGCAGGTCGTAGCTTAGCGATCCAAGCATGCTCACGCTCAAGGCTAGGGCCATTGGCGTTGCGCGCAGAAAATTGCCCGCCGTCGCCGCGCTGGCGTCTGCGATGCCGCGCCCGCGCAGCGAATAAATTCCCCAAGCGGTTCCAGCCAGGAGCATAAGCGCCGCACCTTGCCATGGCGGCGCGTTGAGTCCGGGTAAAACCAAGACGATCAAGCCGACGAAGGCCAGCGCCAAGCCCGAGGCCTGCCATAGCGTCGGTCGTTCGCCGGTGTGCAAGCCACCGCATACCATCGTCACTTGTACAGCGCCGAACAACAGGAGCGCGCCAGTGCCGGCCGACAGTGACGCATAGGCCAGTGAAAACGCGGAAGCGTAGCCGAACAGCGCCAGCGCAGAGCCCCAGCTGCCACCGATTGGCACGGCAGGCGACGACCTGTTCCGGATCTTCACCACGGCCCACAGCACGACCGCCCCCGACGCCAGCCGCAACAGCGTAAACGTCGCTGGGTCCATTGAGGTATCACGTAACGCGGCGCGACACAGCAGCGAGTTGGCGGCAAATGCCAACATCGCCGCGACGGTCAGTCCGAAAATCCGCAGTGGCGGCATGCGTACGATTTTACGAAAGGAAACTGCAGCCAGCATAGCCTTGAACGGGAGTCGCTCGGAACTGCCTGACTAAACAGCGCCAGTGCTGACTTGAATCAGAATAGTGCGTCGCGCAGCTTGTACCAGCTCATAGCCGCCACGAGCATCGGGGTGCGGAACGTGCGCCCACCCGGGAAGGGCAGGTGCGTAATCTTGGCGAATACGTCCAAGCGTTCGGATTGACCGCGTATCGACTCGGCGATGAGACGGCCAGCGAGGCCGGTATTGGCGATGCCATGGCCCGAAAAGCCCTGCGCAAAATAGAGGTTGTCGCCCAGTCGGCCCCAATGCGGCGCGCGATTGAGACTGATATCAACGAAGCCGCCCCAAACATGCTCGAACGAGACATCCGCCAACTGCGGGAACACGCGCGTCATGCGCCGGCGCATCGTGCCCGCCAAGTTCGGCGGCGGCAACGTGGAATAGCTAGCGCGGCCGCCGAACAGCAGTCGGTGGTCAGCGCTGAGGCGGAAATAGTCCAAGGCCCAGTTGATATCGGCGACGGCCATGTCGTTGCCGATCAAGGCTTTCGCCCGGTCTTCGCCCAACGGCGTCGTCGCGCCGATATAGGTGCCCACCGGCATGATCTTGCTGTCCAGCTCGGGCGCTAGGCCCTTGATGTAGGCGTTGCCGGCCAGTACGGCAAAATCGCAGACGACCTCGCCGGACGCGGTACGCAATACCGGCTTGTCACCGCGGGTCAGTGACGTGACCTTCGACTGCTCGAAGATGTGCACCCCCAACGACAGCGCCGCTTGAGCGAGGCCTTGCGTGTATTTCAGCGGATGCAGGTGGCCGCTGTTGCCGTCATAGAGCGCGCCGAGATAGCGGTCGCTCGCTAATGTTGCGCGCATCTGGTCGCGACCCCACCAGTCAACGGCGTACCCGAAATTGTCCGCCAGGTCGTGCTGCCAGTGCTTGAGTTCGTCCACCTGCCTTGGCTTGATCGGCACATGCGCGTGGCCATCGCGCCAGTCGCAGTCGATGGCGAATTTCTCACGGCGCTCGCGCAGCATGCGCATGCCCTCTAACGACCAGTCAAAGAGCTTGCGGGAATCGTCTAGTCCGATCAGGGCGGTAATTTTAGCTTGGTCACAGCCGTACCCAAAAATTGCCTGGCCACCACTGCGCCCCGACGCGCCCCAGCCAATCCGTTCCGCCTCAAGTACCACGACCTGATAGCCGGCTTGCGCCAGCTCAATGGCCGTCGACAAGCCGGTCAGGCCGGCGCCAACGATGCATACATCGGCGCGTACGCGTCCGGCCAGCGCGAATTGGGCGGGGACGGGTGGGGCGCTGAGGGTGTAGTAGGAGGGAATATGAGTCGAGGTCACGGGGTGCTTGCTCATGTCATGAAGTCGGTGACGAGCCGCCAACCAACGTCGTCATCCCAGCGAACGCTGGGATCCTTGGGTTAGCTCGCGAAGGAAACTGGATCCGAGCTTTGGCTCGGATGACGATTTACTCTTCCGAGCCGGTTAGGGAAAGTCACACTTGCCGCAAATACCACTCGATCTCAAGCGTCGTAACTTCGGTATAAAAACTGCGCATTTCCTTGAGCTTCTGCTGGCCGTAGATGTGCCGGAACTCGCTGCCGAAAACGGTTGCAACGAAATCGCTTGCCATGAAGTCATTGATCGTGTCGCGCCAGAACAGCTGCCGTGGCTCGGTCTGCGCGTAGGCATTGCCGACGATCGGCGGGCCTGGATCGCCTTTGCGTTCTAGGCCGTCGAGGATGCCGGCGAGCACGGCCGCGGTCACGAGGTAGGGATTGGCGTCCGCGCCAGCAATTCGGTGTTCGATGCGGGTGTTGTCCGGATCGCTGTGCGGGATGCGCATCGCAACGGTACGGTTATTGAATCCCCAGCAGTCATTGAGCGGCACGAACGCGTTGAGAACAAACCGGCGATAGCTGTTGGCATGGGGCGCAAACATCAACATGCAGTCTTTAGACGCCTGCTGCAGCCCGTACACGCCATGGCGCAGCGCATCCGCGGGCGCGTCCGGCGTGCCTGAAAAGATATTTCGGCCCGCTTGGTCCAGCACGCTCACATGGATATGGGTGCCACTGCCGGCCTGGTCGACGAAAGGCTTGGCCATGAAGCTTGCCAGTAGTCCCTCATCGGCGGCGGCGGACTTGATCACGCGCTTGAGCAAGATCGCATCGTCGCAGGCAAGCAGGGCGTCCTTGCGATGCTTGAGGTTGATCTCGAACTGCCCGGGGGCGTATTCGGCCACTGCAGTGTCGGCCGGAATATGCTGTGCGCGGCAGGCTTCGGTGACGGCATCGGTAAAGCCTTGGTAATCGTTGAGGTCTTCCATGTAATAGAC
>JBBSAA010000236.1:0-4113 GCA_038252715.1 Lysobacterales bacterium | reverse complement strand
GAGCCCCGTCTGCGAGCCCAGATCGGAACCTCATGACAGCCTGCGAACTTTCACTTAAATCAGTGTCTTACAACTACCCAGGCGGTCACACGGCGGTTTCCGACCTCAGTCTCGACCTCGGGCCCGGCATCATGGGCCTGCTGGGTCCGAACGGGGCGGGCAAGTCCACCCTGATGCGAATCCTGGCCACACTCACCACGCCCAGCCGCGGCCAGGTGACATGGAATGGCGTGGACATCGCCCGCAACCCGAACGCGCTGCGCGCTGGACTGGGCTACCTGCCGCAGGATTTCGGTGTCTATCCTTCGCTCAGCGCGCGCGAATTCCTCGCTTTCCTTGCTGCGGTCAAAGGCCTGTCCGGCGCAACGGCGCGCGATCGCGTTGACCAATGCCTGACTCAGGTTGGGCTTGCCGACGTCGCCGAGCGCCGATTGGGCGAGTTTTCCGGCGGCATGCGGCAACGCGTCGGCATCGCCCAGGCCCTGCTCAACGATCCACGCCTGTTGATCGTGGATGAGCCGACGGTCGGACTCGACCCGGAAGAACGCCTCCGCTTCCGACACCTGCTGACCGATTTGGCCGGACAACGCTTGGTGATCCTGTCCACCCACATCGTCTCCGATATTGAAGCCAGCGCCACTGCATTGACGGTCATGGACGGCGGTCGGCTGCGCTTCCACGGAATGCCAGAGCAACTGATTGCAATGGCAGATGGCCACGTATGGGAGTGGACGGTCGCGGCCGCCGAGTTGTCGGCTGTGCGCGCGAACTACACAGTCTGCGCCTCGCTGCGCCGGCCCGAGGGCATCCGCGTTCGCGTGATCGCCGACGAGTCGCCACAAACCGACGCGCAGCGGATTACGCCTGGCCTGGAAGATGCCTACACCTGGCTACTGGCCAAGACACCGGCTGCGCACTGATGGCCGCGCTCTCGCGTTTCCTTGCCATCTTGTTGGCCGACTTACGCGAGCGCACGCGCAGCCCGCGATTTTGGGTCGTCTTGGCGGCAGTGATGTTCGCCGCCTGGTGGTGTTTCCCGCCCGCCGACGCCGGCTACACGACCGTCTCGGTCAACGGCGGGCACCAGCGTGGCTACTACTCCAGCGCGTGGATCGGCCTGGTAATGGCGCTAGAGTTTTGCACCTTCCTGAGTTTGATCGGCTTCTACGTCGTGCGCGGTAATTTGGTGCGCGATATTGATACTCGGGTCTGGCAGTTGCTGGTTGCCACGCCGATGACACGCGGCGGCTATCTGTTGGCGAAATGGGCCAGCCACTTGGTCATTTTCATCATCCTCATGGCAGCAGGTCTCGTTGTCGGGCTGGTTGCGCAATGGCTGCGCGGCGAAGACCACCACATCAACCTGCTCGAGTTGGTTAAGCCAACGCTGTTGCTGAGCCTTCCGGGTTTGGCGGTCACCGCGATGCTGGCGGTGTGGTTCGATTTGGTACCGTGGCTGCGTAAGACGGCGGGCAACGTCTTGTTCTTCATCCTTTGGGTCACCATCACCTCCGTCTCGCTAGCAGGCATGGAATCGACGGACCGCAAGGCGGTGCTCGACAACTGGCGCAGCGATCCGAACGGCTTGGTCGTCATTGCCCGCGATATTGATCGCAACTTGCCGCAGCCTGCCGGTCAGCCGCGCAAAGCCGGGTTCAGTATCGGCAGCCAAGTCAGCACCCAACCGCTGGTGCGTTTCGAGTGGACGCATTGGCAGGTACGCGGCATGGATATCCTTGGCCGCGCGCTGTGGCTACTCGGGGCAATCACCGGCGTGTTGCTTGCCGCGCCCTTTCTGGATCGGGCGGCAGCGCGCACCTCGGCCTCGGCGAAACAGCGCTCGACGGCGGGGCGCCGGCTACGCTGGCTGGATGTCCTGCTCGCACCGCTGGCACGGTCGCGCCTAGGAATTTTGATGGCTGCCGAACTTCAAATCGCGCTACGACAGCGGCGCTGGTGGTGGTGGCTGACAGCGCTGATTGCGCTCGGACTGCAGGTATTCGGCGCACCAAAATTGATGCAGATGGGACTTTTACTGGCGTGGCTGCTGCCGCTCGACATCCTGGCGCGTAGTGTATTGCGGGAAGTGGAACACGGCACCGGCGGCATGATCTTTGCCGCCCCGGGCATCGTGCGGCGATTGCTGACAGCTCGCTTTTTAAGCGGGCTATTGCTGGTATTTGTGCTCAGCACGCCGGCCTTTCTACGACTTCTCGCGGGGCAACCAATGGGTGCGTTCGCGCTAATCGTCATCGCCGCCTCCTTGGCGAGTTGGGGTTTGGCGCTCGGCGCGGCCTGCAGAAATCCTCGGCCCTTCGAATTGCTGCTGGTGGCGGCGCTCTACGCCGGCCTGCAGGGCGCGGCCTTGTTTGACGTATCCACTACACCGCAAACCACCCTGCTATGGCATGCCACTGCCTTGGTGCCCGCATGGTTGTTGCTTGCTTGGATGTGGCCGCGATTGACCCGACGATAAGCGAGCAATCTCACCGAGGCGACTGTCGCCGGTTTCTGCAATGATGCCGCATCCCCTCCGGCGAACCGCAGACATCTTATGAGCAAGCCCATCGAAGTCCGCGAACCCAATGAGGACGCGAACACCGACGAGATGATTGACATCCTGCGTCGCAAGATGGAACGCGACTACGCCCAGGGCAGCACCCTGCGCGACGCCCATCCCAAGGCCGTGGGGCTGCTGCGCGGCGTGTTTACCATCGAACCCGACCTGCCGCGCAAACTACAAGTCGGTATTTTCGCCAAGCCGCGCCGATTTGATTGCTGGCTGCGGCTGTCGAACTCCAGCGGCAAGCCGCAGTCCGATGCCGTCGCTGACGCCCGCGGCTTCGCCATCAAGCTGATGTCGGCGCGTGGCAAAGGCGCCGACGAAGTCGCCTTCGGGCAGGATTTCGTCCTGCTCAGCACGCCCGTGATGCCGCTGGGCACGGTGGCGAAATTTCGGGATGCCGTCTACTACACGATCGAAAGCAATCCACTACTGCTAGGGGCAAAATTCCTGCTGACCGGCAAGGTTTTTGCCCTGATTGGCTTGGCTGGCCTGCGCATCCGCCCCAGTTCGCATCTCGATATCCGCTATTGGAGCACCACCCCCTACCGATTTGGCGCAGCGCATGCGGTGAAGTACTCGCTGATTCCTACTTCTAGCCATCGCAGCACCCTGCCCGCTCTGAAAGGCGCCAACTATTTGCGCGACGCGCTGCAGTCGCACCTATCCAAACACGAGGCCAGCTTCGATTTCTGCGTGCAGCTGCAGGCCGAGGGCATGCCTATCGAGGACGCGGCGGTGGAATGGAGCGAAAAGAAGTCGCCCTTCATCAAGGTCGCCACGGTGACGATATCCAAACAAAAATTCCGCACTCGCCAGCGCGACGAACTGGCTGAATCACTATCCTTCTCCCCCGGCCACGCCCTGCCCGAGCATGAACCGCTCGGCGGGCTTAACCGCGCGCGTATCAAGATCTATACGATGCTATCGAAATTTCGTCATCAGCGGGATGGCCGCAAAGACCTTTGACTAGTCCGACCGCGTGGCGACGATGCCGAGTCGAGGCTGGGTGGGCGCGGCGCCATCCTGACGAGCACTGCCAGCTTCGCTGCTAAAGGGCGCCATTTACCCGTGCTTCCCGCCGTAGAGGCATGGATCCCAGCGTTCGCTGGGATGACGAACTTTTTTAAAGGGCGTGGCGCCGAACGCGCGGAGGTAGCACGGAAGACGCGGGTATTTGCCCTGGGAGTTCGCGCTTTAAGTCTGGATAAGCACGCCTTGGCTCTGATCGTGGGAGCTTTCACTCTGGTCGCGAGTGCTTTCGCTCTGATCGCGAGAGCTTTCGCTCTGATCGTGGGAGCTTTCGCTCTGATCGTGAGTGCTTTCGCTCTGATCGCGAGAGATTTGGTTTGGGTTGTGGTGGATTTGGCTAGGGTCGTGGTGGATTTGGCTAGGGAGGTGTGGGATTTAGCGCTGATGATGCGGGCGTGGGCCCTCTAAAAACTACCTAACAAAAAATAGACCTCGTCATCCCAGCCAACGCTGGGATCCATCATTCAGTTGCCCAGCGCTCAATTGAACCCACTGCAAGCGCGAGGCCAGCGCCCAAT
>JBBSAA010000235.1:0-4117 GCA_038252715.1 Lysobacterales bacterium | reverse complement strand
TGTATGTAAAGTTGAAGTGCTGGCAGCTTCGGGGAAATGTGCTTGAAAATCTTCCAACCCCTCTACGACCGCGCCATCGTCTGGTCCAAGCATCCCAAGGCGCCGTGGCTGCTGTACGGACTGAGCTTCATCGAGGCGATTTTCTTCCCGGTGATGCCAGAGCTGATGTTGGCGCCGATGTGCTTGGCGCAGCCCAAACGCGGCTGGCGGTTCGCTTCGATTAGTTTGCTGGGTTCGCTGATGGGCATGTTCATTGGCTATGCCATCGGCTATTACGCCATCGGGATGGCGACGCCCTTCATCGAAAAAATGGGTTATGCCGCGCAATTTGAAGGCATCAAGCAGCAGGCGGCGGCGAATGGGTTCTTGTTGCTGGTCATCGCCGGGTTCACCCCGATCCCTTTCAAGATTTTCACCTTGGCCTCGGGTGCGGTCGGCATGCCCTTGCTGCCGTTCTTTTTCGGCGCGCTGATTGGTCGCGGCAAGCGCGTGTTCTTGGTCGCCGCCGCTATTCGCTTGGGCGGCGAAAAAGCGGAGGCGAAGCTGCGCCAATACATCGAGCCGATCGGCTGGAGCGCGCTGGTTTTGCTGGTTGGCGTCGTGGTGTGGCTGTACTTGCGCGGCCATGGCGCGTGAATTGTTCGGCGAATCGTGCTTGAATTGCCGCATATGCCGATGAACCTGACGCGTTTTACTCTCTTCTTGGCCGCCGCCGCGCAGCTGTCTGCGTGCACCAGCGCGCGCGTTGTGCGCGACTACTACCCAGACGACGTTCGCCAACCATCGGCGTCTTCATCGGTTCGGGAAGCGCCGCCGCGCCCGCCGGTGCAGCCCATTCCGCGTGGTGAGACCTATGTCGTCAAGCCCGGCGATACGCTGTATGGCATTGCCACGCGCTTCGGCCTGAACTATCACGCGGTCGCCGATTGGAATGGGCTGGGCGAGCCATACGCAATCCAGGTTGGACAGCCGCTGGTGTTGGCTGAGCCGCCGGAGCTCGCCCCGATTGATCGGCCAGACACGGTTGCCGCTACGACGCCAGCCCCGGTCACCAAGCCGCAAACGTCGGGACCGACGCCGTTCGAATCCGTGCCTTCTGCACCCGTGGCGACGACGCCAACACCGACGCCGACCGCAACCGTCACTCCGCCGGTGTTGAAACCAGCGACGCCGGTCGTGCCTGTGGCAACACCCACGGTGCCCGTCCCCGTTGGCGTCCCCGTTCCCGTTGTCATTCCCGATGCGCCCGTCGTCGGTGCCCCAGTAGTTGAAAAACCCACCGCGCCAATTGCCGGCGCGCCGAGCTGGCGCTGGCCAACCCGGGGCGAAATCATCGGTCGTTACGTGTCCGGCGACCAAACCCAGCAGGGCATCAATATCGCCGGCAAAGCGGGGCAAGCCGTGACCGCTGCCGCCGATGGCGTCGTCGTGTATTCCGGCGCGGGCTTGGTGGGTTACGGCGAGCTGATCATCGTCAAACATTCGGACGAATGGCTGTCGGCGTACGCGCACAACCGCCGACGCCTCGTCGCAGAAGGCACCAAGGTCAAGGCCGGCGAAGCGATCGCCGAAATGGGCCGCACCGGCGCCATCCGCGACATGCTGCATTTCGAGATTCGCCGCAACGGGAAGCCGGTGGATCCGCTGTTGTTCTTGCCGAAGCAATAACGCGCGCTCAAGCGCATTGCGTTTCAAAAACGTTGCGCTCTCTGTTTGGAATCCAAAGGTCACTCCATGCCCATCAAATCCGTCCAAGAATTCCTCGCCGCGTCCGTGCAGAAAGATCTCAGCGGCGATGCCTTCGAGCTGGAAAGCTCGCATTTGCTGGAAGTAAAGCTTAACGGGCGTGTTTGGGCCAAGTCTGGTTCAATGGTGGCCTACCAAGGCGCAGTCAAATTCGTGCGCCAAGGCATGATGGAACAAGGCTTGGGTAACCTGCTCAAAAAAGCACTCAGCGGCGAAGGCATGCAGCTGATGAAGATGGAAGGGCAGGGGCGCGTGTATGTGGCCGACTCGGGCAAGAAGATCACCCTGCTGCGCCTTGCCGGCGACACCATCTTCGTTAATGGCAACGACGTGCTCGCGTATGAAGACGGAATCCAGTCCGACATCACGATGATGCGGCGCATGGCCGGCATGATGTCAGGTGGTTTGTTCAATATGCGCTTGAGCGGCAACGGCATCGTTGCGATCACCTCGCACTACGAGCCGCTGACCTTGCCCGTAACCGCGCAGGGCGGGCCGGTATTCACCGATCCGAACGCGACGGTGGCGTGGTCGGGTGGATTGACGCCGGAAGTCGTCGCCGACATCACCTTAGGCACCTTGCTCGGCCGCGGCTCGGGCGAAAGCATCCAACTCAAATTCCAAGGCGTAGGCTGGGTCGTCGTGCAGCCGTACGAAGAAGTGTATTACCAGCGGCAGGGCTAAGCTTATGTAGGAGCCAGCTTGCTGGCGACCCGCGGCAGTCACCGGCTCGTGCAAAGAGATTGTCGAATGCGAGCTGGCTCTTGTTACAACAAACAGCCGCGATGGGTTCTTCGGAAAGACGTTTCTTCACGTTCAATCCGTTGGTCAGGCGGGATTGGACTCTAAATTGAGCTGCTACTCAAAACCGGAGGGACGTCGGGTGTCCTGTGCTTTCAGGTAGCTTGAACGTTCGCGCCGAATATTAGGGTAGGGAGAAACGTAAGCGCGTGTCGGGGGAGATGGGTAAAGTGGGTGTCCTGTGCTTTGCTTTTATGAAAAGTGGGTGTCCTTAGTTCTTCTTAGTTCTTCCCGTTGATTGATTAAAACGCTTCGCCGCGGTGAAGCGCCGCCACCACGTTCGAATCTCGTCCTTTTCGACTTTCGAATACACCCTAGAGTGCAGTTGATTTGGATAAAACCCGTCTCGAAAGCTCTGAATTATCAAAGCGGCTTCGTCGCCTTCAGTCGACGACGGTGGACGATAGGAGCTGATGTCCTTAATGACGGGCCTACACGGCCGATTCGAATCGAGCGAAGCAATGAGATTAGGGATGTCGCCCTCTGTGACCCAGCCACGAACGGAATCGTCGATCGCCACCCAGCGTGACGGCTTCGATACATCGCACAAACTTGCCAGAAACTCACCTGGCGTACTCTTGGCCGGATCAAACTCCTCCTGCTCAGCGTTGACCGCGCGGGTTGAAGTGCATCCGAACACGGTTGCAAAGAAAAAACCCCATAGCATTATCTTCATCATGGCCGATACCACTCCTTAAAGTTGCCGTAATCAATATTCTGATCGGACTAGAGTCTAGAGTCTAAGGAAGAGTCTAGGGGTCAGGGGTCTAAGGACACTCACTTTACCCAAAGTTTCTGACGCTTGCCTGCGACAATTCCTACTGTCCTGTTGCTTGCATGCCGGCATCCTTTCGCCATGACCCACGCCCGCCAGCATCTGGTGCCCGACGATACGGCCTTGACTGTGCATTGCGTCCAGCGTTGCGTGCGGCGCGCCTTTCTTTGCGGCGTCGATCGCTATTCGGGCCAATCGTTCGTGCACCGCAAGGACTGGGTCGAACAACGCCTGCTGCATCTGTCTGCGCAGTTCGGTGTGTCTTTGCACGGGTACGCGGTGATGTCTAATCACCTGCACGTAGTGCTGCGAATCGAACCGTCCGTGGTTGAACGTTGGTCGGACGACGAGATCGCCGAGCGCTGGGTCAACGTCTTTCCTTCACGCACCGGCGAGGCTACGGACGATGCCGCGAAGCGCGAGCGCTTGCTCTCGCGCCCGGAGCAGCTGACCACCTGCCGCCGCCGCTTGGCGTCCTTGTCGTGGTTCATGCGGTGCCTGGCCGAGCCCTTGGCCCGTCGTGCGAACCGGGAGGACTCGTGCAAGGGTCGTTTCTGGGAGGGCCGCTACAAATGCCAACGTCTGCTCGATGATCGGGCGATCCTGGCTGCGATGGCCTACGTGGATCTCAATCCAGTGCGTGTAAGAATGACAGATCGCCTCGGGACCGACGATTTCACCAGCGCCGCACTGCGATTGGCCTCGGTCGAGAAGGCGTCGGAACAACTTCATGAGCCGCTGAGACCGATCGCCGGCGTCATGACGGCGCATTGCCTGCCGCTGACTACCGCGGCC